>NZ_JAUZUW010000003.1:0-334921 GCF_031844245.1 Exiguobacterium sp. BRG2
TACCAAAAAGATATTACATTTAGACATTAAACCGACAAATATTTTAATTGATAACAGCGGAAAAGCTGTAATTACTGATTTTGGATTATCTAAATATTTACGAACAGATGATTCAGTAATTCAAAAAAAAGCATATATTCCACATGTCGTACCAGAAATGTTTAGCACGGAGGAAAGAACGGTTCTAACTGATATTTATGGAGTAGGCTTAACCTTATATAGAATGGTTAATGGAGAAGAAAATTTTAAAGAACAATATGATGAGATAAGTACAAGTAATTCCATCGATTTCAAAAATATAATTCTATCAGGCAAATTTCCTGATAGAAAATCTTATTTACCACACGTACCACAATCTATACGCAAAATTATTAATAAGGCATTAAACATTGATCCGACTAAGCGATACTTTAATGTATTATCATTATTAAATGATTTATCCAAGGTTAATAGTTTTTTAGAATGGAAATTTATCAAAACGGGTAATGATTACATATGGATTTATGAAAATACTAACGTAATCTACACAATAAGATTATTTGATAATTCAGGAACCGTTAAGCTAGAAGGCTTTAAGGAAAATATTTTAACTAATAAAAGGCAAAGAATAAACAAATTCTTCAAAGAATATGATAATTTACAAAACGCATTTCATGATTTATCAAAAATTTTAAAAGAAAAGCCATAAGAAAAAATTATTCTATTAAACTTTTAAACTTTGTTTTATTTTTTAGGAGGAAATAAACATGAAAGGAACAAGAACTCATAAATTTACTCGAAAATATTTATCTTCCACAAAAATAGACGTAAAGAAAATGTATAAGCAAGAGAAGATAGAGAATTTTAACGATAAATCCGTTAAAATGGTTGATTTAGGTAACAAATATATGGAAATTTCTATCTCAGATAACTTTGAAAACTGATTTATACTAAATTTATTAACTATATGACTATATGGAGCTGACACCTATGATACGACGCGCCACGTTGATGGACGGAAAAGCCTTATCGGACTTGATGCGACGCATTGATCGGGAAACGAAATATATGTTGTATGAGCCGGAGGAACGTGTCCTGTCAACGGAACAGGCGGAGGCGTTCATCGAGAAGTTCGGTCAGGCTGCGAATTCGGATATCTTCGTCGTAGACGTTGACGAGCAACTCGTCGGGTATGTGCTCGTCGTTGGTGGTGAGCCGAGTCGGATTCGTCATCGGGCGAATCTCGTTATCGGCTTGCTGGATGCCTATACGGGGCGTGGGCTCGGTGCAGGTCTACTTGAAGCGGTGGATGCCTTTGCGATTGAAGCGGGACTCATCCGGCTCGAGTTGACAGTTCGCAAGGATAACCTGCGGGCAATCGAGCTCTATCATAAGTTTGGCTTCAACATCGAAGGAACTCGCATTGCGTCTCTCTTCATCGATGGCGAATACGTTGATGAACTGGCGATGTCGAAGATCTATACAACAGAAGAATCCTAAAAAAGATGCTCAGTGGACTTATCTCTAAAAGGAGACGAGACCATGAGCATCTTTTTTATGGTGATATTTTCTGTTGCTCGAAATCGATCTCCAAAACGTTTTTCGCATAATCCTTACCCCAATCATACATCGCATCTAAAATCGGCATTAAGCTATGACCGTGTGGCGTCAACGAATATTCGACCTTCGGTGGTACGACCGGGTAGACTTCTCGGTGAATGATATGGTGGTCTTCAAGTTCCCGCAGTTGATTGACGAGCATCCGTTGCGTGATACCAGGCATCAGACTTTTCAGTTCCCCGAAGCGTTTCGTGCCTTCCTTGCCTAAGTGCCAAAGAATGAGCATCTTCCATTTTCCCCCGATGATCGAGAGTGTCAATTCCTTCTCACAGTTAAACTGACGGTCTTCAAAATGTGGCATCGTTCCACCTCCTGCTCCAGTATAGTCTTTCTTCCGATTGACAGTATACTTTTTTGCACTATGTATGAAAAACCGCACTATGTAAATTAAAAGTGCGTACTTCTCAAGAATGCTCCTGCGGATTATATTTAGTCTTGTTCCTTCATGAACGTCCGAAGGAAGTGTCAGGTACGACAATATAGAGAAGAATGGGAGAGATACAAAATGAAATTACAACTCGCAATTGATTTAGTCGATACAGCAGGTGCGATTGCTTTAGTCAAAGAAATCGGGGAAGACAATTTAGATATCGTTGAGATCGGCACACCGGTCGTCATCAACGAAGGGCTCCGCGCCGTCAAAGAGATGAAAGCCGCGTTTCCGAACTTAACGGTCCTCGCTGACTTGAAGATCATGGACGCTGCCGGCTACGAAGTCAGTCAAGCTGTCGCACACGGTGCTGACATCGTGACGATCCTTGGGGCAGCGGAAGACATGTCGATCAAAGGAGCAGTCGAAGAAGCGAAAAAATCAGGCAAACAGATTCTCGTTGATATGATTGCTGTGAAAGATATCGCGACACGTGCGAAAGAACTGGATGCATTAGGTGTCGACTACATCTGTGTCCACACAGGGTACGATTTGCAAGCAGTCGGTCAAAATTCATTCGAGGATCTCGCGACAATCAAGTCGGTTGTGACGAACGCAAAAACTGCTGTTGCGGGTGGCATCAAGATGGAGACGTTACCAGAAGTCATCGCAGCACGTCCTGATTTGATCATCGTCGGTGGCGGTATCACGGGACAAGATGATAAACAAGAGACAGCGTCAACGATGCACCGGATGCTGCAAGAGGCGTAAATGACACATATTCAAACGATTATCGAAGAGCTGACTTCGACGGTCGAAGCGATCGATGCAACCGAGACAAAAGAACTGGCAGACGCTGTGCTGCAAGCGAACCGAATCTTTCTCGCAGGAGCCGGTCGCTCCGGCTTAATGGGAAAAGCGTTCGTCATGCGGTTGATGCACATGGGACTCGACGCGTATGTCGTCGGTGAGACGGTCACGGCGAATTTACGCGAGGGTGACTTGTTGATCGTCGGTTCCGGATCGGGTGAGACGAAAACCTTGATTCCAATCGTCGAGAAAGCACAGCAACTCGGTGGAACGGTTGCCGTCGTCACGATTAATCCGACGTCGACGTTAGCACTACTTGCAGACTTAGTCGTCAAATTGCCCGGAGTTCCGAAAGAACAAACGGCATCAGCGGACGAGACGGTTCAACCGATGGGCTCGTTGTTTGAACAGACGATGTTGTTGTTCTATGATGCCTTGATTCTGCAGATCATGGAAGACAAACAGCTCGATTCGCAGACGATGTACGGGAAACATGCCAACTTAGAATAGAAGAAATCATAAGATCGGTAGACGTGTTTAATGCGTTTACCGATTTTTTTTAGTCTGATTTTTATAAATGTATCTCCTACTGATAAATCCTTTTTAATAAATAGTAATAAAAATAAAATTAAATGAAAATGTAAAAAGATTACTCTCATTCAAAATTGTAATATAATTTTGAATGAGAGGGAGGTTGATAATAAAATTTATAATTAAATTGAAATTTAAGTAACATATTAGGAAGAGAAATAAAATACAGATGTACATATTTTTCTATATAAAAACAATGAATATAAATATCAAGAATTCAGAGATTAAGAAGTTTAATATGACTTTTCATAAGGTCTTGTATAAAACTAGTAATTCATTAAAATCTAACTTTTCAAGTACTAAATCAAATTTTAAGGAGGCTACTATGATGACAGTCGACAAAATTAAAAGTACGTATAAGTTTTTGAAGTACTCATTTCTAAAGTTAAATAAAAGATATTGATCTATTAATAAACTATTAATAATAATTGATTAAAGTTTCTATCTATAATTTAAAAAGGAGAATTAATAAAATCATGAATCATAATGATAAAACGATAAAGACTGTTATATACGGAATAATTCCATATTTATCTTTTTTTATATTTTGGATTATATACTCTGCGTTTTTACTATATTCAAATTTGTACAATACTAAACCGAAAGATTTTTTAGGAGAATTTTCAACACCGTCCTTATTTATTTCTTACATCATACTAATAGTTTTTTATTTTCAAATCAGTTTGTTATTTTCTCGGCTAGACAATATTCTCTATGTACCAAATAATATGCATTACACAGTTTCTGGGAAAAAATATATAAAATCCAATTTTTCTTTAATAGTGTGGATTCTTATATTCAGCATAATTCTCTTCTTAATAATATTTAGTAACACTGCTTTGAATATCATCTTTCAAGTATCTATTATCATTACTTGTACGTTTTTATCTGTAATTCTATTAAGATTAACTTTAAAAAAAATAAGCATTTGGCTAGCCTCGATAGTTTGTAGCATACCTTTAGCTTTTATTTTAGTTTTTAGTTATCTAAATAGTAGCTTTAAGGAACAGTTGATCAACTGGACAGTGGTAGTGTTTTTAGTGGCTTTAGTAATTTCGATTATAATAAGTTTAGTGAAATTACCTGAAATCACAAAGAAGTTTATTGATTTTGTAATTTATACTTTATTTTCTGAATTTTATGTAGCAGACCAATCAAAAAAGTATAATCAAAATATTGAAATTCTCCTTTATCTTTTTGAAAAATTAACGAAAAAGAAAAAAATATCTCCAATAGAATTCAAAGAACTATTAAAAATCTTAAAAGGAGATGGAAAGAAATTATTTTTAAAATATTATGATGATGAGAATCAAAGAAAATCTATCTTCTTAGACTTGAGCTCTGCTCAAGAATTTAATATTTTTATTAGTAGATTAAAAGAAAATATTAACAAAGATTTTGAATCACTGATTTTAGAAATAGAAAACGAATATCTATTAAATGAATCTAGTTATAAATATCGGATAATGAAATCAAGAACAGACAGTATAAAGCTAAGGAATAATTGCAATTTAGCATTAAGTTTGTTTTTTTTGTTAATAACAATTTTATTTATGATACTAATTAATTATTATATCTTTAAATATAAAATGTTGATTTTTTTAATTCTCATAACTCCAATTTTTCTTCGTTTAGTATTAAGGGGCTTTGAAATTGGTAGATCATTTTACATGGACTTAACTACCTCAAAATATCCAGAGAGTTTTTTAACAGGAACTGATCGAATTTATTTGGCTATAAAAAGTATTATGGAGATAGTATTACTTTCTTCAAGTATTTATTTATTATGTAGTCTGTTTGATGCTAATTGGAGTTTTAAATTTGATGAGATAACAAAAATAATATTACATGCATTTTCTGTTTCTATGTTTAATATTTCTTATTCAGATGAAGATGGGATCTTGCTTATTTATCAACTTACTCACGTGATACAAGTGGTTATAAGTTTGATATTAATAACGATCGGTATATCAGGGTACATGACTCGAATAAAGTATCCTGTTTATTTTGAAAATGTTTTAGAAAGTAACATTTACAAAATTGTTCAACATACTTTATTTATTAATAAGACAAAAAAAGCGAACCGATCTGAGGATAACCTTTACGATGTTGTAAGCAAAACGATAGTTGATATAGATATTAGTAATGGTGAGCACAAAGAAAAAAAAGATTTTATAGTTGAAGAGATAGAGAAAAAATATGAATCTGGAAATATTAACGACGAAGAATATGATCATTTTATAAATATGATTTTTAATAAATATGCAGTAGGGGAAAGGATCCATATAGATAAACAGCATGAAAATTAAGCTTAATAACATTTGAAAATTGAATTATTTTTATAGTGAAATCGTTGACTCTATTTTTTCTATATATATTTAAAATTATGAAAAACCGGAAGCTTAAATGCATCCGGTTTTTTTGCATTTGTTACCATATGAAATCAAAATCAGCACCGATATCTTTTGCGAGATGGGCATCTGATCCATAGACGAGTGGAATCGATAACGACTGCGTGACTTGCAAGAGTTCCGGGTAAGGATAGGAAAGACCACATAATGGCTTCCGGAGTCCTGCCGTGTTGACGTCGAGTGTGAAGTTCGCCTGACGGATCTTCCGTAACGTGTCGTCGAGGTTCGTTGGGTTCGACTCGAGCGGATAGGCTTGGATGAACTTCGTCGGTAACGTCAAATGACCGAGTCGCTTCGGCTGGTGTGCACCGAGGTCCGTCATGACGAGGGCTTGGATGCCTTCATAATAGCGTTCGTGTACCGCCGTGACGCTTCCGAGTTTCGTGACGATCTCACCGAAGCTTTCCTTGCTGAAGTCGACGCCGTAATATTGCTCATCGATGTATAAGTAATGCAGTGAGAGAATGCCGTCGGTTAAGACGTCAGCGTAGCGGGCAATGATGTCACGCGTCCCGTCGACATGCCCTTCCCAGTAGTCGAACTCCATCCCGATCCGGATATCAATCTGATTCTTGTATGTCTCGCGGAGTTGTGTCAATTCCTTCAGGTAGGCATCGGCTGTCGCGAACGACATTCCGGAATCGTTATCTGGCGCAGGATCCGTCACACCTTCAGGTAAAGGGGCATGTTCCGTGAAGCTGATCCGTTCTAAGCCTTGCTCTAACGCCCGCTCGATGTAGGCTTCGAGTGGATCCTTCGTACCGTGTGGACAATATGGACTGTGGACGTGACCGTCCCATTTCAATAATTGCATGAGTAACCCTCCGATTTTTTAGAATTGGCAAGCAAAGCGATTGACAATGTGCCCGAAACACGGTATCTTATCGTTAAATAATTTAGCGTGGTACAGTGATAATAAGATAAAGGAGTGGGAGTATGCAATCATTTTCTACGATTCGACTCAAGGACGGAGCGACGGACTATGTCGGTGCCTCGGCAACGCGGCTTCAACGGGTCATCCGTCAGCTCGAGGATGGACTCGAACAATCTAACTATACCCGATTAATCACCCCCTTAATTGAGGAAATCGGTGGACGGGAACAGATTCGGATGGATTTTACGACTAGTGTCGCGCGTGCACTCAGCGAACGTGGTCGCGAACAATATAAACGTGTCTTCTACAGTGGCTCGGTCTTTCAACCGGAAGAGAAGTTCCAGGTCGGATTCGAGGAACGGGGACAACTCGCAGAAGTCGAAGCAATTCAACTCGCGGTCCGACTCGTCGAGGAACTGACGGGAAAAGAAGTCACACTCTCAATCGGTGATGCCGGATTGATCGAGCATTTGATCGAGACCCGCGTTGGTGATCACCACTTACGCGACCAAGTGACGCAGATGCTCCGTTTACGTAACGTCATCGAACTGAAGCGAATCGCGGGTCAACTGGATGATGCTTTACTTGCGAAACTACCTTTGTTATTCGGACGTGAAGGGGCAGAGACGATCTTACCGTACGTCGACGAGACACGACTCAATGCCGTGCTTGATCTCGCGGAAGCCGTCAATGCCGATCTCGACTTCGGTCAAATGGGCTTACAGACGTACTATGACGGGATCACGATTCACGGTTTCATCGAAGGTGTGACGGAACCCGTCCTCGTCGGTGGACGCTATGACCGGCTTTATGAACAATTCGGACAAGAACAACAGGCGTTCGGCATCGGATTCTCGGTCGAACGGTTGGCGGAGGTGCTCTAAATGCGAATCGGAATTACAAAAGGACGGCTGTCGAAAGCGACAGAACGTTACCTAAAAGAAGCTGGCGTCGAGACATGGGGAGCCATTGAACGCGAACTAATCGTCAAACGGGGCGAGCACGAATTCGTCTTCATGAAAGGATCGGACTTGATTCCGTACGTCGCTCAAGGTGTTCTTGATGTCGCGATCACCGGCAGTGACATCTTACTTGAATCAGATCAAGAACTATCGGAACTGGCGGAATTACCGTTCGGCGTCTGCCGAATGTCGGTCTGCGCGAAGGAACCGTTGCAATTTGAAGGCGGACGCCGCGTCCGGATCGCGACGAAGTATCCGGTCATCGCAAAACGCTACTTCAGCGAACTCGGTGTCGACGTCGACATCGTACCGTTGAACGGTTCGGTCGAGTTAGCGCCGTTACTCGGTCTTGCTGACGCAATCGTCGATATCGTCGAGACAGGTGAGACGTTACGGGCAAACGGACTAAATGAATACGAAAAAATCATCGATATCAGCGCTCGATTCTTTACGAGCGAATGGACGTTAAAACGGAAGCGGGTTGAAGTCATCCGCTTGCTCGAGCAATTGACAGAAGGAGTGACACGATCATGACACCGACAAAACCTTTCAGCATCGATCGCGACACGGAGCTTGCGGTCCGCGCAATCCTCGAACGCGTCGCAACAGACGGTGACGCTGCTGTCCGCGATTACACGAACCAATTCGATCAGGTCGATCTCGAAGATTTCCGTCTCAGTGAAACACGAATCACACAAGCGTTCGAACAGGCAGACGCTAACTTAATCGACTCGTTGAAGTTGATGGCGACACGACTCGTCGAATGGCACGAACAAGAACTGCCATCTGACATCGAACTCGTCGAAGCAGACGTGACACGACGTCAACGGTTCGTTCCCGTTGATTCGGTCGGGATCTATGTACCGGGTGGTGCAGCCAGTTATCCGTCGACCGTCCTGATGAACGCCATTCCAGCGAAAGTTGCTGGGGTTGAACGCGTCGTCATGGTGACGCCGATGACGAACTTAAGTGACGAGGTTCTTGTCGCGGCACGGATCGCTGGTGTGACAGAAATCTATACGATTGGTGGAGCGCAAGCCGTTGCCGCGCTGACATTCGGAACAGAAAGCATCCAAGCCGTCGACTTGATCGTCGGACCCGGGAACCGCTTCGTCGCTGAAGCAAAACGCCAAGTCTACGGGATTGTCGGCATCGACTCCGTCGCTGGTCCATCGGAAGTTGTCGTCATCGCGGACAAAACAGCGCATCCGGACCGAATCGCAGCCGACTTACTTGCCCAAGCCGAACACGACCGTGACGCTGTCGCAATCGCCTTCGTGCCAACGGAAGAGATGAAACAAGCGGTGGACACGGAAATCGAGCGGCGCTTACAACAATTGCCGCGTCAAGAGATTGCCCGTCGTGCGATGGAAAACGGTGGTGTCTTCGTCGCTCCACTCGAAACAGCGATTGAAGAAGCGAATCGCCTCGCAGCGGAACACTTGGAACTTGCCGTTGCCAATCCGCAAGAGGTCGTCAAATCAATCCGTCACGCCGGGATGATTTTCCTCGGTCACGAAACACCGGAAACGCTTGGCGATTACGTCGCTGGAACAAACCACGTCTTACCGACATCCGGGACAGCCCGTTTTGCGTCTGGATTATCAGCGCGGACGTTTTTGCGTCACCAGACGATGCTCGAAGCCACTCGCGCAGGCGTACAACGTCTCGCGAACGCAGCGAAAACCGTTGCCCGGGTCGAAGGACTCGAAGCACACGCACAAGCCATCGAAGTGAGGGAAGACTAATGCGATTACACCAAAACGAACGATTCACGACCCACAGTCCAGTGGGGATCGAAGCGATCCAGGAATTGATCGCGACGTTCCCATTAAACGAATATCCTGTCGAAATCATCGATCAAGTCAAGGCATCGTACGCGACGTACGCTGGTGTCCGTCCGACGCAACTCGTCGCCGGAAACGGCTCGGACGAGTTGATCGGCTACTTATGTGCCCGCTACGGCGGACCCGGGATGCCGGTCATCGCCTCAGAACCGGATTTCGTCATGTATCAGTTCTATGCTGACCGGGCACGGGCACCGTTTGAACGCGTACCGTTACTCGACGAGATGGCGCTTGACGTCGACGGATTGATCGCAGCTCCTGGTGAGATCATCTTCTTGAGTCACCCGCACAATCCGTCCGGTGTCCTCCGCAAGGAAGCGGACATCCGTCGTTTGCTCGATAGTGGCAAATACGTCGTTATCGATGAGGCGTACATCGACTTCGCGCTCGAACAGTCGATGCTTCATTTACTAGAGGAATATCCGAAAGCGATCATCTTACGGACGCTCTCAAAAGCGTTCGGACTCGCATCGCTTCGACTTGGTTTTGTTATCGCGAGCGAACAAATCATTGAAGAAATCGAACAGATTAAATCACCGTACAACGTCTCTGGTCTATCAGCAGCTGTCGGCATCGCCATCATGGCAGAACCGGAACTCGATCGGGTCTTAGAAGAAACGTATGCGAGTCGCGAAGCAATCGAGCGAATTCTCACGCCAATCGGCAAGACGTATCCGAGTGCAGCGAACTTCGTCTATGTCGAGTATCCGGAAGCCGAACGCTTTACGCAGCGTTGTGCTGACGCTGGATTACGGATCCGCTTGTTTGACCAGGCATTCCGTGTCAGTTGTGGATCACCAGAAGCGATGCAAGTATTAGAAACGTGTGTAGAGGAGGAATTACGATGCGGCGTGGCGCAAGCGAACGAGTAAGTGCAGAATCAGACATCAAGGTTGAGGTCGATCTCGCAGGAGGTCCGGTTGAAATCAAGACCGGTGTCGGGTTCTTTGATCATATGTTGACGTTATTTGCCTTTCAGGCCCGGATCGGTCTGAAGGTGACAGCAAAAGGTGATACGTGGATCGATGCGCACCACACGGTCGAAGATACAGCGATCGTCCTCGGGGCAGCGTTGACGGAAGCGCTCGGCGATAAAGCCGGGATTGAACGCTACGGCGAATCGCGTGTACCGATGGATGAGACACTCGCGTCGGTCGTGCTCGATTTCAGCGGTCGTCCGTTCACGGTCTTCCGTGCTAGTTTCAAGAATCCGAAGCTCGGTGACTTTGATACGGAACTCGCAGAAGAGTTCTTCCAAGGCTTATCACGGAGTGCCCGGATGACGATTCATGCCGAAGTCTTATATGGCTCGAACACACACCACATGATCGAAGGGTTGTTCAAAGCACTCGGTCGGGCCGTCCGTCAGGCAGTTGCCGTGACGAGCGAAGGCGTACCGTCTACGAAAGGGTTGATTGATCAATGATAGCAATCGTCGATTATGGCGTCGGGAATATCGCGAATGTCGAGCGGGCGTTAAAGGAGCTCGGCGAAGCAGTCATCGTTACGAGTGACACGGAGTTGCTTGACCAAGCAGAAGCACTCGTCTTACCCGGTGTCGGTGCTTATGCACCGGCAATGGAGCGCCTGAAGGAAACGGGACTCGTCGACTTCTTAAAAGAACAAGCCGAAAAGAAACCGTTCCTCGGGATTTGTCTCGGGATGCAATTACTCTTTGAATCGAGTGACGAAGATGGACTGACGGAAGGTCTCGGCATTTTACCAGGAACGATCGAAAAACTACCGAGCGACGTCCGCTTGCCACACATGGGCTGGCACCAGCTGACGAACCATGGCGAAGCGGTCTATTTCGTCCACTCGTACGGTGCCGTCTGTGATCCAGAATGGATCGTCGACGCGGTCGAATACGGACGCCTCGTCCCAGCGATCGTTCAAAAAGGACAAGTCACGGGAATGCAGTTCCACCCGGAAAAGAGTGGCGAAGTCGGATTGAAACTACTGAAGGAATGGAGAGAGACGACATGCAACTCTACCCAGCAATCGATTTAATGAGCGGACAGGCCGTACGCCTGAAGCAAGGAGATTTTGACCAACAGACATTCTTCGGTGATGCGCTGACGATTGCGAAGCGCTTCAAGGAAGATGGGGCGACAGCGATCCACTTGATCGATCTTGATGGCGCGAAAGCCGGCGAACCGTTGCACTTGAGCTTGATTGCCGACATCAAAAAGGAGACCGGTTTGTTCGTCGAAGCGGGTGGTGGTGTCCGTAACATCGAAACCGTCGAAGCATATGTCGGTGCCGGAATCGATCGGATTCTGGTCGGCACGGTCGCTCTCGAGGATGAAGCGTTACTCGAGCAGATGATTGCCCTCGCTGGTGATAAACTGGCTGTTGCGTTAGATGCAAAAGAAGGCATCGTCCAGACACGCGGCTGGCTCGAAGCGAGCGGTTGGACGCTCGAAGAGGCGATGACGCACTTGATCGGCAAAGGCATCAAGACGTTCCTGTATACAGACATTTCGCGTGACGGAATGATGATGGGACCGGACGTTGATGGACTCGATCGTTTGAAGCGGGAAGGGGTCGAATTGATTGCTTCTGGTGGTGTGACGACCGTTGATGACGTCGCGCGCCTCAAAGAGATCGGGATGGACGGAGCGGTCGTCGGTCGGGCATTGCTCGACGGATCACTCGCCTTAAAAGAGGTGTTACGCGTATGTTGATGAAACGAATCATTCCCTGTCTTGACGTCAAGGAAGGACGTGTCGTCAAAGGGGTCAAATTCCAAAACTTACGTGATCTTGGTGACCCGGTCGCCGTCGCGAAATACTATTACGAGCAAGGGGCGGACGAACTCGTCCTGCTCGATATCTCAGCAACGCAAGAAGGGCGCGAGACGATGCTTGATATCGTCGAACGCGTCGCAGAAGTCATCTACATGCCGTTTACGGTCGGTGGCGGAATCAAGACGATCGAAGACGCGAAACGCTTGATTCGTGCCGGTGCTGACAAGGTCTCACTCAACTCATCAGCGCTTCAAAATCCACAACTGATTCAAGAAGTCAGCCGCCTGTTCGGTGTCCAAGCGACGGTCGTCGCAATCGATGCGAAACAGACCGGTGACTCATGGGGTGTCTTCTCACACGGTGGAACACAACCGGTCGGACGTGACGCGATCGAGTGGGCGCAGGAAGCCGTTGCCCTGGGTGCCGGTGAATTACTCGTCACTTCAATGGACGCTGACGGAACAAAAGACGGCTATGATCTCGCCTTGATCCGTCGTCTGCGTGAAGTCGTTAACGTGCCGATCATTGCTTCCGGTGGGGTCGGAACGCTCGATCACTTAGCGGAAGGACTAGAGGCAGGCGCTGACGCGGCTCTTGCTGCTTCAATCTTCCATGAAGCGACATACACGATGCCGGAAACGAAAGCCTACCTCAAAGAACGGGGAGTCGAAGTCCGATGACGACATTAAATTTTTCGAAAGGACTTGTCGCTGCCGTCGTCGTCGACGAGCAGACGAACGATGTCTTGATGGTCGGCTTCATGGACCAAGCCGCTTATGATAAGACGCTTGCGACCGGTCTTGTCACCTTCTTCTCGCGGACGAAGAATCGTCTCTGGACGAAAGGGGAGACGAGCGGGAACACGCTTGAACTCAAACGGATGTGGATTGACTGTGATCAAGATAGTCTCTTGATCACGGTCAAAGCGAATGGTCCGACATGCCATACAGGAAATCGTAGTTGTTTCTATACGGAAGTGGAGGTGCCCGATGTTATACGAACTGGAACAGACGGTCAAAGCGAAGATTGACGCGAAAGAAGCAGAATCCTATACGAACTATTTGATTGCTTCTGGATATGAGAAGATCGCGAAGAAGTTCGGCGAAGAGGCATTTGAAGTCGTTCTCGCTGGTAACGATACGTTAGCAGAAGAGACAGCAGACTTGTTGTATCACTTAACGGTCTTGCTCGCTGAGCGCGGTGTCTCATTCAAAGAAGTCGAAGCCGTCCTTAACGAACGTCACGGTACAAAATCGACGTTCAAGGATCGCCCGGATATTGAACAATGGTAAACGACATCCACATCGCAAAGGCGGTGTGGATTTTTGTATAAGCGGGAAAAGACAAACAGATGACGGTTGTCATCAAATCGACAGAATCTTTCGATAGGCACGCTGTCGCTTCAGAGCGTATAATCAAAGTGTTAGTCTTGTGTCATTAGAAAGTAGGTGTTCGGTTGGTTACGAAAAAAGAACTTAAGCAAACGATCAAGCAACAATCGAAAGAAACGATCGAAGAGCTACTCGCAAAAGGTGACTCCTTGAAAGAGGAGATCGCCAGTGCCATTACACACGGATTGGGTGTCATTTTCAGTATCGTCGCGCTCGTGATGTTGATCCTGCAGGCGACGAAATCCGGCAGCGCTTGGAACGTCACTGCTGTCAGTATCTTCGGGGCAACGATGATTCTCCTTTATCTGTTCTCGACCTTGATGCATTCGCTGATGCATACGAAAGCAAACAAGGTTCTACAAATTTTAGATCATGCTGGCATCTATTTGTTGATTGCCGGTAGTTATACACCGTTCGCTTTAATCACACTCCGTGGTCCGCTCGGCTGGACATTGCTCGGAATCGTCTGGGGTGTCGGAACGCTCGGCATCATCTGGAAGCTTTATTCGACCGGTAAATATGTCTGGATCTCGAATGCGTCTTATCTGATCCTCGGCTGGTGTTGTCTGTTTGCGATCAAGCCGATCTATGAAGCACTTGGATTACAAGGATTCTTACTGCTCCTCGGTGGCGGCCTTGCATACTCGCTCGGCGTCATCTTCTACGTCTGGGCACGCTTGCCGTACAACCACGCGATTTGGCATCTGTTCGTCCTTGCTGGTAGTGTGTTGATCTTCCTGTCGATTTTCTACTACGTTGCTCCAGCGACGATGTCATGAAGAAATTACGGCTCCGGGACTGGCTCCCGATCACGCTGTATTTTATGTTTGGTCTTGGATTGCTCCTGTACTTCCGGATGTCTGGAATGCTGGAGCAATTCGACATTCAGGCATTATCGGACTGGGTACGGGATCAAGGTCTCACCGGGATGGTGCTTTATGTCCTCGCCTATACCGTTCGACCGCTCGTCTTTTTCCCGGCGAGTCTTTTGACCGTTTTTGGCGGTTATACGTATGGTCCGTGGCTCGGAACACTACTCGACGTCATTGGTGCCGGTACCGGTGGATTGCTCAGCTTTTGGATCGCCCGGTTGCTCGGTCGCAGTGGGGTCGAAAAATTGATCGGGAAAGGGAAGTTGAACGTGCTTGATGAACGGATTGCGACGAACGGCTTTCTCGTCGTCTTGATCGTCCGGTTGATTCCGTTGTTTCCGTTTGACGCGATCAGCTATGCATCGGGTCTCTCGAAAATCCGCTTCAAACAGTTCGCGATCGCCAACTACATCGGGATCATTCCCGGTGCGTTCGTTTACAACAATATCGGCTCAAGCCTACGCGATCCGTTCTCATGGCAGTTCTTCCTCGCGATCGGTCTGTATGTCTTATTCTTTGCCGTAGGACTTGTCGCACAACAGATTCTCAAAAATAAACAAAAGAAAGAGCGTATGTAAGCGCTTTATGTCATAATATAAAGGCAGAGATGTGAACCGATACGGTAAAACAGCCTAGCATTTATTTAGGGGGAATCATGAGTGATGGAAAAAGTACTACGGGATGGTTTTATCTTCTTATCGCAAAACAAGACATTGAACGGTCTCGCCAAGCGATACGGGCTTAAATTCGGAGCAAGTCGCTTCGTGGCAGGGGATTCATTGGAAGCATCAAAACGGGCGATCCAGGAATTGAACGCAAAAGGATTATGCGTCACGATGGACCATTTAGGGGAGTTCATCTCGACGGTAGCGGAAGCAGAGATGATGACACAAGAATGTATTCGTGCGGTTGAGATGATTGCGGAAGAAAAATTAGACTCGCAACTCTCGTTGAAACTGACATCACTCGGACTCGATATCTCGGACGACTTGATTCGCTCGAACATGGAACGGATCTTAACGCGGGCGAAAGAACTCGGTGTCTTCGTCACGATTGATATGGAAGACGAGCCACGTTGTGAAAAGACGATTCAACTGTTTGAAGAATTGCGCCAATCTTTCGATAACATCGGTACGGTCATCCAGTCATACCTTTACCGGTCGGAAGATGATATCAAACGTGTCGGACGCTTCGAGACGAATCTCCGGATCGTTAAAGGGGCATATAAAGAGCCGGCAACGGTGGCGTTCCCAGAAAAAGAAGATGTCGATCACAACTACATCAAGCTCGTGAAGTTACAATTATCACTCGGAAACTATGCTGCCGTCGCAACACATGACGATGCGATGATCGAGCAAATCATCCGTTACGCTAAAGAAAACGGGATTGAAAAAGACCAGTTCGAATTCCAGATGTTATTCGGCATCCGGGTTGAGCGTCAACTCGAACTCGTCAAACAAGGCTATAAAGTCCGTGTCTATGTCCCTTATGGACGTGACTGGTATGGTTACTTCATGCGCCGTTTAGCAGAACGACCGGCAAACGTTGCCTTCGTTCTCAAAGGAATGGTCAAAGGATAAGAAGAGAAGGCGATGCAATGCTGCATCGCCTTTTTTTGATTCAGGGAGGAGAGGACAGAATGGCACGCACAGAACAAGAATTCAAGGAACTGCTGCAACAAGACGCGAATGTAACGCCTGGATTACTCGATGAGTTACTTCTACATATCGGTTCGACGGATTCTGAGTTACGAGATGGATTGATCTATCCGCAGTTAGCGACCTATATCGCATCAGAGTCCTTTACGATAGAAGACACCAATCGAATTTTCGATTTTATTTTAAGCGGGCATGGATTGATGTATAGAATGGGAACAGCGGACACAACAGCTGTTCTGACGCGATCATTTTCAGCATTAGCACTCGCTGAGCTGTTAGTGATGGATAAAACTCGGCGTATACTGAATCAAGAACAGTTGTATCGGCTGTCGACGTACTTGCAAACGTACCTAGAGCAAGAAAAGGATGTCCGTGGATTCATTGATGGAATGGGATGGGCACATAGCATGGCGCATATCTCCGATGTTTATGCGGTCTGGTTTACGCATCCAGCCAGTCGTCCGCAGGAGGAAATCGGAGCGATTGATGCGATGATTCGTCAGTTGACGCGGTCCGATTATCTCTATGTCGATGAAGAAGCGGACCGGATGGTAACGGCGTGGTTACAAGCTTGTCGTCATGGACTGTCAGAAGATATCTTATTGCAACGAATCGAACAGAAGGTGAAGACGTGGCTTGAGAGTGACGTGACGTGGGGAGATGCGGAGTGGACGACGTATCGTAACGTCAAACAGATGCTACAGACACTCTATTTCCGACTGAAATGGGAAGAGCAATCGGGTCTTGTCTTGGTTGAAGAGTGGTTGCGACAGGTACATCAGCGAACGCATGGAGGATGAAGCAAAGTATACCGGACGTTCCCAGCATCTTCTCTTTCCTCAGGCGGGAAGTAAGCCGCGGCATTTCGCATTCCATGCGATTTGCCGTGTCTTCCTCTTCCCTGACGGAAGCATGGTTCATGCTTCCTTTTCCTGTAGGAGTCGAAGATGCCCGGTTCGTCCTGAATGAACTAAACTCAAAAGCGATCGATTTCCGTCAATGGAATCGATCGCTTTTGAGTTCTTTGGATAATAAATGAGTGCGTCCTCCTCACATGTCTTCACCCGACTCCTACAGGAAAAAGTGCGACGTTTCATCTCGCACTGTCAGAGACAAACAAGACCCGGATTCGTTATCCGAAGGATGAGGAAGACTGGCTTGTGTCTCGCCTGAGGAAAGCGGGTGAGAAGACAGTGAGGTGAATAGTGCGTTACATCGATCATTTCGCATCATGGCCAAATGATATTACCTAGAAACACCATCCCAGCAAATAAACCAATCATTAAGAAGACAGTAGTTTGTGGTTGGAAACGTTTCTCCCGATAACGTCGAAATAAACGGTCCCCCAATGCCTGTATACAGAATAAGAGACCAATAAAGAGTAGAAAGAATTGCCATCTTTCTAGAACATCGAGAGCATCAATGTAAAATAAAAAAACAATACATAAAGCTATTAATATAGACGTATAAAAGGTACTGTGTGACATATTTATCGCTCCCTCACAGCCGTCGTCTGAAAAGCAAATAAACACGAGAAAGCATGGGCTTGATCCAGTAACCGATGCCCCGTCATGACGGCTCCTTCTTTTTGAATGATCGCTTCATCAAGCAACGTCCAGCCGCGCTCTTTTGCTAGCTGCAGCAATTCCCACGGCATCATCGTATTTCCCATCGCGACTTCTTCACCGTACAGACGACGATAAGCAAGTTGACGCGGAGCGGCTGTCGGACCAAGTAGACTGATGACGACAAGTGGGGCAACGCGTTCGATTTCTTGCAGTACTTGAACGGGACGTGTCGACCATTCGAGTGAGTTGACGGCAAGAACGACGTCAAATGCATGATCAGCGAACGGTAACGCTTCGCTCGTCCCGACGATGAACGTCTGCTCGGGTGATTTCTGACGCGCGATTCGAATCATTTCGTCTGAGAGATCGAGTCCGACTGTCTGAAAGTCCGGTGTGAGTAGTCGACAGGCTGCCCCATCACCGCAACCGAGATCAAGCAACCGACCACCGGTGATCATTTTTCGTAAGAACGGTAAAACGGTTTTGCGACTGCCGTTCGTCCACATATCGTCAGCGCGATCCGCCCAGTCGGCGGCTTTTTGATTCCATACATGCTCGGTTTGACTCATTTTCAACCACTCCTTTTTATCAGTCTAACAGGAAAATTTGTCCATTGACTGATTTTTTATTGCTACTGAATCATTATTCATTTATGATGAAGATGTAGAAGAAGCACACCAAAGTCGTTCGGCTTCTTTTTTTGTCAGTATAATGAATGGTTGTTCATTCAATTTAAAATCAGGGGGTATATCATGGCGAGTCAAATCGGTCAGCCGACCACAATCCAGTTGACGAAACACATCCAATTCGCCGTCATCATCGGTTCAGGGGTGATGGGTGCAGGCATCGCGGCACATCTTGCGAATGCTGGCATACGGACATTGATGCTTGATATCGTACCAAAAGAACTTACGGCACAAGAAGAGAAGCAGGGCTTGACGCTGAGTGATCCGCGCGTCCGCTCCCGCATCGCGCGCGATAACCGCGAAAAACTCTTGAAACAAAATCCAGCACCACTCGCGTCGAAAAAATTGATCGACTTCATCGAGGTCGGAAACTTAGAAGACGACTTAGAACGTCTGAAGGAAGCAGACTGGATTGTCGAAGTCGTCGTCGAACGACTCGACGTCAAACAGCAATTGTTTAAAACGATCGAACCGTTCATTCGGGAAGACGCGATCGTCAGCTCGAACACATCAGGAATTTCAATTGAAGCGATGCGTGAAGGACGCTCCGAATCATTCAACCGTCGTTTCCTCGGGACACACTTCTTTAACCCACCACGTTATCTGAAGTTACTCGAGTTGATTCCGACGTCAGACACGGATCCACGTGTCGTTGACTTCATGAAACAATTCGCAGAAGAACGACTCGGGAAAGGTGTCGTCATCGCGAAGGATACACCGAACTTCATCGGCAACCGAATCGGGACATACGGTCTCCTCGTGACGATGGATGAGATGAAAAAAGGTGGCTATTCGATCGGGGAGGTCGATTCGGTCACAGGTCCACTGCTTGGTCGCCCAGGGTCAGCGACGTTCCGCACACTCGACGTCGTCGGCATCGACACGTTCGTCCATGTTGCGAACAACGTCTATGACTTGTTGCCGGAAGGCGAAGAGAAGGAGACGTTTGCGGTTCCGACTGAGATGCGTCGCCTTGTCGAACAAGGAGCACTCGGTGCGAAGACGGGTCAAGGGTTCTACAAGAAAGTCGGAAAACAGATCCTTGAACTTGATCTCGAGACATTCGAGTACGTTGAAAAGAAAGCGCTTACTGAAGCGTCGATTGGACACGCTAAAGCACTTCCGGGCGCAAAAAACAAACTGAAAGCCGTCGTCTTCGCACAAGATCGTGTCGGTGCCTTACTCTGGCCGATCCACGCGAAAACATTGCTCTACTCGGCTCAGCTGACTGGAGAAATCGCAGATGACATCAAAGCGATCGATGAAGCGATGAAATGGGGCTTTGGTTGGAAGATGGGACCGTTCGAGACATGGGACGCACTTGGTGTCGAGAAAACGGTCGCGAAGATGAAACAAGACGGTTACGCGGTACCAGCATGGGTCGATGAGATGCTCGCAGCAGGAAAAACGAGTTTCTATGATGCGTCCGGTCGTCATTATGACGCAACGACACAAGACTACGTCGGAGCAACGGTCAATCCGAAGGAAATCCGCCTCCGTGATGTCCGGAAGTCAAACGGTGTTCTCCTTGAGAACAATGGGGCACGTTTGCTTGATATCGGTGACGATGTCGCAGTCCTTGAGTTCACATCGAAGAGCAATGCAATCGGTGTCGACATCATGCAGATGATCGAACAGTCAGTCGATCTCGTTGAGAAAAACCACCGTGGTCTCGTCATCGCGAACGATGGCAAGAACTTCTGTGTCGGTGCGAACCTAGCGATGATGCTGATGGAAGCGGAAGATGAGAACTGGTTCGAACTCGACTGGATCATCAACAAGTTCCAACAATCGATTCAAAAGATTCGTTACGCATCGCGTCCGATCGTCGCTGCACCACAAGGAATGACGCTTGGTGGCGGTACAGAGATCTCGCTTCCGGCAGCTCGTCTGCAAGCTGGTCTTGAAACGTACATGGGTCTCGTCGAAGTCGGTGTCGGTCTGATTCCGGGAGGTGGCGGAAACGTCAACACGTACCGTCGACTGCTAGAAAACACACCGGACGGACTCGTCAACATCGAGAAAGCAGCGCAAAAAACGTTCGAGAACGTCGCGATGGCAAAAGTCTCAAAATCAGCCTTTGAAGCACGCGAACTCGGATATGTTCGCTCCGTTGATCAGATCTCGATGAACCGGGATCACTTGACGTATGATGCGAAACAACTCGTCCTTGAACTGGACCGGACTGGCTATACGGCACCCGCGAAAGCGAAGATTCCAGTCGTCGGTCGTGCGGGGAAAGCGACGCTTGAACTCGCAACACGCGAAATGTTCTACGGCGGGTATATCTCGGAGCATGACTTAAAAATCGCCAGTAAACTCGCACACGTCATCGCCGGTGGGAACGTCGCCTTCGGTAGCCACGTCGATGAACAATATATGCTCGACATCGAACGGGAAGCATTCTTGAGCCTGATCGGTGAGATGAAGACACAACAACGGATGCAGCATATGCTCGTCAAAGGCAAGCCGCTTCGTAACTGAGGACTGGGGGGATTCGGATGAAGGAAGCAGTAATCGTCGCCGGTGCACGAACACCGGTCGGAAAAGCAAAAAAGGGCGCATTCAAATCGATGCGCTCAGATGAATTAGCAGGCATCGCCATCCAGGAAACGTTGAAACGGTCCGGCTACACGGGAGCGGTCGATGACGTCATCCTCGGATGTGCCTTACCGGAAGCAGAGCAGGGGATGAACATCGCTCGCTATGCTTCAGTCCTCGGTGGATTATCCCATGAGGTACCGGCGATCACGATCAACCGGTATTGCTCAAGTGGATTACAATCGATCGCTGACGCGGCAATGAAGATCATGACGGGGCAAGCAACCGCTGTCGTCGCCGGTGGACTCGAATCGATGAGTCAAGTCCCGATGCCAGGTCACGTCGTTCGACCTAATCCGTCGATCGTCGACACGGCACCAGAGTACTACATGAGCATGGGGCATACAGCGGAGCAAGTCGCTGCGACCTACAATGTCTCACGAGAAGATCAAGATGCCTTTGCCCTGAAGAGTCACCAAAAGGCAGCAGCAGCAATCGCAGCTGGTAAGTTTGTTGACGAAATCGTCCCGGTAACGGTGACGGAACAATTCGTCAATGATGAACTGAAAATCGAAGAGAAGACATTCGTCGTCGAGCACGATGAAGGCGTTCGCCCAGATTCGTCACCTGAAGGTCTTGCAAAACTTCGCCCAGCGTTCCGCCTCGGCGGTAGCGTCACAGCAGGGAATTCTTCACAGACGTCAGACGGTGCGGCTGCCGTCCTCGTCATGGAACGGGAAGAGGCAGAACGCCAAGGGTTACCGATTCTCGGTAAGTTCAAATCGTTCGCTGTCGGTGGTGTCCGTCCGGAAGTCATGGGTATCGGACCGGTCGTCGCGATTCCAAAGGCACTCGAACTCGCAGGCATCACGCTTGAGGACGTTGGTTTGATTGAGTTGAACGAAGCGTTCGCTTCGCAGTCGCTCGGTGTCATCCGTGAGCTTGGATTAAACGAAGACATCGTCAACGTCAACGGTGGAGCGATCGCCCTCGGTCACCCCCTCGGTTGTACAGGAACGAAATTGACATTAACGCTCTTGCATGAAATGAAACGCCGGAATGTCCAGTATGGTGTCGTCTCGATGTGTATCGGTGGCGGAATGGGCGCAGCAGGCGTATTCGAACTAGTTGAAGGAGGAACAGGACAATGAGCCAAACGACAAACGAATTAATCAAAGGTGGCAGTTTCGTATTAGATGAGTTAGCACCAGAACGTCTCTTCACACCAGAGGATTTCTCGGAAGAACACAAAATGGTCGGTGACATGACAGCGAAGTTCGTCGAAGATCGTGTCGTTCCAGTCCTTGATCGAATCGAAAAACACGAGTTCGAATTATCAGTCGGTCTCCTCCGTGAAGCAGGCGAGCTTGGTCTACTCGGCGCAGACGTTCCGGAAGCATACGGCGGCTATCAGATGGATAAGATTTCGTCTTCAATCATTACGGAAAAATTCGCACGTGGCCGTTCATTCGCCCTCAGCTACGGCGCACACGTCGGAATCGGTTCGTTGCCGATCGTCTTCTTCGGTAACGAAGAGCAAAAGCAGAAATACTTGCCGAAACTCGCTTCAGGGGAGTGGATCGCTTCGTACGCATTGACAGAGCCAGGCTCTGGTTCAGACGCTCTCGGTGCTAAAACGACAGCTGTCTTGAATGAAGCCGGTACGCACTACATCCTAAACGGTGAAAAACAATGGATCACGAACGCTGGTTTCGCAAGCTTGTTCGTCGTCTACGCAAAAATCGACGGCGACAAGTTCACAGCCTTCCTCGTCGAAGGATCGTATCCAGGCGTCTCGACAGGCGTCGAGGAACAGAAGATGGGAATCAAAGGATCATCGACACGGACGTTGATCTTACAAGATGCAGAAGTACCAGTCGATAACGTTCTTGGTGAGATCGGACGCGGTCACGTCATCGCCTTCAACATCTTGAACGTCGGTCGTTACAAATTAGCTGTCGGTGCTGTCGGTTCATCAAAACGGGCGATTGATCTCGCAGTCCAGTACTCGAACGAACGGAAACAGTTCAAGACACCGATCAGCTCGTTCCCATTGATTCAAGAAAAACTCGCGACGATGGCAGCACAGACGTATGCGATGGAAAGTTCGGTCTACCGGACGGGTGGTCTGTTCCAAGACAGCCTCGATCAGTTGTCAGAAGAAGAAAGCAAGGACGGTAAGAAAATCGCCGATGCAATCGCGGAGTACGCAATCGAATGCTCAATGAATAAAGTCTTCGCTTCGGAAACATTTGATTATGTCATCGATGAAGCGGTCCAGATCCACGGTGGTTATGGCTTCATGGCAGAATATGAAGTCGAGAACATGTACCGTGATTCACGGATTAACCGGATCTTCGAAGGAACGAACGAGATCAACCGTCTGCTCGTCCCGGGAACACTTCTGAAGAAAGCGATGAAAGGCGAGTTGCCGTTGCTTGCGGAAGCACAGCGTCTGCAACAAGAAGTGATGAGCTTCATGCCGACAGAAATCGGAACAGCACCACTTGATCGCGAACGTCATTTACTGGCGATGATGAAGAAAATCTTCTTGTTGACTGCCGGAACAGCGGTCCAGAAATACCAGGACAAACTCCAAGGCGAGCAAGAGATCTTAGCGAATACAGCCGACATCATGAGTGCGATCTATGCGCTGGAGTCAGCAATCGTCCGGACGGACAAAGCGATTGCCGACAAAGGAATCGAGAAGAGCGAACTGAAAGTCCGTTACACGGAAGTCTTCGCACAACAAGCGTTCGAAGCTGTCGAGCGTGATGCGAAAGAGACACTCTACGCGGCAGCAAGCGGCGACGAACTCCGGATGTTGCTCTCGGCGCTGAAAAAATTCAGCCGTCACCAGCCGATCAACGTCATCGGTACGAAACGCGACATCGCAAAACGCCTCATCGAGTCAAACAAATATACGGTCTAAGTCAGGTTTACCGCTTCGCCTTTGCAGGGAAAATCTCTGTAAAGGCGAAGTTTTTGGTTGGAGGAGGAAAACGAGATGCGCCAAGAATTGGTTGAACTGCAATTTGCGATTGCCTACTATCAATCCCTTGAACGTTTGTCGCCGGAAGAATGGGATCTGCCGCTTGCCCTTAACAAGTGGACTGTCCTGGAATGCGTCAGCCACCTCTATTTATGGGACCGGTTTTATTACGATCATGCCATCTCGAAGTTACCGGATGAACCGCTGACACTGGTCGAGACGGATTTTGATCAGTTCAATCGACTGGCGGTCGAATATGCGCATCATATCGATCCGCTTGCTTTGTTAAAAAAAGCGATCAGCGTCCGGAGTGACATCGTCAATCACCTCGATCGTCTGTCTGATGAGGAATTTGCGGCGACCTATGAGAATTTTCGACCGCAAGAATTCGTCGAATCGTTCGTTGCCCATGACGCCCATCATCAAGATCAAATCGACGGGGCGCTCGCACGCTTGAAGCAGAAGTGATCCATCTGCTACTCTTGAAGGTGAGGTGATGAACATGACAACAACAGTCACGATGTACGGCTACCCGAAATGTAGTACGTGCGTCAAAGCGAAAAAAGCACTCGAACAACACGGTGTCGAAGTCGATTACAAACATATCGTCGAGGAGACACCATCTGCAACGACGATTCAGGAACTCCACCAAAAAAGTGGGGAGCCGTTGAAGAAATTCTTCAACACGAGTGGTCAATCGTACCGTTCGCAAGGAATCAAGGATAAACTTCCAGAGTTATCGGAAGACGAGCAATACAAGTTGCTCGCAAGTGACGGCATGTTGCTGAAGCGTCCGATCGTCACGGACGGGAAAGACGTTACGATCGGTTTCAAGGAAGAAATGTATCAAGGAAAATGGTATTAAGTTCAGAGTCGATTTTGGTATACTGAACACGTTAGTCCAAATTAGTCCACAGGGGGAATCGGAAATGAGTCAAGTAAAAGACAACTTACGCTATTCGGAAGAACATGAATGGGTCGAAGTATCAGGAAACAAGGCGCGCATCGGAATCACGGATTTCGCGCAACACGAACTCGGGGATATCGTCTTCGTCGAATTGCCTGAAGTCGGGGATACGATCTCAGCAAACGAGCCATTCGGTTCAGTCGAGTCGGTCAAGACAGTCTCGGAATTATACGCACCGATCTCTGGTAAAGTCGTTGCCATCAACGAAAACCTTTCGGATTCCCCAGAACTCGTCAACGAGTCACCATTCGAAGGTGCTTGGATGGTCGACATCGAAATCGAAGATGCTTCACAAGTCGAGGCATTGATGGACGCTGCAGCGTACAAATCGATGATCAACGAGTAATACTTAACGAAAAGAGAGTGAACGAGGCGCTTGCGTTTCGTCCGCTCTCTTTTTTTTGTATACTGACGACAGATACCACGAAGAAAGGAGCGACCGTCATGCAAGAGGTCACGACCGTCCCGGAAAACGGGCTATTGTATGTCTATGCACCGATGTGCGGGACATGCGCCATCGCAGAACGTATGCTCGATATCGTC
This sequence comes from Exiguobacterium sp. BRG2, assembly GCF_031844245.1. NCBI lineage: Bacteria > Bacillati > Bacillota > Bacilli > Caryophanales > Exiguobacterium > Exiguobacterium sp. BRG2. The sequence continues at coordinate 25,433 of NZ_JAUZUW010000003.1, forward strand.
GAAGCGACGGAATCAGGTCAATCGATTCAGAAGGCGAACGGGAATTTCATTCCGGATTTCTTAGAAGAAGCCCATGTCATGAGTGTTCCTGCGTTGTTGCGAATTGAAGAAAATCAAGTCGTAGAGCGACTTTATGCCTTCCAGTCCGTCCAAAACGTCTTTGCTTTCTGTCAAGAACGGTAAGAAAAGTCCGACTGGATTTTTCTTTTTATTAAATTGTCGGAATATTTACAATAATCCGTTGACAACGCCGAAATATGAATGGTATATTCATAACAACTTCTAGAAATGCATTATAGGAAGTCTAGCAGAGATGATCGTTCAATACGATTCAAGTCCTGAACCCTTTCTCCCATCCTAAGCCGGTGTATTGTTTCCCCTTAAGTCGTCCCCCAAAGACGAAGCGGTGCAATGAACGGGTGGTGGATCGAAAGGACCGATCAGGAAGTGAACGTAAGCTGGCGATCATGTCGAACAGGCGCCGTCCTCCACGCGGAAGAGCGAACAATTCCGAATGGAGCTGGGTTTTCCTTCGTAGCATTTCTAACCACATTATTCGTGTTGTCGGTTCGCCGGCAACGCCTTTTTTTGTTTTCTGGAAGTTTTTCGAGCCGGTCGCTTGCCAGGATAGAATCTCCTTGCTACAATGCGAATATGGAAAATTACTTTAATTCATATCCGATTACTCGGAATTAACTGGTGAGATGGAGGACGACAAGGCATGACAGTACGTTTTATGGATGTTTTCACAGAATGGGCATCGACGTATGACGAGACAGTAACCGGACACGATCCGGAATATAAAGAGGTTTTTCGTCGATACGATGAGATTTTGGATACAGTAGCGGATAAAGCGCAGTCGCCGGTCATTGAATTCGGAGCAGGCACAGGGAACCTGACACAACGTCTTCTGGCACGTCACGACGCCGTACTCGCCGTCGAACCAAGTCCGGAGATGCGGGCAATCCTGACGGAAAAGATTCCGTCGCTAGATGTACAGGATGGTCACTTCCTCTCGTTCGAAGCGAAGGAAGCACGCAGTTTCGTTTCGACGTATGCGTTTCATCATCTAACAGATGAGGAAAAGGGGGAAGCAATCGAACTGATGGCATCACATTTACCGGCAGACGGAAAAATCGTCTACGCGGATACGATGTTCGTCTCAGAAGAAGCACGCCAGCAAACGATCCGTGAAGCACGTGCTCAAGGGTTCGACGCGTTAGCGGAAGATCTCGAACGCGAGTTTTACCCGTTGATTCCAGTCATGGAAGAATTGTTTACATCACGCGGGTTCACTGTTAAATTTATACAATACAATCACTTCGTCTGGCTCGTAGAAGCCGAGAAAATGGGGGAATAAATCATGGCACTTCAAAAAATGAACGTCGAAAGCTTTAACCTGGATCATACGAAAGTCAAAGCACCCTATATCCGCGTCGCGGGTTATAAAGAAGGTAAAGTCGACCAAGTCGTCAAATACGATATCCGTTTCACACAACCAAACGTTGAGCAAATGCCGATGCGTGCGATGCACACACTCGAGCACTTACTTGCTGAAAACATCCGCAACTACTCGGATGATGTCATCGATGTCTCGCCGATGGGATGCCAAACAGGTTTCTACATGGCGATGATGAACTTCGACTCTGTCGAAAAAATGAGCGAACTCGTTGAGAAGACGTTGAAAGACGTCCTTGCAGCAGAAGAGATTCCAGCGCAAAACGAAGTCCAATGTGGATTTGCGAGCGCACATGACCTCAAAGGAGCGAAGCACTATGCCGAGAAAATGCTTGCCGGTCGTGATGAATGGGACATCGTCTTCGGATGATCGCGAACAACGTCCGCGACCTCGTCGGAAACACACCACTCTACGAGATCACTTCATTCGATTTGCCTGCTGGTACGCGCATTTTGGCGAAGCTCGAATGGATGAACCCTGGGGGCAGCGTCAAAGACCGCCTTGGCATTCAACTCGTTGATGCAGCAATCGAAAACGGACATGTGACACCAGGCGGTACGATCATCGAGCCGACAGCCGGGAATACCGGCATCGGCTTGGCGCTTGCCGCTAAAAAATATGATCTTCAAGTCATCTGTGTCGTTCCGGAAAAATTCAGTCAGGAAAAACAGACGTTGATGCGGGCACTCGGCGCAACCGTCGTCAACACGCCGACTGAACTCGATATGCAAGGGGCGATCGACCGGGCAAAAGAACTCGGTCAGGAAATTCCGAACAGTTACGTTCCGTTACAATTCGAAAACGAAGAGAACCCAGTCACGTATCAGCGGACACTCGGTCCTGAGCTGATTGCGGACTTGCCGCACATCGACTGGTTCGTTGCCGGTTGTGGTTCAGGTGGTACGTTCGCCGGAACAGCGGACTTCTTAAAACAACGTCTCGGTACAAAAGCAGCGATCGTCGAACCGGAAGGCTCCGTCTTAAATGGTGGTCCAGCCGGTCCGCATAAGACAGAAGGCATCGGAACAGCGAAATGGCCAAGTCTCGTTCCGCGTGAACTCGTCGACGAGATTCATACGATTTCTGACCGCGATGCATTTGACGCGGTTCATACACTCGCTGCTCGCGAAGGATTACTCGTTGGTAGTTCAGCAGGTGCAGCGCTCGTTGCTGCGCTTGATATCGCGAAGCGTCACCCCGGCAGTACGATCGTCACCGTCTTCGCAGACAGTGCCGAACGCTACTTAAGTCAACAAATCTTTGAAAAGGTGGACGAAACTCATGCGTAAGAAGACAGCATTGATTCATGGAGGAACAGGTGTCGACCGGGCAACAGGAGCCGTCACACCTCCGATCTATCAAACAAGCACATACAAGCAGGATAAAATCGGTCAACTTAAGGACGGATACGAATACTCACGGACAGCGAACCCGACACGGACGAGCATCGAACGATTGATTGCGGATCTCGAGGGCGGCGCACGTGGTTTTGCCTTCGGTTCTGGGATGGCAGCGATCCATGCCGTCTTCCACTTGCTTGAGTCTGGCGACCACATCGTCATGACGGATGATGTCTACGGTGGTACGTTTCGCTTGATGCAACGTGTCTTACCGAAGTTCAACATTCAAGTGACATTCGTCGATACGACGGACCTTGCGGCAACGGAAGCAGCGATCCAAGACAACACGAAGATCGTCTACGTCGAAACACCGACGAACCCGTTGTTGAAAGTAACGGACATCGCAGCCATCGCAACGATTGCCAAACGTCACGATCTTAAACTCGTCGTCGACAACACGTTCGCGACTCCATATCATCAACAACCACTCGCGCTTGGTGCAGACATCGTCTTGCACAGTGCAACAAAATACATCGGCGGACACTCGGACGTCGTCGCTGGACTTGTCGTCGTCAAAGATGATGCGCTCGGCGAAGAGCTTCACTTCATCCAAAACTCGACAGGCGGCGTACTTGGACCGCAAGACAGCTTTTTGCTCGTCCGTGGTCTTCGTACACTCGGTATCCGGATGGATGCGATCGAAGAGACAGCACATGATCTCGTTGCGTTCCTACAAGCGCAAGATATTGTCTCAAACATCTTCTACCCGGGACTTGCATCGCATCCTGGTCACGACATCCAAGCGAAACAAGCGACTGGGTTTGGTGGGATGATCAGCTTTGATGTTGGTTCAGCAGCGAATGCAGAAAAACTCGTCGAGGCGACACACTTCTTCACACTTGCTGAGAGTCTTGGTGCCGTCGAGAGTCTGATTTCCGTTCCGGCACGGATGACGCACGCGTCGATCCCAGCAGAGCGTCGGGCAGAACTCGGCATCACAGACGGTCTCGTCCGGATTTCAGTTGGACTTGAAGACGCGGAAGATTTGAAAGAAGACTTAACGCGTGCTTTCACGTTCCTCGAAAAAGTTTCTGAAAAAACTGTTTGACAACAAAAATAACCCCTGCTAATATTCAGAATATATTCTACAAACTTAATACCGAAACTCTTATCGAGAGTGGTGGAGGGACTGGCCCGATGAAACCCGGCAACCGCGGATCTGATCCGAAGTGGTGCTAATTCCAGCAGACAAAAGTCTGGGAGATGAGAGCAAATGGTTTTGTGTACTGAAAAGTGCGCGCGTTTGCTCTAAAACGCGCGCACTTTTTTTATTTTAGGAGGGACAGTTGTGATTCGTTTACAAGACGTAGGAAAGATTTATCGCTCAAAGCGCGGAGCGGTCGAAGCTGTCGCGAATGTCGATCTGACAATCGAACGCGGTGAAATTTTTGGAATAATCGGTTATTCCGGAGCAGGGAAATCGACCTTGATCCGATTGTTGAATATGCTCGAAGCACCAACGAGTGGTTCGATCCAAATCGATGGTGTTGAGATGACATCACTCAAACCAAAGGAATTACGAGGCGTCCGTAAGAATGTCTCGATGGTCTTCCAACATTTCAACTTATTGTGGTCACGAACAGTTGAAGAGAACATCATGTTCCCACTCGAGCTCGGTGGCTTCCCGAAAGCACACCGCAAGGAACGGGTAGCGGAACTGATCCAACTCGTTGGTTTGGACGGACGCGAAAAAGCCTATCCGTCACAATTATCGGGTGGTCAAAAACAACGTGTCGGTATCGCTCGGGCACTGGCATCGAACCCGGACGTTCTCTTATGTGACGAGGCAACAAGTGCACTCGATCCGAAGACGACGGACTCGATTCTTGAGTTACTTGTCGATATCAACGAAAAACTGAAACTGACGATCGTCTTGATCACACACGAGATGCACGTCATTCAAAAAATCTGTCACCGGGTCGCTGTCATGGAAGCCGGTAAAATCGTCGAGCAAGGACCGGTCGCAGAAGTCTTCCGTCATCCGAAGCAAGCGATGACGAAGGAGTTCGTCAAACAATTGACGTCGCCGTCGGAAAACGAGTTGACGTTCGCGAAACTACGCGAACGGTACCCAACCGGAAAAATCGTTCAGTTGACGTTCGTCGGATCAACAGCGGAAAGCCCGATCCTCGCGGAAGTCATGAAGGATTCACCGGTCCTGTTCAACATCATCGGCGGAAACGTCGGTCAATCACAGGAAGGGGCACTCGGTACACTGTTCATTCAGTTGATCGGGGAAACAGAAGCAACACAAGCGGTCATCACGAAGCTTCAAGCCAGTGATGTTGAAGTGGAGGTGGATCACCGATGATTTCATTCTTTGACAACCTAGATTGGGACATGGTGTGGGAAGCGACAGGCAGTACGATCTATATGACGGCAATCGCTGGGTTTTCGACATTCGTTCTCGGTTTGATCATTGGTTTACTATTGTATGCGACAAACGAAGAGTTATTGTTCAAGAATCGGGCGTTCTATTCAGTGTTGAGCTTGATCGTCAACGTCTTCCGTTCGATTCCGTTCATCATCTTACTGATCTTATTGATTCCATTTACGACAGCGATCGTCGGTTCGTTCCTCGGACCAACGGCAGCATTACCGGCACTGATTTTCGGTGCTGCACCATTTTACGGTCGGATGGTTGAACTCGCGTTACGTGAAGTCGATAAAGGTGTCATCGAGGCAGCTGAATCGATGGGGGCGACGAAGTTCCAAATCATCTATAAAGTCTTAATCCCGGAAGCATTGCCTGCCATCGTTTCTGGTATCACGGTCACACTCGTCTCACTTGTCGGTTATACGGCAATGGCCGGAGTAGTCGGCGGAGGTGGACTTGGGGACATGGCCTTTATCGAAGGATTCCAGCGTTCTCAAAACGATGTCATCGTCATTGCGACACTCTTAATCTTAGCGATCGTCTTCGTCATCCAAATCATTGGTGATTTGCTGATCCGTGCGATCGATAAACGTTAATTCGAAACTTAATCATATTGGAGGAATCATTCATGAAAACTTGGAAAAAATTCGTAGGTACTGCCGCTGTATCCGTCTTAGCTATCAGCCTTGCTGCATGTGGCGAAAAATCATCAGGATCAGACAGCGACGACAAAACACTTGTCATCGGTGCTTCAAACGTACCGCACGCTGAGATTCTTCAGCACGTTAAAAAAGAATATGAAGCAAAAGGTTACAAGCTTGAAATCAAGAAGTTCCAAGATTACGTACTTCCGAACAAAGCGCTCGCTTCAAAAGAAATCGATGCGAACTACTTCCAGCACGTACCGTATCTTGAGCAACAAGAGAAAGAAAACAAATCGTATAAGTTCGCGAACGCAGGTGGCGTCCATGTTGAACCACTCGGTATCTACTCGAAGAAATACAAGTCACTCGATAAGTTGCCAAACGGTGCAACGATCTTAACGAGCTCAAACGTCGCGGAACGCGGTCGTGTCTTGACGTTCCTTCAAAACGAAGGGTTGATCAAACTCAAAGACGGTAAAACGACAGATGCACAACTCGGCGATATCGCGGAGAACCCGAAGAAACTTAAGTTCAAAACGAACATCGAAGCATCGCTTCTTCCGCAAGCTTACAAAAACAATGAAGGCGACGCCGTCCTCATCAACACGAACTATGCGATCGATAACGGTCTGAACCCGTTAAAAGACGCGATCGCATCAGAAGATGAGTCTTCACCATACGTCAACATCATCGTCACACGTGACGGCGATGAGAAAGACAAGCGTGTCACGACACTTCTCGATGTCTTGCACGAAAAGAAAAACCAAGATTGGATCCTCGACAAGTACAAAGGTGCAGTCGTTCCAGTCAGCAAATAAGTTTACCGAATCCGGCATCCTTCCTATATAATGGAAGGATGCTTTTCATTTGTCTGAAACAGGGGTTAGGGGGAATCATATGCAACGCATTCGTCAACTGCATCCGTTGACACTCGGGGTCTTGTTCGGGACGTTTTTCTCACGTCTCGGAACGTTCATCACGATGCCGTTCTTCGCCATCTACATGACGACCGTCCTGAAGTTTGATCCGGTCGATGTCGGCTGGGTCCTCAGTATCTCAGCGATTGCCAGTCTCGTCATGAGTTTCATCGGCGGTACACTGTCAGACCGGTATGGTCGGCGGGCGATGATGCTCGCTGGAACGATTGGGTTCGCGATCGTCTTCATCGCACTGGCACAAGTCGAGACATTCTGGGCGTTCTTCATCCTCAGTGCCTTGAACGGGGTCTGTCGTTCGATTTTTGAACCATCCGCCCGTGCCTTGATCAGTGATACGACGGATGAAGCGAACCGATTGTTCGTCTTCAATATCCGTTACGCGATGATCAACATCGCGGCAGCAATCGGACCGGGAATCGCTTTACTGCTGAGTGCGGGGAACACGTCCGCGACGTTTTACATCACGGCGTTCGTCTATATCGTGTACGGCGTGATGATCGGAATTTTATTCAAACGTCATCCGATCACCGAGACACACGGTGGCAAGAAAGTCTCGTTCGGAGCGACGATTCGTCTGTTGCGGACGGATATCGCCTTTACACTGGCACTTGCCGGCATCATCTTCGGGGTCTTCGGCTACAGTCAGTTCAACTCGACTTTGCCACAGTTCTTGACGGAGACGTCACTCCTTGAAGGCGGGAAGACACTTTATGCGATCTTGATTACGATCAATGCGATCACCGTCTTGATCGTGCAATATCCGATCATGAAGTTCGGTGTCAAGACGTCACCGCTCGTCTCGATCACGACCGGAATTGCGACCGTCGCTGTCGGATTGTTCATCATCGGTAATGTGAGTTCGATTTGGCTGATGGTCGTCGCGATGGTCATCTTCACGTGCGGCGAAGTCATGATGTTCACGATGACTGATATCTTGACCGATCGGTTCGCAAAACCAGAATTACGGGGCAGTTATTTCGGGGCAATGGGCTTGACGTCGATCGGACAATCAATCGGTCCAATTGCCGGCGGACATTTATTAAGTTTATATGGAGCGGACCGTCCGTTACCGATTTTCGGGATTTTAGCGGGCTTGACATTATTCGGAATACCACTGCTCCTACTGTCACAACGGATTCATCGGACTTCGACGATCGAGGAACTGGAGGAACCGGTGAAACTTTCGAATGATTCTCAACAAAACGCATGATTTTGAGAAAAAACAACGAGCGATGACGCTTGAATAATACGCCATGTTTCTTTAAGATTAGAATGATACTAAATTAGTAACGCTCGTGTTCTGAATCGTCAGTCACGAAATGAATAGATGGAGGGATTCTAACATGAAGGCTTCACACTTGAAGATTGAAGATCTACACGTCGCGATCGACGGCAAGGAAATCTTGAAAGGCGTCAACTTGGAAATCAAAGGCGGGGAAATCCACGCGGTCATGGGACCAAACGGGACAGGTAAATCAACACTCGCATCAGCATTGATGGGTCACCCATCGTACGAAGTGACATCTGGTTCAGTCACACTCGACGGCGAAGACGTCCTCGACATGGAAGTCGATGAGCGCGCACAAGCAGGTATGTTCCTCGCAATGCAGTACCCAAGCGAAATCAGTGGTGTTACGAACTCGGACTTCCTTCGTTCAGCGATCAACTCGCGTCGTGAAGAAGGCGATGAAATCTCACTCATGAAATTCATCCGTGAACTTGATTCACAAATGGGACTTCTCGAGATGCCTTCAGAAATGGCACACCGTTACCTCAACGAAGGTTTCTCTGGTGGAGAAAAGAAACGTAACGAAATTCTTCAGATGATGATGCTTAAACCAGCAATCGCGATTCTCGATGAAATCGATTCAGGTCTTGACATTGATGCACTCAAAGTCGTCGCAAAAGGTGTCAACGAAATGCGTTCACCTGAATTCGGCTGCTTGATCATCACGCACTACCAACGTCTCTTGAACTACATTGAGCCAGACTTCATCCACATCATGATGGGCGGAAAAATCGTCATGTCTGGTGGTAAAGAACTCGCACACCGTCTCGAAGCAGAAGGTTATGACTGGGTTAAAAAAGAACTCGGCATCGAAGACGTCGAAATCGAAACAAAAGCGTAAGACGAGGGAGGAAGCATGATGACTGTAGAACTGAATCTTGCAGTAAATCGCGAGGCAGTGGCAGAACGTGCGACTCGCTTAGGGGAACCATCTTGGATGGTCGCAAAGCGTCAAGACGCGCTTGATCTTGCCCCAACGCTCGCATTGCCAAAAGTAGAAAAAATCAAGATCGAAGGCTGGAACTTCACAGAAGGTACGACGGAACTTGAAACCGTCACTGGTCTTTCTTCAGATATCGAAGCATTGATCGGCGAAAACCGTGATCACATGCTCGTCACACGTAACGGACAACTTGTCCACGCGCAAAACAGTGAAGCGTCGAACGGCGTCATCTTCACGACGCTCGAAGACGCATTAAAACAACACCCGGAACTCGTCGAGAAGTACTTCATGACGGAAGGTGTTCAAGTTAACGAAGATCGTCTTGCGGCATTAAACGCAGCACTTCGTAACGGCGGTACGTTCCTTTATGTACCAAAAGGCGTCAAGCTGTCTGTACCGATGCAAGCAATCTACACGCTTGAGCAATCAGGCGCAGCGCTTTACCATCACGCAATCATCGTTGCAGACGTTGACAGCGAATTGACGTATATCGAGAACTTCGTCTCTTACGGTGATGAAGCGCATAACGTCAACGTCGTCACAGAAGTATTCGTCGAAGACAACGCAAAAGTTCTCTTTGGTGGTGTAGATACACTATCTAAAGGTGCCGTCACGTATATGAACCGTCGCGGTGTCGTCAAACAAGGCGCGAAGCTCGAATGGGCACTCGGTCACATGAATGACGGTCACACGGTTACAGAAACAAAAACACATCTCGTCGGAAACGATTCGTTCTCAGATACGAAAGCCGTTACGGTCGGTCGTGGAGAGCAAAAACAAAACTTCAACGTTCGTACGGACCACTTCGGTAAAGGATCAGAAGGTTTCATCTTGATCCACGGTGTCCAAAAAGACGCAGCAACATCGATCTTCAACGGAACGTCGATGATCCATCACGGCGCTTCGAAATCAAACGGCGTTCAAACGGAACGTGTCCTCATGTTGTCGGAAAAGGCACGTGGTGATGCGAACCCAATCCTCTTGATCGATGAGGATGACGTCATGGCAGGACACGCGGCATCTGTCGGTCGTGTCGATGAACTACAACTCTACTACTTGATGAGCCGTGGCCTTTCACGGAAGGAAGCAGAACGCCTCGTCGTTCACGGATTCCTCCAGCCGGTCGTCTCGGAACTTGCGATTGACTCGGTGAAAGAACGTCTCGTTCAAGTCATCGAAGGGAAAGTAAACTAATATGGGAATCGATGCATCCATCCGCAATCAGTTTCCGATCCTCGACCAACAGGTCAACGACCGGAAACTCGTCTATCTCGATAGTGCGGCCTCTTCGCAGAAGCCGCTCGTCGTCATCAATGCGATTGACGACTACTATAAGACGATTCATTCGAATGTGCACCGTGGCGTCCATACGCTCGGAACACGAGCGACGGATGCGTACGAAGGTGCGCGTGAGAACGTTCGTCGTTTCATCCAGGCGCAACACCATGAAGAAATTATCTTTACCCGCGGCACGACGACGGCGATCAACATCGTCGCGTCAAGCTACGGTATGGAGCATGTCGAAGAAGGCGACGAAATCGTCGTCACGTACCTCGAACACCATGCGAATCTCATTCCGTGGCAACAAGTCGCTAAACGCAAAAAAGCGAAGTTGAAATACGTTGATTTGACAGCGGATGGTCGCGTGACGGTCGAAGCGGTCGAAGCACAACTGTCTGACCGGACGAAGATCATCGCGATGGCACACGTCTCGAACGTTCTCGGGACAATCAATCCGATCAAAGAAGTCGCTCGTCTTGCGCACGCTCGAGGAGCCGTCATGATCGTCGATGCCGCGCAAAGTGCACCGCACCAACGGATTAATGTCATGGATCTCGATTGTGATTTCCTCGCCTTCTCTGCACACAAGATGTGTGGTCCGACAGGCGTCGGTGTCCTTTACGGGAAAAAGGCATTACTCAATGCGATGGAACCTGTTGAGTTCGGTGGCGAAATGATTGATTACGTCGGTCTTGAAGAGTCGACATTCAAACCGTCTCCATATCGTTTCGAAGCGGGTACACCGATCATCGCAGGCGCTGTTGGTTTATCGGCAGCGATTGATTTCTTAGAAGAGATTGGTTTAGAGAACGTCGAAGCACACGAACGTGAACTCGCGCAGTACGCGATGGCACAAATGCGTGACATCGACGGACTAACGATTTACGGTCCGGAAGAACGCGTTGGGCTCGTCACGTTCAATCTCGGTGATGTCCATGCACATGACGTCGCAACCGTCCTTGATATGCAAGGAATCGCGGTTCGTGCCGGTCACCACTGTGCACAGCCCCTGATGCGTTGGCTCGGAGCGAGCTCGACGGCTCGCGCTAGCTTCTATCTCTACAACACGAAAGAAGAGGTTGACGCACTCGTGACAGGACTTCGCCAAACGAAGGAGTATTTCAGTCATGGATTTTAACAATCTCGATCACTTGTATCGTCAAGTGATCATGGATCATTATAAAACTCCCCGAAATCGCGGTGCGATCGAGGGGGGCGTCACGATCGACATGAACAATCCGACGTGCGGCGATACGATTCGTCTCCAGCTCGCGATTGAAGACGATGTCGTCCGTGATGCGAAATTTGACGGGGAGGGCTGCTCGATCAGCATGGCGTCTGCTTCAATGATGACGCAACTCGTCAAAGGTAAGACTATCGATGAAGCCTTACGACTCGCGGATATCTTTTCGGACATGGTCCAAGGAAAAGACTATGACGACGAATCGTTCGACCTCGGGGACGTCGAGGCACTCTCGGGTGTCACGAAATTCCCGGCACGCATCAAATGTGCGACACTTGCCTGGAAGGCGCTCGAACGCGGCGTAGAAGAAGGGAAGTAAACTTCGGTCACAAGCAAGTAAGAGGAGGAAATGAACATGGCAAAGAACATGCCGGAAATTGGCGATTATAAATATGGTTTCCACGATCGCGATATCTCGATCTTCCGTTCTGGACGTGGCTTGACGACTGAAGTCGTCGAAACGATCTCGAAAATGAAGGAAGAACCACAATGGATGCTTGATTTCCGTTTGAAATCACTCAAGATCTTCAACGAACAAGCAATGCCAGCGTGGGGTGGCGATCTCTCAGAATTGAACTTCGACGATATCACGTACTACGTCAAGCCGTCTGAACGGGCAGAGAAATCGTGGGATGAAGTACCAGAAGAAATCAAACGTACGTTTGATAAGCTCGGTATCCCAGAAGCAGAGCAAAAATACTTGGCAGGTGTCTCGGCTCAGTACGAGTCAGAGGTTGTCTACCACAACATGAAAGAAGACCTCGAAGAAATCGGTGTCGTCTTCAAAGATACAGATACAGCCTTAAAAGAAAACGAAGATATCTTCCGTGAGTACTTCGGAAAATTGATTCCGCCAACAGACAACAAGTTCGCAGCCTTGAACACAGCGGTCTGGTCAGGTGGATCGTTCATCTACGTACCAAAAGGCGTTAAAGTCGACACGCCGCTTCAAGCCTACTTCCGGATCAACTCGGAAAACATGGGTCAATTCGAGCGGACGTTGATCATCGTTGATGACGAAGCATCGGTTCATTACGTCGAAGGATGTACAGCACCGGTCTACACGACGAACTCGCTTCACTCAGCGGTCGTTGAGATCTTCATCAACAAAAACGCTTACTGCCGTTATACAACGATCCAAAACTGGGCGAACAACGTCTACAACCTCGTTACGAAGCGTGCGATCTGTGAAGCTGGCGCAACGATGGAATGGGTCGATGGTAACATCGGTTCGAAACTGACGATGAAATACCCAGCCGTCATCCTCAAAGGTGAAGGTTCACGTGGTATGACATTGTCAATCGCAATCGCAGGTAAAGGTCAACATCAAGATGCGGGTGCGAAGATGATTCACTTAGCACCGAACACATCGTCGACGATCGTCTCGAAGTCGATCTCAAAACACGGTGGTAAAGTCACGTACCGCGGTATCGTTCACTTCGGACGTAAAGCGACAGGTGCACGTTCGAACATCGAATGTGATACGCTCATCATGGATAACCAATCGACGTCGGATACGATTCCGTACAACGAAATCCTCAACGATAACATTTCGCTCGAGCACGAAGCGAAAGTCTCGAAGGTCTCGGAAGAGCAATTGTTCTACCTCATGAGCCGCGGGATCTCACAAGAGGAAGCAACGGAAATGATCGTCATGGGCTTCATCGAGCCGTTCACAAAAGAACTTCCAATGGAATATGCGGTCGAAATGAACCGTCTCATCAAGTTCGAGATGGAAGGTTCAATCGGATAATTCGTCTTACTCTCTCATCTGCGGATGAGGGAGTTTTTTCATGGTTGGAGGAAAACGGGTATAGGAGGGAAAAAGGAGGGGTTACTATGCGTGACATCGTTTATTCCTTTCAAGTCTCACTTGACGGTTATATCGAGGATGCGTCAGGCAGCATCGATTTCGCTTCACCGGATGCGGAACTGCATCAATACTTTAATGATTATGAGAAAGCGTTCGATACCCATGTCTATGGACGTCGTTTGTATGAAATGATGCAGTACTGGGAGACAGCGGATCAAGAAGACGAGCCGATCATCGTTGAGTATGCGAAAACGTGGCAGGCGCTTGAGAAGATCGTCTTCTCGCGAACGCTCGACGCTGTCGAAGGAAAAGCGCGTCTAGCGACCACGTCGCTTGCCGAGGAACTTCAAGCACTAAAAGCCTTACCTGGCAAACAGATTGCGATCGGTGGGGCAACGCTTGCTGCTGAAGCGATTGAGCTTGGACTCGTCGACTGTTATCATGTCGTGATTTACCCGGTTCTCCTCGGAGGTGGAAAACGAATGTTTCCAGTATTTGATCAACCGCAACACTTAAAAATGATCAAAACACAACGCTTCGAATCAGGATGTATCATACTTGAATATGAACGTTTAAATTGAAGCATTGAAGAAGAAATCCCGGATTCTGCTATGCTATGATGAATAGGCAGAATAGAACACGCGAGGGGGAAGAGAGCATGATATATATCGGTGTCACGGGCTGGGGAGATCATGATAGTCTCTACTTGACCCCGCAAGATCGAAAAGAAAAACTAGCTGCCTATGCTGGGCATTTTCCAGCAGTTGAGGTCGACTCGACATTCTATGCGATTCAACCGGAACGAAACTACGAAAAATGGACATCTGAGACACCGGACGGGTTCCGCTTCATCGTTAAGGTCCACCGCGCGATGAGTGGGCACGACCGGGAAAATAAAAATCCGCTCGGACCAATTTTTGAACAATATATCGCGTCGATCGAACCGATGCGTAAGAGTGGAAAAATTGCGGCAATCCTTGTCCAACTTCCACCATGGTTCGATGTCAGTAAATTGCATTTGGAATACTTGCAAACGATCCGAAAATCGCTTGCTGGACTGCCAGTCGCGATCGAATTCCGAAATCCATCGTGGTATTCGGAAGCTTATCGTGAGCGGACGCTCCGTTTTTTGAGGGAACATCAGTTCATCCATACGATTTGCGATGAACCGCAGACCGAAGATGGTTCGGTGCCGTTCGTACCGGTCGTGACGCAGGAGACGGCATTCATTCGATTACATGGACGAAACAAGGCCGGTTGGTTAAAGAAACCGGGTCAAAGCAGCGACGATTGGCGAAAAGTCCGCTGTCTCTATCGGTACTCGGAAGATGAGCTACAGGAACTTGCAAGTCACGTCCGCGACGTTGCAGCGGAAGCAAAGGATGTCTATGTCTTTTTCAATAACAACTCAGCAGGAGATGCTGCCCCGAATGCGAAACGATTAATCGAAATTCTTGATCTCGACTATGAACTCGCGCCGCGACAAATCTCTTTGTTTTAAATCATCAAGGGGGGCTTCTGCATGAAGTTACACATCATTCACTATAATGATTTGCACTCACACTTCGACATGTGGCCTCGCTACATGTCATTCGTCAAGGAACACCGGACGTATGATTCGCTTGTTTTTGATTTAGGCGATCATGCTGACCGTGTCGATCCAGCGACGGAAGCGACAAAAGGAAAAATTAATACGCATTTATTGAACGCGTTGATGCCGACTGCTGTGACGATCGGAAACAATGAAGGGATTACGTTTCCGCACGACTGGTTAGCAGACCTCTATACGGAAGCAGACTTTCCAGTCCTTGTCTCGAATTTAGAAGCACCATTCGCCAAGCAAGGTGTCATTCATGAGTTACCGACGGGAAAAGTCGGTGTTTTTGGTCTGACGGCACCGTATATCGAACTATACGGTTTACTCGGTTGGACGATCGAAGAACCATTTGACGTCGCGGCGCGCGAGATCGAACGTTTGCGCCAGGAAGTCGACGTCCTGATTTGTTTAAGTCACCTCGGATTTTATCAGGATGAAGAACTTGCGATGCGCTTTCCAGAACTTGATTTAATCATCGGTGCGCATACGCATCATGTCCTCGATGATGGTGTCGTCAAGAACGGTGTCTTAATCACGCAAGCGGGAAAACATGGGCAATATGCAGGTGAGATCTACATGAATACGGACACCGGCGAGAAGGAAGCGGTCCTTCACTCCTTACACGATTACGCCGAGGATGAAGCGACGGCAAAATTACTTGACCGGGAGCAGTATCTGGCGGAAAAACAGATGAAGGAGCCGATTGGCGAGACAGCGGGTCTAGCCAATGACTGGTTCAGTGAGTCGCCATTCTCGCAGTTACTCGTCGAGACGATGCGCGACTGGTGTGATGCGGATATCGCTTGTGTCCCAGCCGGTATTCTGCTCGGGTCGCTTCCACCAGGTTCCGTCTCTGCCTTTGATTTACATCGACTCTGCCCGCACCCGATCAATCCTTGTAAAGTCATGATGACCGGAGAGGAATTACAAACTTTCCTCGACGAAGTCAAAACGGATCAGTTCGAACACTTAAAGGTTCGTGGTCTTGGATTCCGAGGAAAGTTGATGGGACGGATGCATTATGCTGGTTTGGCGGATCATCAACCGCTTGAGCTAACACGCGATTATTCTGTCGTCTTGCCGGATATGTTTACGTTCGGTCCACTCTTTCCAGCAATCAAAGAAATGCCCAAAGAATATTTCATGCCTGAATTGTTGCGTGATTTGTTGTTTGAACGCTTATCGGAGAAGTCGGAATATAATGAATTGCATGTTCGCAAACCCTGATTGTTTGTTATACTAAAGCAGACATGAATTGACTTTTTGGGGATGAAGGGGGAAGCGAAACCATGGGACGCGGAGAAATCCAACGTAAACCGGAATGGTTGAAAATCAAGCTGAATACGAATGAAACTTACACAGAATTAAAAAGTATGATGCGCGAGAAAAAGCTACATACTGTCTGTGAGGAAGCAAAGTGTCCGAATATCCACGAGTGTTGGGCGGTACGCCGAACGGCGACGTTCATGATTCTCGGAAGTATCTGCACACGTGCGTGCCGTTTTTGCGCCGTGACGACAGGACGTCCGAACGAACTCGATCTCGAAGAACCAAAACGCGTCGCGGAATCCGTTCGATTGATGAACCTGAAGCACGCGGTCATCACAGCGGTCGCACGCGACGATCTGAATGATTTCGGAGCAGGCGTTTACGCTGAAACCGTCCGTGAAGTGCGTCGGATGAACCCAGAGACATCAATCGAAGTCCTACCTTCAGATATGGGTGGGAACTTTGAGGCATTGAAAACGCTGATTGATGCACAACCAGACATCATGAACCACAACATCGAGACGGTCCGCCGTCTGACGCCGACCGTTCGTGCGAAAGCAACTTACGACCGGACGCTTGAATTCCTTCGTCGTTCGAAGGAACTCGCACCTGAAATTCCAACGAAGTCGAGCTTGATGCTTGGTCTTGGTGAGACATGGGAAGAGATTCTTGAAACGATGGATGATCTTCGCGCAAATAACGTCGACATCATGACGATCGGTCAGTATCTCCAACCGACGAAAAAGCACCTCGACGTCATCAAGTACTATACACCGCAAGAATTCGCTGAACTGAAGCAAATCGCGCTCAGCAAAGGGTTCTCGCACTGTGAGGCAGGTCCACTCGTTCGTTCATCGTATCATGCAGATGAGCAAGTCAACGCAGCGAAAAAGAATAAAACAGCACTTCCGATCGATTAACAATCAACGACCGTTCGAGCAGCTGACTCGGACGGTTTTTCGTCTGTCAGGAGAAATGGAATATGCTATGATAAGAACAGCAGGAGGTGGGAATAATGATACAAGTCAATCGGGAACGTTATGAAGTCGTCGAAGAGAAACGGGAAGGCTTTAATGAAGAAGCCTTCATCGGTCGTTTCAGCGATGTCCTTGAAAAATATGATTATATCGTGGGCGACTGGGGGCACGGTCAATTACGACTACGTGGCTTCTATGAGGATCAACACGAGAAAGCGACATTCGATACGAAGATTTCGCATGTTGCTGATTATCTCTACGAATACTGTAACTTCGGATGTGCCTATTTCATCGTCAAGAAGGTCGGATTGGTAGAAGGAGAAGAAGCACCACCTCGCTTCGACGGTTCTTCATCCAATACGTTGAAGTTGAAACGGAAGTTCGCACCTGCACCAGAGAAGACGGAAAGCGAGTAATCAAACTGTCATACAGAAAAGCGTTTCTAGTGGACGGAATTCGGCTATTACTATAAGTATCATGCACCTATAGGGGGAATCATCCATGCGAATCGTTGGAATTTACTCATCCGTACCAGAAGTCGTCAGTGCCGTGCACGATCTCCGTGTTGCCGGTGTCGTCTCGACTGATTTAAAAGTCTTAGCACACGACAAATACGATCTCGAACAAATCGAGGAACTAGCGGATTTGAACAACCAACAGACATCTACGCGTCTGTCGCAGGAAGATCATCGTAATCTATGGCAGGAAATCAAGAGTATCTTCAAAAAAGATGAATCAGTCTCTCATGGAGATGCCATCCACGGAAGTGGCTTGACGAAGGAAGACGTCGATCGTGCGAATCATGCGGTCGAAAGTGGTCAATTCGTATTACTCGTCGGTGATGAAGCGGATCAGCATTCAGAACGCCGTGCCCATGACGAGTCAGACAATACGAACGTCTTCAGCGGACCAAACACACTAAATGAACGAAACGATCGTCTCTTATAAGAAAAAGCCTTCGTCCGCGGACGAAGGCTTTTTTCATAGACCGATATAAGCGCGCAGATACATCTCGAGTTCCGTTGCCGCATCGTCTTCGACGTCAAACGCTGTCGCGATGTAGCCCGGTTCATCAAAATCGTCCGCACCGATGATCGCATAGCGATTCGATAAGAGATTCAAGACGAGAATCTTACCGTAAAAATGCTCCGAGTGGGTGATGGCGAGATCAAACCGACTGGCTTCTCCAATCCAACTGACGAAGCGTGTCTTCGTTTGTTCGACATCATCATATAAAAAATCACGTTCTTCCATCATTCAGCTTCCCTCATTTCCCTAACATCTGTTTCAGATTAAAGGGTTTGGGGGACTTTTTGCAAGTATGGTTTACGCGATAAGCTATGCTCAGCGATCACTTTTCGGATTGTCCGTGTCTTTGAACGCATGACGAGGGATGTCGTCTCAACGATATCATCCGTCAAGAACTTAACGCCATCGAGCATTTCGCCCGTCGTGACGCCGGTCGCGGCAAAGATACAGTCGTCGCTTTTAATCAGGTCATCAAGCGTCAAGAGTTGAAGCGGATCTTCAAGTCCCATCCGGATGACACGAGCAGTTTCTTCTTCATTCATCGGATGTAAACGTGCCTGCATGTCGCCGCCCATCGCTTTAACGGCAGCAGCCGTGATGACACCTTCAGGAGCACCACCTGTTCCGATGAAGATATCGATTCCTGTCGCAGGAGAAAGTGGTGCGATTCCAGCTGAGACATCGCCGTCTTCAAACAGACGGACGCGTGCGCCCATCCGCATCGTAGCTTCGCGGAAGTGATCGTGACGCGGGCGATCCTGCATGATGACCGTGACGTCCTCAATCCGTTTATTGTTGTATTGAGCTGCTTTTTCGATGATGACTTCAAGTGGATCGTCGAGTGAGACGTGCCCTTTCAAGTTCGGTCCGACTGTTAATTTATCCATATACATATCAGGTGCGTGGAGCAGGGCACCTTGATCGGCGACGGCGATGACGACCATCGCATTACCGAGACCTTTGGCAACGATGTTCGTACCTTCGAGCGGATCGACGGCGATATCAACGATTGGACCGTTCGCTGTTCCGACACGTTCACCGATGAAGAGCATTGGTGCTTCGTCAAGTTCACCTTCACCGATGACGACCGTTCCGTTCATGTTGACCGTGTTCAAGACTTCGCGCATCGCAGTCGTTGCTGCGTCATCCGCTTCATTTTTCTTACCGCGACCAATCCATTGAGCAGAAGCTAGTGCTGCTGCTTCCGTAGCGCGTACGATTTCCAGTGCGAGTTCCCGTTCCATGTATATAACCTCCACGTCACCAATGTGACATACTATTTTCAGCAAAAATCTAAATTGAGGATAACACATTTGGGAATGTGATGCAAATGACCTTTCTGCTTTTCAGGATTGCCGGATAACGATAAAATGGAGGATGTGAGGGGGAATGAAGATGTATTTCGTCAATCGTCAAAAAATCGAAGAGACGGTCGTCTGTTATGAGACGGCACTTCGACAAAGTAAGGAAGTTACGGGGGATCCGGTGACGACGGCACTGGCTATGGAACGGATCGGTTTTTTAGTCATCGAAAGTGTCATCGACATCGGAAACAGTATGATTGATGGATTCATCATGCGGGATCCGGGAAGTTATGAAGATATCATTCTCATTTTAGAAGATGAGAAGGTCATCGATGGACCGCTCGCGACGAGTCTGAAGAAGCTCGTTGCGTTACGTACGTTGATCGTCCGGTCATTCACACAGTCGAGTATGGCGGAGATTCGGGCGGTACTTGAGACCGAGGAAGCAGAACTACGTCGTTTCCCGGAAGCGATTCGCCGGTATATCGAGACAGAACTCGGACCGGTGTCTGCATTTTTACCAAACGAGGAGTGAGTCAGGATGAAGGCAAAAGGCTATTTATTTGATTTAGATGGAACGATGTATAACGGAACGGAACCGGTAAAAGAAGCGGTCGATTTCGTCAATCGTCTGCAAGCAGAGGGCATTCCGTACTTGTTCGTGACGAATAACGCGTCGATGACGGCAGAAGCTGTGGCAGAGAAACTATGCGGGATGGGTGTTCATTCCGATGCGAAACACGTTTTGACGAGTGCGATGGCGACTGGTCGTTATATTGCTGACCTGTCACCAAAAGCGCGCGTCTATGCGATCGGAGAAACAGGACTGATCGACGCGCTTGAACGAGAAGGGTTAGACGTCGTCGCAACCGAAGCGGCAGATTACGTCGTCATCGGTCTCGATCGTCAAATCACGTACGAAAAACTCGCTGTTGGTGCACTTGCGATTCGTGCCGGTGCCCGGTTTATTTCAACGAACGGTGATATCGCGATTCCGACCGAACGTGGTTTCCTGCCAGGTAATGGTGCTTTGACGTCCGTCCTGCGCGTGACGACGGAGAAGGAACCGTTCTTCATCGGTAAACCAGAACCAGTCATGGTCGATATCGCGACAGAAATGATTGGTCTGTCAAAAGAAGACGTCATCATGGTCGGAGACAACTACCATACGGACATTCTTTTCGGGATCAATGGAGGTATCCGGACGATGCACGTCAATTCTGGCGTCCATACACCCGTCTTCATTCAAGGGCAGGATCGTCAACCGACATACATGGTTGATACGTTAGCTGAATGGATTCTATGAATCAAAAAATCCCGAACGAGAATTCGTTCGGGATTTCATGTATTAGAAGACTTGTTCGACTTCGACGACGCCAGCGACTTCTTCAAGAAGGGCACGTTCGATACCGGCCTTCAATGTGATTGTTGAACTTGGGCAGCTACCACAAGCTCCCATCAAACGGAGTTTTACGATTCCGTCTTCTACATCTACGAGTTCAACGTCTCCTCCATCACGAAGAAGGAACGGACGCAATTTTTCAAGAACTTCATTCACTTGATCAAACATTTCCATGCGTAAACACATCCTTTCGTATAGTTTCATTGTAACAGGGTTGAAAAATGTTCTCAATCTGGAAAACTTGTATACTAAAGAGGAGTGAATTGAAAAGGGGGGACTTCAAGATGGAAATCACGGTTTACGGAACAGCGGTCACCTGTCCGAGTTGTGTCGGGGCACCTAGCTCGGAAGAGACATTCAGTTGGCTACAAGCCGTCCTCGGGCGGAAATATGAGCAAGCGATGACGCTTCGCTATGTTGATTTCGAGACAGCAACATCAGATCAATGGACGGAAGCGCTGAAAGAGGATGTCTATTTTTATCCACTGATCGTGCTCGATGATGAGATGATTGATGAGGGGTACGTCAAACTCAAGACGATCACAGCGGCAATCGATGCGAAGCTGAATCAGGCGGGATGAACGAAAAAGAGGTATCCCAAAGCTTGGGACACCTCTTTTGCTCATTTAATCTTTTTGTGTTTCCATAAGACACCGGACTTCAAGAGACGTGGGACTTTCCCCGTCAGTGCTTGCTTGCCCATGACGATTCCGAAACCGTCTGATTTTCCGAGTGAACCGAGCATCCCGCGCAGTTTAATTTCTGGCAGCTTCGGTAATTTCTTTCCTTGCCACTTGGCTTGTAAGACATCGACGACTTGTTCTGCCTGATGTTCTGCGAGTTGACCACTTGGTGCATATGGTAGACTTGCACAATCACCGATGACGAAGACGTTATCGTATTCCGGTACGTGATGATGTTCCGTCAATTTGATCCGACCGCCACTATCCGCAGCAAAGCCGAGATCGCGTACAACTTTGACCGGCTGCGTACCAGCTGTCCAAATCGTTAAGTCGGATGGATACGTATCGTCGCCGTTTCGCACATCGTCCGCTGTGACGAGCGTGACATTCGAGTTGTTGATGACTTCAACGTCATGTTCCTCGAACCATTCCTGAACGTAAGACGAGACTTTATCGGATAAGAACGACAAGACGGATGGACCGCGGTCGAACAGACGAATCGTTAAATCCTTCCGGCTCTCATGCAGTTCACTGGCGAGTTCGACACCAGATAGACCAGCACCGACGATCGAGACGACGGACCCCGGTGACAGACCACAGATCGCTTGTTGTGTCTTCCGTGATTCTTCTAGTGTCTGGATGCTATATGTAAATTCTTGAGCACCTGGAATGTTGTGGTATTTATCCTCGCAACCGAGGGCGATGATCAGGTCATCATAGAATAATTCTGATCCGTCCTGCAGATGGACTGTATTCGTCTCTGGTGAGATTTTGATGACATGTCCATATTTAAAGGTAAGATGTTTCCCCTCCGGAAATTCAATCCGGACATCCCGATCTGATAATGTACCTGCTGCGAGTGCGTAGTATTCCGTTTTGAGTGCGTGGTACGGTAGACGGTCGACGAGCGTGACGGCAACTTCCTCGTCCTTGAATCGCTCACAAATCCGCATTCCACCATAACCTCCGCCGAGTACGACCAATTGCTTCATAACGTAAAATCCCCCTTAGTTCCCCTAAATCAGTCTGACCTTGTATAATACGACATGAGGCAGGTCGTTTCCTGCTTGAAGGAGGAAAAAAAGTGAATCCGATTATTGAATTTTGTATTAGTAACTTAGCGGCTGGTACGCAGGTCGTCATGGAGCAACTCGAACGTGACCCGAACGTCGACGTCGTCGAATACGGTTGCCTCGGCTATTGTGGTATTTGTTCGCTTGATCATTTTTGTCTCGTTGATGGTGAGATGGTCGTAGGCGAGACGCCGGAAGAGTTGCTTGAAAAGATTTACCTGAAAATCGAAGAGAATGAGCTGTGAGCACGGACAGCCAAAAAATCCCCTCGTTCGTCTGAACGAGGGGATTCGTGTCCGTCAGCGGGCGCAGCTTTTCGGATCAGGCAGATTGTTGACGGCGCATCATCCATGGTCGTAGCTTCAAGAACAATGGAATGAAGAGTGCCGAGATGAACAAAGCCTTGATGACGTTAAACGGTAAGATACCGGCAGTGATCGCTGTCCATTTGACAGCTGGATCCGCCATGTAATCCATACCGAGGAACCATGCATACGCTGGAAGGATCAAGATATAGTTGAGGATCGCAAGACCGAGTGCCATCGTGATCGTACCAGCGACGAGACCAGTTGCAAGACCTTGTGTTGATTTCTTTTTGTGGTAGAACCAGCTGACAGGTAGTACGAATGCGACGCCTGCAGCGAAGTTCGCGAATTCTCCGACCGGAACACCACTTCCGCGGAAGATGTAGTATAACACGTTCTTCAATGCTTCGACGATGACACCTGCGACCGGTGAGAACATGATCGCTGCGACAAGAGCAGGAACATCACTGAAGTCGATCTTCAGATAGTTTGGTAAGAACGGTAGTGGAAAATTGATAAGCATAAGAACAAATGAGATTGAACCTAACATTGACAGAGTGACCATTTTTTGTGTGCGTTTCATACGAGTATTGTCTCCTTTTGCTCGTTCCTCTCGATGAAGTATTGGCATGACTGCGACCATAAAGAAACCCCCATTGATGAGATCAACAGGGGAGAAGTCCGCATTAAATAAACCTAATCGATTATTGCAAAATCGATCAAATTCAAACTCATGCCGCCATCTTCTCCCATCCAGACTGTACTGTCGGCTCCTGAATTACACAGAATCAGCAAATAGCGCCCTATTCGCTCGCGGGCTTCAACTTAAAAAGAGTTGTTTACCGCCGGTCGGGAATTTCACCCTGCCCTGAAGATGGAACGATTATTTTGTTGTACATACCATTTATACAACGAATTCAAGATAGTTTCAAGCAACTAGGTTTCGATTCGCTCAGAAGTTGCGTATACTAAAGAAAAGGAAGGTGATGACATGATCCATTTAACGGAGGCAGCAGCGCTACAAGTCCAGGACATGATGGCGCAGGCACCAGCAGATGAACGAAATCTTCGGATGCTCGTCCAAGGTGGTGGATGTAGTGGTCTGTCGTACGGAATGGGATTCGATCAACAAAAAGAAACGGATCTCGTTTTTGAACAGCACGGCGTGACCGTCATCGTGGACGAAAAAGATTATCCGGTCGTCAAAGGACTGGAAATCGATTATAAACAGTCGATGCTCGGCGGCGGATTCACGATCACGAATCCGAATGCCATCGCAACATGCAGTTGCGGGACATCGTTCCGGACGGCAACGAATGCCGGGACACCGGGTGGCTGTTAATGAATCCAATCGTGGACGATGTCCACGATTTTTTTTATTGCCTGCAAACAGGAGACCTGCTCTATTGACTCGAAATATTTAAGAGAGTGAATGCTACTACGAATAGGGAGGGCTTCAGGATGAGAAAAGTATTGATCTTCGGGGGAACACGCTATTTCGGACGCCGGCTTGCGATTCGCTTAGCCGATTCGGGGGATGATGTGACGATCGTCACACGCGGTGAGCATACACCACCGGTCGCGAAGGGCTTGACATTTTTCAAAGGGGACCGTACGTCGAGTAGTACGATGAAGGACTTAAGCCAAAAGCACTGGGATGTCATCTATGACAACATCTGCTTCACGCCGTATCAAGCAAAACTCGCGATTGACGCATTTGAAGGGAAAGTCGGACGCTACGTGTTGACGTCGACGATGTCTGTCTATGAAGACGGCGGTGCGAACATCACGGAGCGTTCCTATAATCCGTTTCCCGGGAAATATGATCTTGAGAAGGAACACGGATATGGTGAAGGGAAGCGCCAAGCGGAGAGTTATTTCTTCCAACGCGCGACATTCCCTGTCGTTGCCGTTCGATTCCCAGTTGTCCTCGGACCAGATGATTATACGGAACGACTCGTCTTTCATATCAAGCGGGCGCTTGACGGGCGTCCGATCGTTGCTGAAAACACATACGCGAAGATGGCGTATATCTCAAGTTACGAAGCCGCTGCCTTTTTGGAGTGGTGTGGTCGCTCGGAACTGACGGGACCGATTAACGCTGCAAGTGACGGTGTCTTATCGATTCAAGATTTGATGGATAAAATCGACCGTGTCGCAGGAACGACGAGTCAACTCGTCGCAAAAGGAGAGGATGAATCGCCACTTGCGCCAGAACGCGATTTCTATATGGATACGACAGCTGCGAAACAAGCGGGCTATCTGTTCCAACACATCGATGACTGGCTCGATCGTTTGATTGAAGAGGAGGTGCGCAATCACCAATGATGCAGTTGATAAAACCAACCCTCGCATGGGAGACAGAATACCGCGCCTTTTTAGAAGACTGGCGAGAGTCGGGTGAAACGATCGTGCCGGAAGCAGTCGGAGACACATATGAACCACTGGGCGCTTATTTCGCGGAACTGAAGGAAATGGAGACAACGGTCAGACCGGGTCTCGTCACCCATTCGACGTACTGGATGGTCGACGGACAACGAATCGTCGGTGCGCTGAACTTCCGGCATGACTTGACGGAGAACTTAAAGTTGTACGGTGGGCACATCGGATACGGCATCCGACCATCCGAGCGTCAGAAAGGATATGCGACGACCGGGCTCCGTTTAGCGCTAGAAGAAGCACGGCAACGTGGACTCGATCAAGTGCTGTTGACGTGTGGCGTTGATAATGTAGCATCACGTCGTGTCATCTTAGCGAACGGCGGACGAGAAATTGAGCCGACTGTTCATAATGGACGCGAGACACGTCGCTTCATCATCCCGTTATGAGAATTCGTGAAGCACGTCTTGAAGATGCGTCGACCATTGCGCGCGTTCATATCGATGTCTGGCGGGAGACGTATCAAGGGATCATCCCTGATTCTTATTTAGCACAGTTGTCTTACGCGAAACGGACGAAACAATGGGAGCAGGCGTTAGTCGATCAGCGCGTGTATGTTGTGGAGTTAGAAGACGAAGTCGTTGGTTTCGCGCAAGGTGGACCAAATCGAAGGGATGCGCGTGAAGGAGAACTCTACGCGATTTATGTTTTGCGAGCTTCTCAAGGGCAGGGGCTCGGGAAGGCATTGTTTCAACGTATCATCGAGGACTTGGCGGAATACGAGGCAATGCAGGTTTCTGTCTTGCGGGATAATCCGGCGTGCCAGTTTTACGAGCGATTCGGCGGTCAGCTCTTCGAAGAATCGATGATTAAACGTGGTGGGGTGGAACTCGTGCAGCGGGTTTACCGGATGCCTGTTAAAAGATCATTCGTATGAAATCGGACGTTTCAACATCTTCGCTTTCCTCAGGCGGGAGGTAAGCCGCGCCAGTTCCCATTCCATGTGATCTGTCGGGTCTTCCCTATCCCTGACGGAAGCACACATCGTGCTTCCTTTTCCTGTAGGAGTCGAAGATGTTTGATCACGTCCTAGATGTGATTCCATCTAAATAAGAGGTCGGACTCCGATATGTCATCCGGAATTCGACCTCTTATTTGTTTTCAGCCATTCATTTATTTCAAGAATGATTCGTTACTTTTTCGAACAGACTCGTCGAGTGTTGCGGGTGACGAGCCGATGGATCGACAAGAAGTTTCGCCTGGTTGACGGCAATCGGTGCTTCACCGAAGCCTGTTGCGATCAATTTGACGCGTCCTTCGTAAGTCGCAATATCACCACAAGCGAAGACGCCTGGAATCGCAGTCTCCATCTTCGAATTGACACGAATCGAATTGCGTTCGAACTCGACTTCCCATTCTTTGAGCGGCCCAAGTGACGAGACGAAGCCGAAGTTACAGACGACATCGTCCGCAGCGACGACGACGACTTCACCACTTTCAGCATGTTTGAACGTCAGCGTCTCGATGTGCGTCTCACCTGTGACCGATTCAAGTGTATACGGCGTCATGACGTTGACAGACGAATCGTGTAACAGTTCGACCGAATGTTCATGGGCACGGAACTTATCACGACGGTGGACGAGCGTGACAGATTTGGCAATCGGCTCAAGCATCAATGACCAGTCGACTGCTGAATCGCCACCACCAAGCAGGACGACTTGACGATCCTTGAAACGTTCCATGTCGTTGACGAAATAGTGTAAGTTCGTTTCTTCGAAGCGTTCTGCATCTGCCACTCCGAGTGGACGCGCGGCGAACGAACCGTTTCCTGCCGTCAAGATGACGGTCTTCGTATAATGCTCGCCTTTGTTCGTGACGAGGCGGATGATTCCGTCATCCATCCGTTCATAAGCGATGACTGTCTCACCGAGCACATACGTCGGATCAAATTCATTTGCTTGTTCAAGCAACCGATCGACCAGTTCCTGTGCTTTTACTTTCGGAAAACCGGCAATATCGTATATATATTTTTCAGGATAAAGCGTAGCGAGTTGACCACCTAATTGAGGTAGACTCTCGATGACCTTCGTCTTCATCTGGCGCATTCCTGAATAAAACGCGGTGAACAGTCCGACCGGACCGCCGCCGATGATCGTGACATCATATGGTTGGTACATCTGATTCCCTCCTAGCATTGGATAGGTCTATTATATAGGAAGTAGGGGGTTCGGGTGCAAGTACGGAACATCTCACATTTTTTTAAGGGAAATTACATTTTTCTTTTGCAATCATTCTTAAAAAGTGTTTCAATAGGCTTATAGACATGTGAACATTATTTGAACAAAGTTTTTGAACATTCGTCTGTAATTGAATGTGAAGAAAATCACAACAAAACTACGATTCGTAAGGAGTATCAGAACATGAACACACCTAACATTGTTATTCTTGGAGCGGGCTACGGTGGATTGATCACAGCAGTCAACCTTCAAAAGAAACTCGGCGTCGATCAAGCGAACATCACGTTGATTAATAAACACGACTATCATTACCAAACAACTTGGTTGCATGAACCAGCTGCAGGTACGATGTCTGCGGAGCAAGCGCGCATCTACATCAATGATGTCATCAACCCGTCACGCGTCAAACTTGTCAAAGGTATCGTTGAGAAAGTCGACACGGCTGCTAAAACAGTTCTTTTACAAGATGGCGGAACAGTTCCTTACGATTACGTCGTCGTTGCTCTCGGTG
Source organism: Exiguobacterium sp. BRG2 (assembly GCF_031844245.1). Lineage (NCBI taxonomy): Bacteria > Bacillati > Bacillota > Bacilli > Caryophanales > Exiguobacterium > Exiguobacterium sp. BRG2. The sequence goes on from NZ_JAUZUW010000003.1 coordinate 53,585, forward strand.
GCGTTCCTGAAACATTCGGTATCAAAGGATTGAAGGAACACGCATTAACGATCAGCTCGTTGAACAGCGTCCGTAAAATCAAGGAACATATCGATTACTCATTCGCACAGTACAAAACAACAGGATCACAAGATCGTTCACTCTTGACGATCGTCGTCGGTGGTGCTGGATTCACAGGAATCGAGTTCATGGGTGAGCTCGTCAACCGTATTCCAGAACTGTGCAAACAATATGATATCCCACGCGAACTCGTTCGTGTCGTCAACATCGAGGCAGCGCCAACAGTCCTTCCAGGATTCGATGCTGATCTCGTCAACTACGCACACAAATGGCTTGAGCGCCAAGGCGTCGAGTTCAAACTCGGTAACGGCATCAAGGAATGTGGACCAGGAAGCGTCACATTCGGTCCGCTTCAAGGCGACACGACTGAGACGATCGAAGCGAACACGATCATCTGGACTGGTGGCGTCAGCGGTAACCCTGTCGTTGCAGCATCTGGTTTCGAAGCGATGCGTAACCGTGTCGTCGTCGAAGAAGATCTCCGTGTTCCAGGACACGACAATGTCTTCATGATCGGTGACTGTTCAGCAGTCATGGACCCAAGTTCGAACCGTCCGTACCCACCGACTGCACAAATCGCGACACAACAAGCACACAAAGTCGCTGAGAACATCGCGGCACTCATCGCGGGTCGTCAAACATCGACGTTCACGTACGAGAACAAAGGAACGGTCGCTTCGCTTGGTCACAAAGACGGCATCGGCATGGTCTTTGGTAAGAAGATTTACGGTCGTAATGCATCGTTCATGAAAAAAGTCATCGACAACAAGCACTTCTTCGAACTGAAAAAGCTTGGTCTTGCGATCAAAAAAGGGAAGTTCTAAGTTCACGTTTTAGGCAAATGTACACTCGTGCATTTGCCTTTTTTGTCGGTTATACTAAAAGAGATTCAAAGGGGGAACAGTATGCATATCATTCAAGCCGTGATCGGGAGTGTGCTTTATCTCGTCATGTTCTTTAGTATCGGATTCATTTTAAACATGTTGTTGCGGAGTACATGGGTGATGCTCGTACTCTATCCGGTCATCATCATCATGATGATCGACAACCAATCGACGCTCGAATACTTCACGAATGCTCGTGAAGCGATTCCGAATCTTGGGGACCGGATTGCTGGTCTACAGACAGCGGATATCACGATGTTCGCGGCTGGTCTTGCCGGAATCATCATCGCCGGTCTATCGATTCGCTTCTTGCGTAAGAGCGGTTACCAAATGTTTTAAAGTCTACTTGAGTAAGTAGGCTTTTTTCGTGTCTGAAAAACCGTTATAATAAAAACAATGTCTTTAAATAAATGTGTAAGAGCAGATTGGGTTGAGAGCGAATGGATAAACAAATGTACCACGTTATCAAGGTATTGAATAATAATGTCGTCATTTGTTCGACTGGTGCGAATCAGGAAGTCATTATCCTCGCGAAAGGGATTGGCTTCGGTCGGAAGCCAGGCGATCAACTGACAGATCTCGACAAGTTGGAAAAAGTCTACACGTTGAAGGATAAAGAAGAACAGGATCAATATAAGGCGCTCGTCGGTCATCTCGATGAGAACTTCATCGCGTTGATGAACGAGATCGTCTCGATGATCGAGACACGCTTCGGAAAAAAGGTCGACGAACATATCCATATTGGATTGACGGATCATTTGACGTTTACGTTCAAGCGACTGGAGCAAGGAATGGAAGTCACCAATCCGTTTCTTGCTGAAACGGAAGCCTTGTATCCGGAAGAGTACGCCCTTGCAGAAGAAATCGTCGAGTTCATCAGTGCCGAGATGAATTTTTACCTGCCTCCAGCGGAGACAGGATTCATCGCACTTCATATTCATTCGGCGACGAACTTCAAAGACGTACTCGAAGTCAACCGCCATCATCAACTCGTCGGTTTAATTGCTAGTCATATCGAACAGCGACTGGAGATTAAAATCGATCGAAAATCGCTTGATTACAAGCGTCTGATTCGGCATCTTCGTTCAGCGATTGAAAGGGTTTCCAATGGGGAGTATCTAGAGGCTCCAGAAAAAGTAGAAAAGCTATTGCGTGAAGAATATCCGCTATGCTATGATACTGCTTGGGAGCTGATGTCCATCATGGAACGTCAGTTGAAGAAAGCGGTACCGCGCGGTGAGGCGACGTATCTTACGATGCATCTGCAACGCTTAGTGCAGTACGATTCAGGTAAATGACCGCACGGACTACGTGTTACTGATACGATCAGGCATGAGTGGGATGTCGGGCAAGAAGCTTTATTTCCGTTATTCAACGGGATAAGTCTATTGTCTACAATCCGCTCGTGCCTGATTTTTTTCTGTAAAAAATCGGTCAGATGTCTGACTTTTTTCGTCTCAATCATTGGCATTATTCATCATACTTCGCTCTTAACAGGAAAAGGAGGAAACACACATGTTCAAACAGATTTTTGCTGTTCTTCAACGTGTCGGTAAAGCGTTGATGCTTCCTGTAGCGATTTTGCCAGCTGCCGGTATCCTACTCGGATTCGGTAACGCGATGCAAAATCCGAACTTGACGTCAAAACTCGAGTTCTTGAAAAATGATGCAATCATCAAGGTTGCAAAATTGATGGAAGCAGCTGGGGATATCATCTTCGGTAACTTAGCACTCTTATTCGCGGTCGGTGTCGCGATTGGTCTTGCAGGGGACGGCGCAGCCGGACTTGCGGCAATCGTCGGATTCTTGATCATGAACAAAACAATGAGCGTTTGGCTCGGCGTTACACCAGAAATGGTTGCTAACGGTCAAGGATATGCAAACGTACTCGGTATCCCAACACTTCAAACTGGGGTATTCGGTGGTATCATCATCGGTTTGATCGCAGCTTGGGCGTACGGGAAGTACCATAATCTCGAATTGCCACAGTTCCTTGGATTCTTTGCTGGTAAACGTTTCGTTCCAATCGTCACAGCAGTTGTTTCATTGGTTGCAGGTCTTGTTCTCGTATTCGTCTGGCCGTTTGCGCAAGATGGCTTGAACTCGTTCTCGCACTTCATGATGGAGAAAAACCCAACACTCGCAGCATTCGTCTTCGGTCTCATCGAGCGTTCGTTGATTCCATTCGGTCTTCACCATATCTTCTATGCACCATTCTGGTTCGAATTCGGTTCGTACAAGAATGCAGCAGGAACAGTCGTTCATGGTGACCAAGCAATCTTCTTCGCACAATTGAAAGACAACGCAACATTAACAGCTGGTACGTTCATGACTGGTAAATTCCCGTTCATGATGTTCGGTCTTCCAGCAGCAGCACTCGCAATGTACCACGAAGCTCGCCCTGAGCGTCGTGCAGTCGTTGGTGGTCTTCTTGGATCAGCAGCACTTACAGCATTCTTGACAGGTATCACAGAGCCAATCGAATTCGCATTCTTGTTCGTAGCTCCAATCTTGTTCGCAGTTCACGCTGTCTTCGCAGGTCTCTCGTTCATGACAATGCAATTGTTGAACGTTAAGATCGGTATGACATTCTCTGGTGGTTTGATCGACTTCCTTCTGTTCGGTGTTCTTCCAGGGCGCACACAGTGGTGGCTCGTCATCGTCGTCGGTCTTGCACTTTCTGTCATCTACTATGCTGGATTCCGTTTCGCAATCCGCAAGTTCAACCTGAAAACTCCAGGTCGTGAAGATGCAGCGCAAGAGACTTCATCTGCTCAAGGTTCTGAACTCGCTGAAGGTATTCTTGATGCACTCGGTTCAGAGTCGAACATCAAACACTTGGATGCATGTATCACACGTCTTCGTGTTGAAGTTCTCGACAAATCGAAAGTCAATAAAGATGAGTTGAAAAAATTAGGTGCTGCTGGTGTCCTTGAAGTTGGTAACAACGTCCAAGCGATCTATGGACCGAAATCAGACAACATCAAGTCTGAGATTCAAGCTGTCATCACGTCACGTAAACAAGAAAAAACAGTCTAATGTTTTTTTTAGATGAGTCCTTCTGCGGAAGGGCTCATTTTTTTTTTCGAAATCGTTTAGAATCGTTTTGCACTAGAATATTTTAGGGTATGAATTAAGTAGTTTGTTTAAAAAAGGAGGGAATATGCGCATGTGGAAAAACGTGTTTGGTGTCTTACAGCGGATCGGTAAGGCCCTGATGCTACCGGTAGCGATTTTGCCAGCAGCGGGGTTATTGCTTGCGTTCGGGACAGCGTTTCAAAACCCGAACTTAACACAATATTTACCGTTTCTCGAGAACGATTCGCTTGTCGTCATCTGGCGAGTCATGCAGGATGCGGGTGATATCATCTTTGCGAACCTCGGGTTACTGTTTGCCGTCGGGGTCGCGATTGGTCTTGCGAATGGGGAAGGGGTCGCCGGTCTAGCAGCGATCGTCGGTTTCTTGATCATGAACAAGGTCATCAGTTCTTTCTTACAGATCACACCAGAAAAAATCACGGAAGCACAGAAAGCGAGTGATTTGTCGTATGCGACGGTCCTCGGGATACCGACCTTGCAAATGGGGGTATTCGGAGGGATCATTGCCGGTTTGATAGCAGCGTACAGTTATAATAAATTCTTTAAAATCAAACTGCCTGATTTCCTCGGATTCTTCGCAGGGAAACGTTTTGTTCCGATTGCAACTGCCTTATTTAGTCTTGTCGCCGGGTTTGCCTTATCGTACATTTGGCCACCGATCGGGACAGGTATCAATACGTTCTCGAAAACGATCATCGAAGCGAACGAACCGTTGTCTGCCTTCATCTTTGGACTCGTCGAACGTTCGTTGATTCCGTTCGGTCTTCACCATATTTGGTACTCAAGCTTCTGGTTCCAATTCGGTGAATATACGGATAAAGCAGGAACGATCATTAACGGGGACCAGCGGATCTTCTTTGCGCAATTAAAAGATGGTGTACCGTTCACAGCAGGGACATATATGACTGGGAAATATCCATTCATGATGTTCGGTTTGCCGGCAGCCTGTCTTGCAATGTACCATACTGTCGCAAAAGATCGTCGAAAAGCTGTTGAAGGTCTTTATTTTTCAGCAGCATTGACGTCTTTCCTAACTGGGATCACGGAGCCAGTCGAGTTCTCATTCGTATTCGTTGCACCGCTTTTGTTCGCTGTGCACGCTGTTTTCGCAGGTCTATCGTTCATGATTATGGACTTGCTAAACGTTAAGATTGGGATGACGTTCTCCGGCGGATTGATTGACTACACGTTGTTCGGGATTTTACCGAACCGAACTTCGTGGTGGCTTGTCATTCCAGTCGGTCTCGTCTTCGCCGTCATCTATTACTTCGGTTTCCGTTTCGTCATCACGAAATTCGATCTGAAGATTCCAGGACGTGAAGCAATCAAAGAGGGTGCTGCGACATCGATGGCACAAGCAGGCGATCTACCGTATGAAATTCTACAAGCATTCGGTGGTCCATCAAACATTAAACATTTAGATGCCTGTATCACACGTCTTCGGATTACCGTCAATGATAAATCAGGTGTCAACAAGGATCGCTTGAAAGAGCTCGGTGCTGCCGGTGTCCTTGAAGTCGGAGATAACGTCCAGGCAATCTTTGGACCGAAATCCGATGGGATCAAGTCAGAAATGGCAGATATCATGAAAGATCCAAATTACAAACCGAAAGAGACACCGGAAGCTGATCCGATTCCACAAGTTCCAACAGGAGATGAAGCGCGAACTTCTGGATCGGGTACAACCGATACGGGACCACTCGCTGGAGATCGTGGGGGTGCTTATGTGCCTGAAGATGGATACGTCGCACCACTGAGCGGTATCATTCGTTCTCTGGATGATGTACCGGATCAAGTATTCTCCGGTCGTATGATGGGTGACGGATATGCGATCGAACCGACGGAAGGATATGTCGTCTCTCCCGTCTCTGGTGAGATTACAACCTTCTTCCCGACGAAACACGCGATCGGTATTCTTGCGGATAACGGAGATGAGATCTTGATTCACATCGGTATTGATACGGTGTCACTTGAAGGAAAAGGGTTTGAGGCGTTAGCGAAAGCTGGAGATCGTGTCAAACCGGGGACACCACTTCTCAATGTCGATCTCGAGCAAGTACGACCACTCGTGCCATCGTTACTGACACCGATCATCGTCACGAACAGTGGCGATCGAAAAGTCGACGTCGATGTCGGACAGACGGTCGAAGCCGGAGAAGCGATTTCGTATCGTGTAGAGTAAAGGAAGAAAAGCGACGGATCGTCACGAACGGTCCGTCTTTTTTTGTGTGAAACAATCGTAGAACACATTTGATAGTGAGATTTTGCACATATGATGATACAATGAGTTAGCTATTATAAGAGTTAGCTAATTTTTTAGAAATGAGGTGTGTCGATGTCTTCGACTACAACAAAAACGAATACGACACCTGTCGTCATTGGACTATTGATTGGGATTTTAGTCGCAGCAATGGATAACACGATCGTTGCGACGGCGATGCCGACGATCGTCAGTGAACTGAATGGGTTTGATCAGTACGCTTGGGTCACGTCGGCTTACATGATCGCAACCGTTGCCGGGATGCCGATCTTCGGTAAATTGAGTGACATGTATGGAAGAAAACGCTTCTTCCTCTTTGGGATGCTTATCTTCATGATAGGGAGTATCTTGTGTGGAATGGCAGACTCAATCATTGAATTGTCTGCGTATCGTGCCTTACAAGGGCTTGGTGGCGGTGCGTTGATGCCGATCGCCTTTACGATTATCTTTGATATCTTCCCACCGGAGAAACGTGGGAAAGTCAGTGGATTGTTCGGAGCGGTCTTCGGGATCTCGAGTATCTTCGGACCGTTGCTTGGTGCCGTATTGACGGATTCCCTCGACTGGCGCTGGGTATTTTATATCAACATCCCACTCGGATTGATTGCCCTTGGTCTCGTGACAGTCTTCTATCAGGAATCACCGGTGCACCGGACACAGAAAATCGACTACGTCGGTGCCTTCACGCTTGTTGCTGGATTGGTTTTATTCTTACTCGCGCTTGAAATGGGTGGGAAAGAGTATGCATGGTCTTCACCACAAATTCTTGGTCTGTTCGGAGCAGCACTCGTCGCGTTCGTTGCCTTCGCATTCGCTGAACGACGTGCCGCGGATCCAGTCATTACATTCAGTCTGTTCCGTCGTCGTTTATTTGCGGCAACACAAGGCGTTGCGTTCTTTTATGGATTCGTCTTCATCTCGGCGAGTGTGTTCATTCCAATCTTCGTTCAAGGTGTCTTTGGTGGCAGTGCGACGAACTCCGGTCTGATCCTTATGCCGATGTTAATTGCCTCAGTCATCTCGGCGCAGCTCGGTGGCCAGTTGCCGAATAAGTTTGGTTTCCGAAATGTCATGATCGTCTCGGCTGTCTTTTTCCTACTCGGTGTGTATCTCCTCAGTACAATGACGCTTGAGACATCGCGTACAGCAGTAACAATCTATATGATCATTCTTGGGTTCGGTGTTGGATTTAGCTTCTCGTTGTTGAACCTAGCAAGCATCAATGGGATCGAGATGCAACGTCGTGGTGCTGCGACGTCGATGGGATCGACATTCCGGACGATCGGGATGACGCTTGGTGTCACGGTCCTCGGAATCATTCAATCACGGACGTTCACATCGGCTGTAGCGGATCGATTGCCGCAAGGTGGAGCGCCGTCAGGTGGGCAGTTCCCGACGGCAGCTGCCTTTGCGAAGATGCCACCAGAAGTCGCGACAGCAATCAAGACGTCGCTTGCAGAATCCATCTCTACCGTCTATTTCTGGGCCTTGATTCCAGCAGTACTCGGTGTCATCTTTATCTTCTTGATGGGGAACGAACGTCCGATTTTATCGGAACAAGCGACTCCAGCGAAGAAGAAACAAGCTCAATGATCACGTTTCAACAACGTCTTCTTTCTTACTTAGAAAGAAGCGTTGTTTTTTGTTAATCGGCACAAAAAAAAGACGAACCTGGATTACTCCAGATTCGTCTAACAGAAATTACTTTTTGATATCGAATGTCGTGCTGAGGAAGTCGACGACTTCTTCTGCTGTATCCATATCAAGCACTTGCTCGACGATTGCTTCACACTCTGACTTGTTGAGGCGTGTCATCAAGCTACGTGCGCGAAGGACAGATGATGCTGACATCGAGAACTCATCGAGACCAAGACCGAGAAGGATTGGAAGTGCCAATTCTTCTCCTGCCATCTCACCACACATGCCGACCCATTTGCCTGCTTTGTGTGCTTCTGTGATGACGTTGTTCAAGAGGTTCAAGATGGCTGGGTTGAACGGCTGGTACAGGTATGATACTTTTTCGTTCATCCGGTCTGCCGCCATCGTGTATTGAATCAAATCGTTCGTTCCGACAGAGAAGAAGTCGACTTCTTTTGCGAACTGACGAGCCATGACCGCCGTTGCTGGGATCTCGACCATCATACCGACTTCGATGTCTTCTGATACAGTAACACCTTCAGCTTGGAGGTTTGCTTTCTCTTCAAGGAGAAGTGCTTTTGCGGCACGGAACTCTTCGATTGTTGCGATCATTGGGAACATGACAGCGAGTTTACCGTATGCACTCGCACGAAGAAGTGCGCGCAATTGTGTACGGAAAAAGTCTGTTTGATCGAGACAGAGACGGATCGCGCGGTAACCGAGGAACGGGTTCATCTCGTGTGGGAGATCAAGGTACGACAATTCTTTGTCGCCGCCGATATCGAGCGTCCGAATGACGACTTTTTTATCGCCCATTGACTCGAGAACGGTTTTGTATGCTGTGAATTGCTCGTCTTCCGTTGGGAATGTCTCTGCATCCATGTAGAGGAATTCTGTCCGGTAGAGACCGACAGCTTCTGCTCCGTTTTCAAGCACGCCTTTGACATCGTTTGGTGTACCGATGTTTGCGGCGAGCTCGACGTGGTGACCGTCAGCTGTCATTGTTTTTTCGTTCTTAAGTTTTTTCCACTCTTCTTTTTGTGCGATGTATGCTGCACGTTTTGCTTCATACTCAGCGACTTGCTCTTCACTTGGGTTGACGATGACGTCACCTTCCGCACCGTCAAGGATGAGAAGATCGCCGTGTTTAACGTCCGTCAAGACAACTTTTGTTCCGACGACTGCTGGGATTTCGAGTGAACGTGACATAATGGCAGAGTGCGATGTCCGGCCACCAATGTTCGTTGCGAAACCTTTAGCATACTTACGGTTCAATTGTGCCGTATCTGAAGGAGTCAAGTCTTCCGCGATGATGATGACTTCTTCGTTAATTTGAGCTGGAGTGACGAACGTGATACCGAGAAGGTGAGCCATCGTCCGTTTCGTGACGTCGCGGACGTCCGCTGCACGTTCACGCATGTATTCGTTATCCATTGATTCGAAAATCATGACCATCATGTTCGCGACTTCATCGAGTGCTTTCGCAGCATTTGCTTGCTCGTCCTCGATTTTTGCGTTCACCTGACTAACGATTTCCGGATCTTCTAGGATGAGAAGGTGAGCCGAGAAGATCTCCGCTTTATCTGGACCTAATTCTTTTAAGGTATTTTCACGAATGACTTCGAGTTCCGTCTTCGATTTTGCGATCGCTGCTTGGAAACGTTCTTTTTCCGCAGCCGTATCCTCGATTTTGTGCGATGGAATCTCAAAGACCGGTGTTTCCATCACGAATGCCTTTGCAATCGCGATCCCTGCAGAAGCGCCAATTCCTTTGATGTGTTGTGCCATGTGCATTACCCTCTTTTCAGTAAGTTTTTTTTAACGCGACGACTTCGTTTCTTAGCTATCTATAGATACCCATAAACGCCTCTCTCTTAACGAGCCTTCTGCGTACTCTTCCTTGAATGAAAACGTAGACATTTCCCGGAACAGCAAACGCATCGTTTCTTGAAGTGTCTCAATTTTTCACCTGTTTAATCCTATCATATTGTGAAACGGGCAACAATTGTTTGAAACCAAGCATTTCGACAAATTGGCAAACAAGAATCATGTAAGCGTTTTCAGTCCGCTGAGAGGCTATCAGTTGGAAAATGACTGAAAACACTTCATACTAATAGGTATTAGATAAAGGGGGAATTTTTATGCAAACGAATCAACCCGTAGACGTACTGATCGTCGGGATATCAGGGAATCAACCGATTGATGAACGATTACAAGCAATGTATGGTGACAAACTAGATGAGTGGGTCCGTCAAGGTGATATCTCAACGAAACGGGGAGAACTTCGTCTGTTGCCGACGTTATCAGGAGACGTCGCACGTGTGCTGTTCGTCGGACTCGGGAAAGTCGATCAACTCTCGCAAGACAACTTGCGCCGTTTGCTCGGAAAAGCAGCACAACATGTCAAAGCACGCCGCTTAGAACAGGTGACAGTCGACGCGACGACGTTTCCAGGTCAACCGGTCGAACTGATTGCTGAGACATTCACCCTCGCTACATATGAGGTCAAACATTATAAAACATCTCCTTCTAAAGCGTACACGCTTCATCTGACGGTCTTACCTTCTGAAGACGAGGCAGTGCGTCGCGGAAAAGCCTTAGGGGAAGCAACGAACTTGGCGCGACGTCTCGTAACGATGCCGGGAAATCTTTTGACGGCGCCAGCGCTTGCGGACGAAGCACGCTTCATCGCGGAGCGTCATGGACATGATCTCCGAATCATCGATAAGGAAGAGATGGAAGCACTTGGCATGGGTGCCTTGCTTGCCGTCAATCAAGGATCGGTCATCCCGCCGAAGTTGATCGTCCTTGAATACAAAGGCTCAGTAGAAGCACCGATTGCTGTCGTCGGAAAAGGTGTCACGTTCGATACAGGTGGTTATTCGATCAAACCAAAAGACGGGATCGTCGGGATGAAAGGAGATATGGGAGGCGCAGCAGCAGTTCTTGGTCTGTTTGAAGCACTCGGTCAACTCAAACCTGATGTTCACGTCATTGGCGTCATTCCGGCAACGGATAACATGATTTCTGGGGATGCTTTCAAACCAGATGATGTCATCACGTCGATGGCAGGAAAAACGATTGAAGTCTTGAACACGGATGCAGAAGGACGACTTGTCCTCGCAGATGCAGTCACGTACGTGAAAGAGTACCAGCCGAAAGCCATCATCGACCTCGCAACATTGACAGGTGGTGTCCTTGTCGCCCTTGGAACAGAAATCACAGGTGCATTGACGAATGATGCGTCACTTTACGAACGCTTTGAACAGGTGACGAAAGAGACGAACGAGATGGTATGGCAAATGCCATATGTCGATGCGTTCATTAAACAAGTCCGCCGCTCGGATGTCGCAGATTTGAATAACTCACCGGGACGCATGGGACACATGATCTTCGGTGGTGCGTTCGTCGGGGAATTTGTAGGCGACACACCATGGTTGCACCTCGATATCGCGGGAACATCGGAACAGAATCAAGCGTCTGAGATTGGTCCAAAAGGAGCAACGGGTGTCATGGTTCGTAGTCTGTATCGATTCGTCGAGCAAGAAAAATGAGACGTTGGAATCTACTCGGCGTCTTGTTGACGATTCTTACCGTCGTCTGGTACTTGGATGCACGAGATCGTCTATCGCTCGGTCTTGCGACATTTATCGGTATCTTCACGGTCTTATCACTACTGCGTTCTTTCCGGGAGAAGACGAATGCACGTCATCGGGATTGATGCGGCAAAGGCAGGATGGGTCGTCGTCAGGTACGAAAATGAGACGTACTCAGGATCAATCGAACCGACGCTTGGACAAATCCCGCCAGCCGACCGAATTTGGATCGATATGCCGATCGGTTTGATGGAAGGACGACGCGAAACAGATCAGCTGTTACGACAGGAACTACGCCCCGGACGAACGAGTAGTGTCTTTAATGCACCGTTCCTCAGTGCGTTGACAACACCAAGTTATATGGAAGCAAATAATTTAGCGAAACAACATGCTGGTATCGGACTTTCGAAACAAGCGTGGTATCTATTACCGAAAATCCGAGAAGTCCGTCATGCACATCGATCTGAAATGATCGAATCACATCCAGAAGTCTGCTTTGCACGCCTCGCCGGTCATCCGGCACGTTTTTCTAAGAAAACAAGGGAAGGCATCGCGGAACGAATTGAATTACTTGAACAATATGATTGTCCCCCGTTATGGGAACAGCGTCAGCCGAACGTCGCGATTGATGATTGGCTTGATGCTTGTCTGCTTGCAACCGGTGCACGGTTTCCATGCGATTACTTGCCAGCAAGTCAACCAGTGGACACGGAAGGGTATCCTTTATATGCCGCTGTACCCAAAAAATCACCCTCACCGAAATGGTGTGGGTGATCCTTTCACGAAGTCCCAGATATAATGGAAAATCTGTGCATTGTAGAGTGCTTTTAAGATGACGGCAATCAATGGTCCAAGGATTAGCCCGAAGACGCCGAAAAATTTGATTCCGACGAACAACGCAATCAATGCCGTAATCGGTTGAATGCCGATGTTATCGCCGACGATCTTCGGTTCCATGATGTTGCGCTGGAGAATGACGATGGCATACAAAATGCCAAGTCCAATCGCAAGCGTCGTATCTCCGGTGATCACCGAGTAAGCGATCCAAGGCAGGAAGACGGAACCAGTACCGAGATACGGTAAGATGTCGAAGAAGGCAGCGATGAAAGCAACTGCGAATGGATGATCGACACCAATGATGATTAAACCAATCAAGACGATGAAAAACGTGATCGTGATCAACGTGAGTTGCGCTTTAAGATAACCAAATAAGGCAGATCGTAAGCTCAAGAAGACCGACTCGACACGAGCGAACCAAGGAAGCATCTCGTAGCGCTTCAATCGCATTTCGTACTGGTGCCAATCCTTTGCGATGAAGAACCAAGCGAGTAAGACGATGACGAAAATCAACGCAATCGATGGTAAAGTCGCAAGAACAGATTGAAGCATCATCGCAACACTTTTTGAGCCTTCTCCAATCGCACTCGCAAGCGAACTACCGAGCGATTGAATACTGTTTTGGACCGTATTTTGTTGGGATGGTTCTAATGAACGTAATGCTTCAGACGCATCGTTCCAAATCGGTGCCAGTTTTTCGTTATATAGCTTTTGGAAATACAGACTCAACTCCTGGATTTGTGCCGGTAATTGATTGGCGACAAATACGAGACCGCGAATCAACTGCATGATGATCAAGGCAAGCGAACCGATCAATAAACCACTGATCAAAATGATGGACAATAACGCACCCCATCCACGATTGATCCGTAACCGCTTTTGAAAGAAATCGACAAGCGGACGGCTGAAAAGAGCAAGCAGAAACGCAAAGACAAACGGGTACAAAATGGACGAGAGGCGGATGAGTAACCATCCAACAGCTACGAAGGCGAAGATCACCGTCAAGAACCGGGCCATTTGCCAAAGACGTTCAGTCGACACAAGCAACACCTCTTACTGGATTATGTAGAATTGATATCATCATATCATGTTTAGGTAGGGAACGAGTCATTCAAAAGGAGGAGAAAGCGATGCGTAAAAGAGAAATCGGATTATTTGCTGCATTGATTGCTGCGACATCCGTTGGAATCCGAGAATGGAAGAAAAATCAGGCGTTTGCCAAACGCGTCAAACAAGAGACGGAGGCGCAAGTACGTCAAGCAATCGTGGGGGATCAGACAGATGGAACAGATGAAGACACTGCAACAAAAGGTTGATGCGACGATTCGTTCACTCGGAGGTTATTTTCGACCGCTCTCTGGTCTCGCACGCTTGACCGAAGAAATCGGTGAAGTCGGTGAAGCACTCGAACAAAGAGATCAAGAAGCTCTTCGTTCAGAACTTGTAGACGTTTTGATGATCTCGACGTGTCTTGCCAATCAATACGTGACGGATCTTGCGGTGCAACATGAGGCACTCGGAACGGTAAACGATGATCAGGACGGTTCCTTTTATCGACTTGTGCATGAAGCTGGTCAAGTCGCACGCGTCATGAATGGGTACGAAGGGGATAAACCGCCTAAAGCGAAGGATACAATTGTTCCAATCGGTCATTCCATCGCACGTCTGCAACGGGAATTATTTCGTTTAGCACGACCGCTACAACTCGATTTACTGTCGGAAATCGATCGGACGAATGAAAAGAATCTCAAGCGGGATAAAACACGCTTTGCGTTGACACGTGACCCTATCACGGAAGAGACGATTGATCACTTCCGGAGTGCGACAGGAAGTGAGGCACGTCTCTGGGGAGCACCTATTTATGAGGATGATCAAACATTAGCGGGTAATATGGAGGCGGCCCTCCCGTCGCTTCGACGATTCCTCCGCTGTGCGCCGATTGAGGGAATCGAGGCGTTCGTCTTCGAGGCACCGATGGAACGATCGCGTAGTTTAGTCGAAGTGAAAGAATTAGCAGATGAAATGGGGCGCTTGATCAAAGAGCGGACACCACTTGATTTCAAGGACTCACCGTATCGGTTAGAAGTTTTTGCGCCACAACTCGGTCCAGTCTCACCGTATCATGCGGAAGACGACTATCGGATGTTTCTTGTCTTCTATGTCGATTAAAAAATAAGCCGCCTGCTCGTTTGAGCAAGCGGCTTATTTTTAGTGTGAGTGAGACGATGTTGTCTCATCCTGAGTCTGCCATTTTTTCATGAAGCGCTGAATGCGCGCGATGGCTTCTTGCAGTTGCTCGATTGAACTCGCGTAACTTGCCCGGACATAGCCTTCACCGCTTGCTCCGAAGACGGATCCTGGAACGACAGCGACGCGCTCAGCGAGCAACAATTGCTCGGCGAACTGCTCACTCGTCAGCCCAGTATGACCAATGTACGGAAAAGCATAAAAGGCACCGCCTGGTAAGTGCGTCGGAAGACCCGCATCGTTTAACGCCTTGACGAAGTAATTCCGGCGTTGGCGATAACTTGTCACCATATCAGGGACTGTCTTATGACGAGAACGTAACGCTTCAATACCCGCGAATTGGACGAGTGTTGGTGCACACATCATTCCATATTGGTGGACCTTCAGCATCGATTGCGTGATCGCAGGTGGTGCGCAAGTAAAGCCGAGCCGCCAGCCCGTCATCGCGAAGGCTTTCGAGAAACCATTGATGATGATCGTCCGCTCCCGCATACCAGGAAGGGTCGCAAAACAAATCGCTTCTGTTTCGTAGGATAGCTCCGCATAGATTTCATCACTGATGACATATAAATCATGCTTTTGAACAAGTAACGCGAGGTCCGCTAACTGATCGCGTGTCATCGTCGAGCCTGTCGGATTCGATGGGAAACAGAAAATGATTGCTTTCGTTTTGTCCGTCAGCAACTGTTCGATCGTTTCCGGTTGAATCGCAAAACCGTCTTCTGCGTGACATGCAGCGGCGACAGGAATTCCTCCAGCAAGTTCGATCAAAGGGGCATATGAAACGAACGCCGGTTCAACGACGATGACTTCATCTCCCGGATTGATCAAACTACGAAACGTAAGGTCAAGTCCTTCCGAAGCTCCGGTCGTGACGATGATCTCTTCCGTCGTCGAATAGGAGATGGCGAACTTTTCTTGCATGTAAAGCGCGATTTCCTGACGTAACTCGAGTAAACCGGCGTTAGCACTGTATGCGGTGTAGCCCTGTTCTAGTGCTGCAAAGCTTGCTTCTCGGACGTTCCATGGCGTGACGAAATCGGGTTCACCGACACCAAGTGAGATGACATCTTCCATCGATCCGGCTAAATCAAAGAAACGACGAATGCCGGATGGGGCTAGCTGTTCGACACGTGTTGATAAAGATTTCATGGAGACACCTTCAATCGTTTGTCGTCATCATCCTGACTGAAGAGAACGCCATCGTGCTTATACGTCTTTAAGCGGAAATGGGTCGTCGTCGAGATGACGGAGTCGAGTGTCGATAATTTTTCAGAAACGAATTGAGACACTTCTTGTAGCGATTTGCCATCAAGTACGACTTGTAAGTCATATGCGCCTGACATCAGATACAGGGACGTCACTTCCGGGAAACGATGGATTCGCTCTGCGACTTCATCAAAGCCGCGTCCCCGTTTTGGTGTGACCTTGACATCGATGAAAGCTGTCACGCCGTGATGGGCATGAATCTTTTGCCAGTCAATGACGGCGGTATAGCCGAGTAGGACACCGTCACGTTTGAATGTTTCAATCGAAGCTGCTACTTCTGACGCTTCCCAATCGAGCATCTGCGCAAGTAAGTTTACGTCCATCGGACCATTTTGTGTTAATAGTGCTAATAATTCGAGTTGTTTTTCGGTGTACATGGAATCACTCACTTTCTGTCAATTGACCATTGAAGGTACGACGTGTCTGTCGCAGTCGTGCGCGTCGTTCTTCCTGAACGATATGGAAGTTCTTCATTTCACGTGTCGGAAGTTGATGTTTTTCGACCAGGCGGTCAAAATAGACGCGTCGCGTTGCGTCTTGTCGTGCCGACTCATGATTGCCGGACGGGTTGAAGGCGTACAGGACGGTTGCTCGTGCCGGATGTAACACTAAATGATCCTTACCGACGCGTAAAATCCAGTCCCAGTCCCAGTAGTTGAAGACGTCTTCATCAAACAGACCGAGTTGATCGTGGAGCGATTTACGGTAGAGCGATCCGGACGGAATGTACGTCGAGTCTTCTCGGATCGTCTCCGGATCATACGGGTACGCGAACGGTTCGGAATGGAGTGCAATCCGGTGACCGTCTTCCCAGCGATACGTAAAGAGCTCCGCGTCCGTATACGTTAGATCCGCGCCGGCTTCGAGATCACCGACTGCCTCTTCGAGATGACTCGGTAATAAGAGGTCATCGTCATCATGAAGTAAGATATACCGACCGGAAGCGAGCATGACACCGTGATTTCGAGCACGGACGTGATGATTTTCAGGTAACTCGACATATGTGAGCTGCAGACGATCCTGATAGGCAGAGGTCACTGCTGAGACATCGTCGCCATTATTGTTTAGAACGATGACATCGAAGTCCTGATAGTGTTGACGTGTCAACGCTTCTAGCGCTTCTGCTAGTTCGCGAGGACGATTGTATGTCGGGATGATGATGGATACGGTTGGCATCAGCGATCGCTCCTTGAACAAAGACACCTGTTCAGGAACAGGTGTCTTCTTGTTTTTTTACATGTTTGCTTCGATACGTGGTAGCAGCTCATTCCATTCTGCTTCTGGTTCTTTCGTGACCGTCACGAAGTCGCCGTAAGCGAATAGATTATCAATGCCATCGATAGCGATCAAAGATGCGAGCAACGTATCTTCCGGTGTATCTTCTTTTTTGACACTCGTACTTTTTGCACCGAAGCGCTGTTCCTCGAGCGTGATTTTGACGGAATTCGGGTTTGGTGTGTAATCGACTTGCATAGGTAAGCTCCTTTCAACGTACATACGTATATGCCATATGTCATCTTTTCGTGATAGTTGGATTCAATCCTTCTTCCTCCAAACGGAAGATCGATACGTTCAGTATATCAGAAAATTCGAAGAGAATATTTTTCTTCTGATAGGAGAAATGACTCATCTTTATTTTAAGAGTTCTCGTGAACTTATAATATGTTTTACTCGCTATCTCAATATATCTCAAAAGGCGTCATGATGCCTTTTTCAAATTGTTTGACCTGAATTTCAAAGCAAGGGGTTATTTTTTTAGATTTCAGTGATAACCTATATCTTGTACATTAACAGGTTTAAAAACGTCTAAAACGTCTATATATAGAGTGATACTTGTAGAGTTCTTTCTATATGTAGGACGTCTTTTTTTAGTTTAGCGTATTTCATAGTGTAATGCGAACCTGTTTAACGATAGAGAATGGGAGTGGTTCATAGTGGCATCTCCACTGAATACAGCACGCATCTTTAAGGGTGCAATGACAATAGAAGACGTATATGTCGTGATTCGACAAGCGACGGAAACGTATCCGGAACTTGATATCGACCGCTATACAGAACGTGCCATCCGAGCGCTTGAAGGAAAATCCCTACAAGCTGATCAAGTCTATGAACTGTTAACGATGCACGCACTCGATATGTTAAAGGCAGAAGAGCCGAACTGGACATTCGTAGCGACAGCGACTTACTTAAATCGGTTATATCTAGAAGCGGGTGAAAACCGCGGATATGCAGCGGAAGAACGATATGGTTCGCTGTATACATTGATTGAAAAGCTGACAGAAATCGGCATCTTCACGAAACATTTACTGGATGCGTATTCGAAAGAAGACATCAACGAACTGTCGGCAACGATTGATCCTTCTCGCGACCACCTGTTCACATACATTGGCCTTCGGACACTAGCAGACCGGTATCTTGCACGTGATCACGTTAAAAATTTGTACGAGCTACCGCAAGAACGATTCATGGTCATCGCGATGACGCTGATGCAGAACGAACCGAAGGAACGTCGTTTAGAGCTCGTCAAAGAAGCATACTGGGCATTGTCGAACCTCTACATGACGGTCGCGACACCGACGCTTTCGAACGCCGGTAAATCATATGGTCAACTCTCATCATGCTTCATCGATACAGTCGATGATTCGCTACGCGGCATCTATGACTCGAACACGGATGTAGCGACACTTTCTAAGGGTGGCGGCGGAATCGGTGTCTACATGGGGAAAATTCGCTCACGTGGATCAGACATCAAAGGCTTTAAAGGTGTTTCAAGTGGTGTCATCCCATGGATGAAACAATTGAACAACACGGCAGTCAGCGTCGATCAGCTCGGTATGCGCCAAGGATCAATCGCCGTGTATCTTGACATCTGGCATAAAGACATTCTCGAGTTCTTAGATGCGAAGCTCAACAATGGGGACGAGCGACTTCGGACACATGACTTGTTCACGGGCGTTAACTTACCAGACCGCTTCATGCGTGCTGTAGAAGCACGAGAAGACTGGCACCTGTTTGACCCACACGAAATTCGGACGATTATGGGCTTCAGCCTTGAAGATTATTTCGATGAGACAGAACAAGGCGGTAGCTTCACGGAAAGATACGAAGCATGTGTCAATGAACCGCGTCTCAGCAAAAAAACAGTTCCGGCAATCGATCTCGTCAAACGCTATATGCGTTCACAACTTGAGACAGGGACGCCATACATGTTCTTCCGTGACGCCGTTAACCGTGCGAATCCGAATAAACATGCTGGGATGATCTACTCATCAAACCTGTGCTCGGAAATCATGCAAAACATGAGCCCAACGACCGTGACAGAAGAGTACACGGAAGATGGTAAGATCATCGTCACGAAGACACCAGGGGACTTCGTCGTCTGTAACTTGTCATCGATTGCGCTTGCACGTGCGGTTCGCTCTGACGTCTTAGAACGATTGATTCCAATTCAAATGCGGATGCTTGATAACGTCATCGATCTGAATACGATCGATGTCCCGCAAGCGCAATTGACGAATCAAAAATACCGTGCCGTTGGTCTTGGAACATTCGGTTGGCACCATCTGCTCGCGCTTGAAGGTATCCGTTGGGAATCGGTCGAAGCGGTGCAATACGCAGACCGTCTCTACGAGAAAATCGCTTACTTGACGATCGATGCGTCGATGCAACTTGCGAAAGAGAAAGGCGCGTACCGTCTCTTTGAAGGTTCGGAATGGCAAACAGGAGAGTACATCAAACGTCGCCACTACAAAACGACGGATGAACTCGATTGGGATCGTCTCCAAGCCGACATCACGGCGCACGGGATGCGTAACGCTTACTTGATGGCAGTCGCACCGAACTCATCGACGGCGATCATTGCGGGAAGTACGGCATCGATTGATCCAATCTATAAAAAAGTCTACTCAGAAGAGAAGAAAAACTATAAGATCCCAGTTACCGTTCCGGATTTAACACCGGAAACGAACTGGTTCTATAAATCAGCGTTCGAGATTGACCAGTTATGGAGCATTCGTCAAAATGCTTCGCGCCAGCGTCACATCGACCAAGCGATCAGCTTCAATCTGTACGTGAAAAATAACGTCAAAGCAAAAGAATTACTCGAGATGCACATGGAAGCATGGCAACTTGGGATGAAGACGATCTACTACACGCGTTCGACGACGGTTGAGATCGACGAATGTGAATCGTGTTCATCATAAGATAAGGAGGACGATATCATGAAGGCAGCAATCGTATACGCGTCATTGAGTGGAAACACGGAGGAGGTGGCAGAACTCGTCGCGAAGACGTGTTCTGAGATGGGAATCGAGCCGACGATGTTGTTTGCGTACGAAGTGACGACGTATCAGTTAATGCCTTATGATATCGTCTATTTTGGTTCGTATACGTGGGGCGATGGGCAATTACCCGACGATATGCGCGACTGTCTTAGAACGGTTTTGAAGGAGAGCACGCATGCGATTCCGCAGGCAGCTGTTTTTGGAACAGGGGATAAGATGTTCGTCAAATATTGTCGCGCCGTCGATGAGATGGCGTATCACCTCTCGAAATTCGGGATCCCGCTTGCCGGAGAACTGTTGAAAATCGAACAGTCGCCACGCAATCGCCCGCATCTCGTCAAGGAATGGACAAGACGGACCATTCTTCAATTACAGCAAGAGGGAGTCGAAGCACATGGAACAGCTACAAAAAATCAAACTGCTTGATGCACGTCATCCAAACCGCGCGACAGCGATCATCGGTGGCGAAACAAGTGCCATCGTCAATTGGAACGATATTGCCTATCCACAGTTTTACTCGATTTACAAACAACTGTTATCGAACTTCTGGATTCCAGATGAGATTTCAATGTCAAAAGACATGCAACAATGGAATCAATTGAGTGAACGGGAACAAGATGCATTCAAACGAATCATTGGGCTACTCTCGATCCTTGACTCGGTTCAGACACGTTATATTTTGGAATCAGCGATGTTCACATCAGACTCATCCGTTCATGCGATTCTCGCCATCATCGCGCAACAGGAAGTCGTTCATAATCAATCGTATAGCTACGTCTTATCCAGCTTAGTTCCATTGGCTGAACAAAACCGGATTTTCGATATCGCAAAAGACGATGACATGGTCATGAAGCGTAATGCATTCATTCTTGATTTATACGAAGATTTCCAAAATAACCGGACTCCAGAGAACTTCGCGAAATCACTCGTTGCTTCAATCGTTCTTGAAGGGATCAACTTCTATTCTGGCTTTGCTTTCTTCTATAACCTAGCACGCCATCAGAAGATGGTCGGAACATCGACGATGATCAGCTATATTCAACGTGATGAATTGCAACACTCGTACTTCATCAGCCAGTTATTACGTGCTGTCTTGTCAGAGCATCCTGAAATTGATGCAGATGGCTCATTCACACAATTCGTCTACGACACGTTTAAGCGTGCGGTGGATCTTGAAATCGAATGGAGCGAATATGTCTTGCGTGATCTAGACGGTCTGGACGTCAGTGAAATGCGTGACTATGTCAAATATCTTGCGAACAAACGCCTTCGCGTCATCGGTTTGTCGGACCTCTACGAAGGACACGACGAAGACGTCATGCCATGGATTCGGGCATATTCAGATGATTCGATGAACGCGACGAAATCGGACTTCTTCGAACAAAAATCACGTTCATATGCGAAAGTAACGGATGCGAATGGATTCGACGATTTGTAAGTGAAATGAAAAGTATGTGGAAGGGACTAACTGATAAAGTTTTGTTTACACTATTCAGTTAGTCCTTTTTTTTATGGTTGAAATAATCGAAAATTCAGATATCAGAGGAGGTGGTCCGAAAAAGTGTACAAAAAAAGCAGCTACGAAATCGCAACTGCTTAGTACAGCGAGGGAGTTAACTCTCAGCTGCACGTTGCGTTCGAACAGACACGGCAATGTCTATTCGAACAAGAATAGTGTTGTTAAGAACTTAATCAAACAATACTACATATGTGCCTCAAGTAAAACAATTTTATTTGTTCGAAGCTGAAAGTAATCCTTCCTTGCTTAAAGGAAAGGAGGACTTCGAATGTGCCTTATTAAACCGCACTATCGTAATGCACACTGGGTATGTGGACATTTTCGTCGCGATAAATGGATTGAAGAACACTTTCGTTCAGGTTCATTTGTGAACGGTCATTGTCAATTGCAGTTTGATTTTTAAGTAAGTAATGTCCCTCTTAATTTATCATTGCTTCTACTCTATATTTCCTTTACGCTAGGACAGGTGAGGTTCTGCTCGACTCCTGCGGAAAAACAAGTCGTCATGACCCTGGAAGATGCGACGCATCTGAAGCGGCATGAGGGCTTGTCCGCGGAAAGCGAGCAGACCGAGACTGTCCGTTTTTATTAGAGCGTTTTGAAAGTCGTTCCCATCACTTTTCGGTATCTGTTTTTTAGGTCAATTGAGTAAAAGAACAAAAAAAGGGCCGAACTCGGAAAGTTCGGCAGAATCAGGGGGAATACTTGAAGTCTTGCTACTAAAATGTTCCCTTGTGAAATAAAAAATAAACAAATTCCAAAAATATTTTTTACGATACAAGAAAAGTGTGTTATTATAAGTTGATGAATTTAGTTAGGGAGTGTATACATTATGGCAAACTTTGAAAAAGACCAAGTCGTTACTGGTAAAGTAACTGGTATTCAAAACTTCGGTGCTTTCGTAGCACTTGACGAGCAAACACAAGGTCTCGTCCACATTTCAGAAATCTCACACGATTACGTAAAAGACATCAACGATTACGTAAAAGTTGGCGATGAAGTAACTGTTAAAGTTCTCGACATCGACGAAGCTAACAAAAAAATGAAGCTTTCGATCAAAGCAACTCAGGAAGCTCCAAAACGTGAAGCACGCGCGAAAGGTCCACGCAAAAACGCTGGACGTCGCGATGCAGGTCCTGCTTTCAAACAAGAAGAAGCACCTGGATTCAACGTTCTTAAAGGTAAATTGGAAGAATGGATTGAAAAATCAAACTTCCAAAAATAAGCCACATGAGAGAATCGACATCGGTCGGTTCTCTTTTTTTTGCGATTGTTACATACAATAAGCATTAAATTAGATGCGAAAGGGGAATGTGTGGATAATGTAAGGTGTTCATTACTTAATGAGGAGGCAACACAGATGGAAAACTTTGAATATCGCAATCCAACAAGACTTATTTTTGGTGACGGTCAAGTCAGCCAACTGAAACCACAACTCGAATCACTTGGTGCGAAGAAAGTCATGCTTGTGTTTGGCGGCGGAAGTATTAAACGTAACGGCGTCTATGATGATGTCACACGTGAACTCAATGCGGCAGGAATCGAGTACGTCGAATGCGACGGTGTCGAACCGAACCCGCGCATCGAAACTGCAGAACGCGGAATTAAAATTGCACGTGAAGCAGGCGTTGACGCACTACTTGCACTTGGTGGCGGTTCTGTCATCGACTGCACGAAATTGATCGCAGCAGGTATCCCGTATGAAGGCGAAGCATGGGATCTCGTCATCGGTAAAGCGACACCAAAAACAGTCATTCCATTCGGAACAGTCTTGACGCTTGCAGCGACAGGTTCTGAGATGAACTCAGGATCGGTCATCACGAACTGGAAAACACAAGAGAAATATGGTTGGGGTAGTCCGCTTACGTACCCAACATTCTCAATTCTTGATCCAAAATACACAGTCAGCGTACCGAAAGATCAAACGATCTACGGTATCGTCGATATGATGAGTCACTGTCTCGAACAATACTTCCATCCTGCACATGCACCGGTTCAAGAACGCATGACAGAAGGTGTCATGAAAGCAGTCGTCGAAGCAGCACCAAAACTCGTTAACGATCTCGAAAACGTGGAACTTCGTGGAACGATTCTCTTCGCTGGTACGATGGCGCTCAACGGTGTTCTTCAAATGGGAGCACGCGGCGACTGGGCATCACACAACATCGAACATGCTGTCTCGGCTGTTCATGACATCCCACATGCAGGTGGACTCGCCATTCTCTTCCCGAACTGGATGCGCCACGTACTCGATGAATCAAACGCACATCGTTTCGTCACACTCGGTGAGAACGTCTTTAACGTCGACACGGAAGGTAAATCAGAGATGGAAGCAGCACATGCGACAATCGACGCGATTAGTGCTTTCTGGACATCACTCGGCGCACCAAACCGTCTTGCGGATTACGACATCAAAGAAGATACAGTCGATTCAATCGTCAAGTCAGCAATGACTCGTGGTGACTTCGGAAACTTCAAATCACTCGGAAACGAGGATGTTCGTCAAATCGTGACAGCTGCCCTATAACAACTCGTAACATTTGCTAATCTTTTCACAAAAGACTTGAACGACCTTCCTTCTTGCGTTTTAATGAAAAGGAAGGTCGCATTTCGTTGCGAATGAATAAGGAGGACGATGGCATGTCAACAGTACGTTTTGATTATTCGAAAGCCCTACAATTCGTAGGTCAACATGAAGTAGAACACATGACGGAGACCGTAAAGACGCTCCACCATGCGATTCATGCAGGAACAGGTGCAGGAAGTGATTTCTTAGGATGGGTAGATCTTCCGACGAACTACGATCAAGCGGAGTTTGCACGTATCCAAGCGTCTGCAGAAAAAATCAAGTCGGATTCTGATGTGTTGCTAGTCGTCGGAATCGGCGGTTCGTATCTCGGTGCACGTGCGGCAATCGAGATGCTTGGACACTCATTCCATAACTTGTTATCAAAAGACGAGCGTAAAGCACCACAAATCATCTATGCAGGGCATAATATCTCATCAACGTATCTGCATGATTTATTTGAAGTACTTGAAGGAAAAGATGTATCGGTCAACATTATCTCAAAATCAGGTACGACGACAGAACCGGCAATCTCGTTCCGTCTCTTGAAAGCATTCATGGAAGAAAAGTACGGTAAAGCAGAAGCGAAACACCGGATTTACGCAACAACGGACAAAGCCCGCGGTGCATTAAAAACACTCGCAGATTCTGAAGGATACGAAACATTCGTTATTCCAGATGATGTCGGCGGACGTTTCTCTGTGTTAACGCCAGTTGGTCTATTACCGATCGCAGCAGCAGGAATTTCGATCGAAGAGTTAATGCAAGGGGCACGTGACGCACAAGAGCGCTACGCGAGCGAAAACCTAGCTGACAACGAAGCGTACCAATACGCAGTCGTCCGAAATGCATTGTATGCGAAAGGGAAAACGATCGAGCTACTCGTCAACTACGAACCAGCACTTCATTACGTATCAGAGTGGTGGAAGCAATTGTACGGCGAATCTGAAGGAAAAGACTTCAAAGGTATTTTCCCAGCAGCAGTTGATTTCTCGACCGATCTTCATTCAATGGGACAATATGTCCAAGAAGGTCGTCGTGATCTGTTTGAGACAGTCATTAAAGTCGGACAAGCGCGTCACGCGTTGACGATTGAAGAAGACGCTCAGGACCTTGATGGATTGAACTTCCTCGCAGGACAGTCGATTCAGTTCGTCAACGATAAGGCAGCAGAAGGCACATTGCTTGCACACACGGACGGACAAGTTCCGAACCTGACAGTCGAACTTCCAGAGATGACACCGTATCACCTCGGATTCCTGTTCTACTTCTTCGAAAAAGCATGTGCGATGAGTGGTTACCTCCTTGGAGTAAACCCATTCGATCAGCCAGGCGTCGAAGCGTACAAGAAAAACATGTTCGCTCTTCTTGGAAAACCAGGATTCGAAGCAGAAAAAGCAGAACTCGAAGCACGTTTGAAATAATACAAAACGACAGTCGATTGTTCCTTAGTGGAACATCGGCTGTTTTTTTACGTTCACGAGATGAGGACGAGTAATCATTTTCCAGATTTATAGGCAATCCTAGCGTTTTCACTTTTAGAATACCCGTGAAACAGGTAAAGTGAAGTTAGAAGAAGAAATGAGGTGCACGTACGTGATTACATTCTTGGATTATTATCAAAATCAAGTGGAGTTAAGTTTTGAGGACCATCCGTTCTCGGATCGTCCTCTACATGTGTGGGTCATTGCCGTGTACGAAGGGAAATGGTTGCTGACCCATCATAAGCAACGCGGATATGAATTTCCTGGTGGGAAGGTTGAACCGGGTGAAACGGCAGAAGAAGCCGCACGTCGTGAAGTGATGGAAGAGACAGGCGGGAAAATCGATTCCTTGAAGTATATCGGGCAATATCGTGTTGCCGGAAAAGGGGATACGATCATCAAAAATATCTACTTCGCACAAATCGAATCGCTGTCATCCCATTTGGCTGTAGATGAAACAGATGGTGCTTTTCTGTTCGAGGAACTCCCTGATCGTCTCGATACGAACCGACAATACAGTTTCATGATGAAGGACCGCGTCCTTCCGGAGACACTCCGTGTACTTAGCGAACGCCGATTGGTTTGAACTTCCGCGGCAAGGTCCGTTTCGGACGTTTCGGATGTTCTATACGACGGCAGACGGGGAGCGCGTCGGTGCCTATATCGTACTTCCGCAAGTCGCGAACGGACAGGGGATTCTCTACTTGCGAGGTGGCACACGATCTATCGGAATGGTTCGACCGACACGGCTGCTCGCGTTCGCGCAGGCTGGTTTTTTCGTCATGGCACCTTTCTATCGGGGAAACTTAGGCGGAACAGGAAAAGAAGATTTCGGATATCGGGATGTCGAAGACGCATGCAGTGCTTTCGATTGGTTGCAACAACGTGTCTCGCATGTTCATGCATTCGGATTTTCTCGTGGGGGGCAAATGGCATTACTCCTGGCTCATCATCGTCCAGTTTCGCGGACGGTGTCGTGGGCAGGCGTGACCGAGTTGACATGGACCTACGAGGAGCAGAAGACGATGCAAAAGATGTTGCGTCGCTATACGGGGGGGACACCAGACACCGTACCTGAGGCGTATAAGGTGCGCTCGCCGCTTCATGTCGCTCCTCAAGGTGAAGTATTATTGATTCACGGTGCGTATGATGAGAACGTTCGTTTACGACATGCGACGGCTTATGCTGCACGTCATCCCGACAAAACCCTGCTTCAGACTTATGCGTATGCACATCAGTTCCCGATCTATGAAAAATTACGTGTGACGCGTGATATTTTGACTTGGTTCGAGACAGGCATTTGGAACCGATATGATACATGATTCAAGCAATACGACGTTTGTCGTATTGCTTTTTGTATTTTGGAAGATGAAGCATAGAGATTGAAAAAATAGACCATTGATACATTGTAAAAAACAATAAACTCCTAAAAAGTAAACTTTGATATAATAGAAACCATCTGAGGACAATGGAGGGGGCAGGAGAACGATGGATATCATATTAGCACGTCAACCCGTCGTTAATCGAGTTGGATCAATTGATGCATTTGAATTATTGTATCGTTCGATTGAACAAATGACTATTTTTGATGGGGATTTAGCGACGATGGATGTATTGACGAATACACTCGTCCATATGGGGGTGGAACATGTCGCGGAAGGAAAAAAACTTTTCGTCAACTTTACGTCAGATTTGTTGAAAAGTGATCTGATTCATTATTTAGATCCTAACCGATTCGTCATTGAAATTTTAGAGACAGTTGATATTGATACTGAAATGTTGTCTGTTCTGCATAGTTGGAAAGAAGCAGGCTTCACATTAGCACTTGATGATTTTGTGACAGATTTACTTCGACAGCACGGAGCGGAATTGTTTGCGTTGATCGATTTAATTAAAATCGACATCGAGGCAATTTCCCCTCGCGAGCAAAGTGCCATTTTGCATATCGTTCGACGTAATTATCCTCATATTAAGATGCTTGCTGAACGTGTCGAGACGCACGAGGACCATACACGTTGTCTTGATATGGGGTATGACTGGTTCCAAGGCTATTTTTATGCTAAACCGATGCTGATGAAAGGGAAAGCTGTTCCACCACAATTGCCGGTGTTGTTAAAGATGCTGAAGTGGCTTGATACGGATGAGAAGTACGATGAAGTCATTGATGAAATCGAAGCCAATCCGTATATCAGCATCCAGGTATTACAACTAATCAATTCTCCGGGAGTGGGATTACGCAATACGGTTAGTTCCGTTCGTCAAGCGATCTCACTACTTGGCTTCGCTCAACTTAAAAGCTGGATTTCGTTAATTGTCTTACGTGAAATGAAGCTCGCAAGTCCTTATGAATGGTCGAATGAGTTGCTGCGTTCTTCCTTACATTGTGCAAAGCTCTGTGAGTTGTTTGCAACAGAAACAAGGACGCTGCAACAAGAGAGTGCCTATATGATCGGCTTGTTATCGCATATCGATGCGTTATTGTCCGTTGATATTGACGACATCATCGATCAATTGCCAATCGAGGAATCCTTGAAGATTGTCCTCCAAGGAAAAGACCATCCGTTCCGGGATTGTCTAGTGCTTGCGATCAGCGCAGATCGCGGTGATTTCGAACAGTTCGAATTGCTCAGTCAACGGTTAGGTGTATCACTTCCGCGAGCATATGCGTTACTGACGGAAAGTCAGGAGTGGCTTATGCAAAAAGAGATGCATCTTCAAGAAGAGACAGATGCCATTCTATAAAAAAAAGAGCCTCAGGGCTCTTTTTTTTATAGACATGGACCTGCTGACTTGATCGCATCCGTCGCACTTTCGAAACGAAGGAAATTATGTTGGAATTTCTCAGCAAGCGAACGCGCTTGTGTGTTGTATTCGTCTGGATTTGACCAGACGCGTACCGGATTGAGTAATTCACTTGGAACACCAGGAACTTCAAGTGGCATATGAAGTCCGAAGATTGGGTGCTCTTCTGTTGGAATCGTTGCAAGTGTTCCGTTGACGGCAGCGTTGACCATCGTCCGTGTATACGATAGCTTCATTCGACTACCTGTCCCGTAAGCACCGCCTGTCCAGCCTGTGTTGACGAGATAAACGGTCACACCGTGACGATCAATCAGTTCTCCGAGCATCGTCGCATACTTTTCAGGTATCAGTGGAAGAAATGGTGAACCGAAGCATGTCGAGAACGTTGCTTCCGGTTCCGTGATACCACGCTCTGTTCCAGCAAGTTTTGATGTATAACCTGATAGGAAATGATACATCGCTTGTTCTTTCGTCAATTTACTGATCGGAGGCAAGACACCATACGCATCAGCCGTCAAGAAGACAATCGTCTTCGGATGACCAGCCCGTGATGGAACAGCGATGTTATCGATCGCTGTGATCGGATAAGCAGCACGTGTATTTTCAGTCAACGATGTGTCATCGTAATCAGGATGACGAGATTCATCGAGCACGACGTTTTCAAGGACAGTTCCGAAACGGATCGCATCAAAAATTTGCGGTTCTTTTTCGCGTGACAGATTGACCGTCTTCGCATAACATCCACCTTCAATGTTGAAGACGCCGTTATGCGACCAACCATGCTCATCGTCACCGATCAATTGACGGCTATCGTCTGCTGACAGGGTGGTCTTACCAGTACCGGATAGACCGAAGAACAAGGCGACGTCGCCTTCGTGTCCGACGTTTGCTGAACAGTGCATCGAAAGGACATTTTCTTGTGGTAAGAGGTAGTTCATGACGGAAAAAATCGATTTTTTGATTTCGCCCGCATATTCGGTTCCGCCGATCAAGACGATCCGGTGTTCAAACGACATGGCGATGAATGTCTCGGAATTCGTTCCGTCAACGGTAGGGTCTGCTTTGAAATGTGGCGCGTAGACGACCGTGAACGGTTCGAAGGCAGCCACTTCAGGATACTCGCGTAAAAAGAGTTGTTTGGCAAACAGGTTATGCCAAGCGTATTGTGTGAGCACACGAACCGGAAGGGTGAAGTGCGTATCTGCCCCAGCAGCAGCTTCTGTGTAGTAGAGCTGATCGGCTTCGTTCATGTAACGAAGAACCTTTTGTAACAATTGTTCAAATTTGTCTCCATCCATCGGTTGGTTAACATGACCCCAATCAATGTGAGACTCGCAGGAAGAATCACGGACGATGAACTTATCTTTTGGTGAACGACCTGTAAATTTCCCCGTTTCTACAGATAGTGCGCCGTTCTCAGTAAGGACACCTTCTTCGTTTCGAATCGCATGTTCGACAAGTTCAGCAACAGATAGTTGTTTGAACACATGCTCTTTCTTGAGTAGTTCTTCGATATTCAGGACCGTCATCGGCATCCTGACCCCACCTTTCCCCTACGTTGGTTTTGGCTCACTGAATTTAGTATGACACATTTATTATATATGACATACTAAAGAGAGCGCAATCATTTTCTGGTGCTGATTTCTATTTATCTGGAAACGCTTTCAGCATTAATAGTTTAACATCTCTTTTAAAAAGTTTCGACTAGAATTTGAAACCTTGCTTGACAGAGTAGGTACAACTTTATATCATGTAATTCGTAACGGATACTCTTATTCTGAGCAGGTGGAGGGAACAAGGCCCGAAGAAACCCGGCAACCGTCCTACATTAATTCATATATTAATGAGGGAAAAGGTGCTCTCCTGAAGCGAAGTAAACACTTCGAACGATAAGAGGGTAAAGGAAGAACGCACAACCTTTCCCTGACCATTTTTTGGACTTGGAAAGGTTTTTTTCATTTTACCGTCCCACTCAACTAGGGGAAATGAGTACACCGTCAAATTCTTTTTTGGGAGGGTCATACATGACAAACCTTAATCGCCGACTATTCACGTCGGAGTCAGTCACTGAAGGTCATCCAGATAAAATCTGTGACCAAATTTCGGATTCAATCCTCGATGCGATTCTTGCAGCGGATCCAAACGCACGTGTTGCGGCAGAAACTTCTGTTACAACAGGTCTCGTTCTCGTTGCAGGTGAGATCACGACATCCACTTACGTCGACATTCCAAAAGTCGTTCGTGAAACGATTCGTGAAATCGGCTACACACGCGCGAAATACGGTTTCGATGCGGATACATGTGCTGTATTGACATCGATCGATGAGCAATCAGCAGATATCGCTCTTGGTGTCGACCAAGCGCTTGAAGCACGTGAAGGTAGCATGTCTGATGCAGAAATCGATGCAATCGGTGCAGGAGACCAAGGTCTTATGTTCGGTTACGCAACGAAAGAAACACCAGAACTCATGCCACTTCCAATTTCGCTTTCGCACCGTCTCGCACGCCGTTTGGCAGAAGTGCGTAAAAACGGTCAACTCGACTACCTTCGTCCGGACGGAAAAACACAAGTCACGGTCGAATACAACGAGAACAACGAGCCGGTTCGTGTCGATACGATCGTCATTTCGACACAACATGCGGAAGAAGTTACGCTTGAGCAAATCCAAGCTGATTTAAAAGAACACGTCATCACACCAGTCATCCCGGCTGAATACATCGACGCAGCAACGAAATTCTTCATCAACCCAACTGGTCGTTTCGTCATTGGCGGACCACAAGGAGATGCTGGATTGACTGGTCGTAAGATCATCGTTGATACGTATGGTGGATACGCACGCCACGGCGGTGGAGCATTCTCAGGTAAAGATCCAACAAAAGTCGACCGTTCAGCTGCATACGCAGCACGTTACGTCGCGAAGAACCTCGTTGCTGCAGGTCTTGCAGACAAAGCAGAAGTTCAACTCGCTTACGCAATCGGTGTCGCACACCCAGTATCAATCGCGGTTGATACATTCGGCACAGGAAAACTGCCTGAAGCACAACTCGTCGAATTGGTTGCTGAAAACTTCGATCTTCGTCCGGCTGGAATCATCAACATGCTTGATCTCCGTCGTCCGATCTATCGTCAAACAGCTGCATACGGTCACTTCGGTCGTACAGATGTTGAGCTTCCATGGGAGCAAACAGATAAAGCAGCAGTTCTTGAAGAACAAGCAAAACGTTTCGCATAATCAAAAAGTCCGGAAATCCTACTTGGGTTTTCGGGCTTTTTTGTTTCCGCGGAACTTTGCAGGAAACGAATGTTTTTTCTAGAAAAGGGTAAAAGTACATGAGTCGATTTGTATGAGTATAAAGGGGGGTTCCGATTATGGAAATACGCGAAGCTATTCCAGCTGATGCAGGACGTATTCATGACATTGCCGTCACATCTTGGTTGGATACGTATGAAGAAATCTATTCCGAACGTTCGAAAGCGCATTTCGTGCAGGAGGCGTATCCGCAAGAAGAAGTCGTTCGTGCGATCCTGACAGCGGAAGAAGCACGGGGAGAGTATTTTTATGTCGGAATCATCAACGAGGAAATCGTCGGTTTCATTCATGCTGTTGATGTCGAAGGAACATGGGAGATCATTCGGCTTTACGTCCTGCCGGAATATCAGCAAAACGGAATCGGAAGACGTCTGATTCGTGAACTCGAACGACAAGGAGCCGTCCCACTCGAAGTCTACGTGGAAGCACGTAACTATAAAGCGCGTCAATTCCTGACCTCATTTGGTTTTGAAGAACTTAGTGAGATGACGGAAGAAGTGTTTGGGCAAGCGGAATCAGTCGTTCGTCTTCGCCATGTTGCCTCGTGAAATCCGTCTCGGGACGGTTTCGTTTGCGTTTGAAATAAGGTATCGTGAAAAGGAATTATGAAGTGAAGAGGTGAGTTTGTGGTTGAACAACCAACAGGAATCATCGTATTAGTCTATCCGTTACAACTGCGTGCCCGTCCGAGTGAAGCTTTGATTCGAGTACTCGAAAGAGAGTATGAAGTGTTACTCGTCGACGCACCACGTCGCATTTCGTTTGAAGAGCACGGTCAACTGTTAAAAGAAGCATTACGCGAAGCAGGAAAACGAAAGCTACCGATTCATATCATCGCCTGTAGCATGGGCGCACTCGTCGTCAATCGTCTATTGCAAGAATATGAACTACCAGTCGCAAGTCTTGCATTCGTTTCACCATTGTTTGATTGGCATCCGTCGAAACAACTCGGAGGTGTCAAACAAGTCTTCGCGAGTGCGTTTGATCGTTTCCGTCCCGATGCGCCACTCGGTACGTTGCCGTTTGGTCAAAGTACGGAAGATACCGTTCGCATCGGTGAACTGACGTATGCGCAGTACCGGGAAATCGAAGAAGAGATCGTCGTACATGACGAGGAACGAAAAAAACTGCCTCGTGTAAACTTGGCTTGTTTTTATGCACCAGACGATCAGTTCGCAGACGTCAAACTGACACTCGAAGTATGTCGGAAAATGGGTGGCGATCAGATTTACTTACAACGTCTACACGGTTTCCCGCATTTCAGCTTTGAACGGTTGAATACACGGTTTGCGGAAAAATTATTGTTGTTTTTTAAATTAGTCGAAGAATGAAAAAAGTGATGGTTTCCATAGCGGAAGCCATCACTTCTTTATTTCTACTGTCAGCGCACTTTTTTCTCGATCGCGATGATGAACGGTGGATGATTCTGTTGATTCAAGAAGCGGTACTGAAGAACGGCATAACCTTGCTGATCAAGGGCTGTGACGTAATCTAGGACAGCATCGCGTTCCCGTTTTCCTTCAAGATGACCGTGATAGACGACAAGGACGACAAGACCACCAGGTGCAAGTACCGGGAGGAGAGCGTCGAGTGCTTCAAGCGTCTCTTCACCTGTCGTCGTGATCGATTTATCACTTCCAGGCAAGTATCCGAGATTGAAGACGCCGGCACGAACAGGCCGTCGTTCGTCCGAAAGACGCGCACCAACATGGATGTGACTTTCGTGATAAAGATCGACGCGTTCTAACATTCCGGCTTCGTCGAGACGTCGTGTCGATTCCTCGATGGCTTGAGCTTGGACGTCGAACGCAAGGACTCTACCTTCTGGACCGACGCATTCTGCTAAGAACTGCGTATCATGTCCATTTCCGGCAGTCATATCGACGACGCAGTCACCAGGTTCGATGACGGACTCCAGTAATTGTTTCGTATAAGGTAGTACACGGGCAAGTGACATGGCATAGACTCCTGTTCCTATGGGCTGTTTTTCTCTTTATACATGATCATCGTATGTATGATTCCTCCTGCATTATACCATCTTTTGAGTCATTGACGAAAAGTGAAGTGGCTTGACAGGCGGGGGAGGGATTGCGTAAAGTGGCAAGGTTGAGAATGAAATAGGAGGACCAAAGGTATGCCAAAATTACCAAAAGCGGTCTGGATCCTCGTCCTTGCGATGGCCATCAATACGACGGGATCCTCTTTTTTATGGCCGTTCAATACATTATATATTCATGAATATTTAGGGGAGTCGATGACAAAAGCCGGAATGGCGTTATTCGTCAACTCAGCCTTAGCAATCGTTGGGAACTACTTAGGCGGAAAAGCGTTTGACCGACTCGGCGGAAAGAAGACGCTTGTCATCAGTGTCATCGGACTTGTCCTGTCTTCCGTCGGCTTGTTGCTATTTCATCAGACGTATATTGGATACGTCGCGATGCTTGGATTGATTGGATTCGTCGGTGGTATGGTTTTCCCGACGATCTACGCAATGACGGGCGTCATCTGGCCGGAAGGCGGACGCCGCGCCTTTAATGCGATCTATGTCGCGCAAAACGTCGGTGTAGCCCTCGGGACAGCTGTTAGTGGTCAAATTGCTGCTTTTTCGATTCAGTACATCTTCATCGCCAATCTCGTTCTCTATATCGTCTTTGCCATCATTTTGTTTGTCGGTTTGTCCTGGATTCAGGCGCCAGCGCGGATGCATGCGGCACATGACGAGATCGAAACGACACGCACGCCACTTTCGCGCGGATCCGCACGGACGATGTTGCTCGTTTCGATCGGTTATGCCTTACTTTGGTTCGTTTATGTGCAATGGCAAGGGACCTTTGCTGTCCATACGAAATCGCTCGGTGTCACGATTTCCGAGTACTCGATTCTTTGGACAATCAATGGAGCGCTTATCGTGTTCGCACAACCTTTATTAACACCAATTCTTCGTTGGTTTGGAGATAATTTGAAACGCCAACTGATGACCGGGACAGGGATATTCCTTCTCTCTTATCTGATTGTTCCGTTTGCAGGCGGCTTCAAGATGTTCCTCGTGGCGATGATCATTCTGACAATCGGTGAGATGTTCATCTGGCCAGCGGTTCCTGCAATGGCGGCGCGACTTGCACCAATCGGAAAAGAAGGAGAATTCCAAGGATACGTTAATATCGCTGCTTCAGCAGGGCGGATGATCAGTCCGACAGTTGGAGGTTTGATCTACGATTTATCAGGTATGTCAGCAGTTTTCTTGACCTTAATTGGATTGATCCTGTTAGCAGGAGTTGTCTTCCTTCGTGCTATTCCTAAAACCACATCATGAGCTTTATCTTGTGAGACAGCGGACGATAGATCAGCTGTCTTTTGTTACATCATTCGTTCGAAAATTATAAAACAAACATTTAATAATATGGAATATTTCGGCAAAGAAATGGGTACTTTCTAATCAAGAACTTGAAAAGAAAGGTCATATGAACGTTTCTTCTTTTTGATTGGAGGTGCACGGATGGAAAGGTGTCAATTCATCACAGATGCCGCAACTTGGACGACACACGTACAGAAACAGCCTCTTGATATCTTCTATAGTCACCAATACGTCACTCTCAACGCTAGACCGTCTGAGCAAGCGGTATTATTTCTTTATGAAGGTCATGCAGGAACACTGTTTTATCCCTTTTTGAAGCGTCGTATTTTTGATACGCCTTATTCAGATCTCATTACACCGTACGGCTATGGTGGACCGGAAATCATCGGTCAACTGACTGCGTCCGAGATTCAGCAGGCTCGTTTATCCTTTGAGAGGTGGGCGGAGCAAGAATCGATCGTCTCGGAAATGATCCGCTTTAATCCGTTAACAGGTAATGAACGGTTTATGCAGGACTGGACAAAAGTTTCCTTCATCCGTCATACGACGAGTATTGATTTGCGTCCTTCACTTGAAGATATCATGCAGACATTTCATAAGAAGACGAGAAGCATGATTCGTAAATCGCTTGCTTCACCCTTAACCGTCAGAACAGGAACACAGGACGATCTACCTGTTTTTTTAGCGTTGTATCATGAAACGATGGACCGGAAGAATGCCTCGGCTCATTATTATTTTACCGCGACGTATTTTGAGCAATTGATGGAGACGACCCCACTTTGTGAGCCCTTATTACTGATGGCGGAAATCGACGGAAAAGCGGTTGGGGGATACTTCGTATTGCTTGGAAAAGAATACGCCCACGGTCATTTGATCGGCTGTAAGCGGGATGAAGCGAAGATGTTCCCGAATCAGCGACTTGAGTACGAAGCAATTCTTCAGGCAAAAGCACGGGGACTCGTCGAACAACATCTTGGGGGCGGGTATCAAGAACGGGATAGTCTTTTTGAGAGTAAATGCCGTTATACTGGATATCGACTATTTGAGTATCATCAAGGAAAATCCATCCTGCAACCATCACTATATGATTTGCTCTGCATACGATACGGATCAAATGCTGATTCCGATTATTTTCCGGCGTATCGACAAGCTGGTATTCAGGTGGCAACTAGTTAAATAGATAATGAGAGTATGAAAACGACTACATCATGTAGTCGTTTTTTTGATATGCTGAAGTCAGGATCGATCAATAAAGGGGGGAGTTATCGTGAAAAAACGCGGTCTGATTTTTGATATGGACGGGGTTATCTTAGATAGTGAGATTCGCTACTTTGAAGTGCATCAACTGATGTTCAAAAGGTTATCGATTCCGCTTAATCCGGTTCAGTATGCGACGTTCATGGGAAAAACAGGAGATGAAATGTGGGAAGAACTCGTCGCCCAGCATCAGCTGAAAGAAACAGCTAGTGCGTTGCTTGAGGAAGAACATCGCTTGTTTCAAATTCATGCAAAGCCGGAAGAGTGTGGATTAAAAAAAGGCGTCACACAAGTCATCGAACAAGCGGCGACTCTTGGTTACGATATCGGCATTGCTTCTTCGAGTTCACTTCAGAAAATCGAACGTGTCATCCGTCATTATGGGCTTCCGATCACGCACTACGTCAGTGGAGAAGAAGTCATCCGTTCGAAACCGGATCCCGCGATTTTTCGACTTGCGGCAGAGCGGATTGGACACGCACCCGAGAACTGTCTCGTCATTGAAGACGCTGCGAACGGGATGATTGGTGCGAAAGCAGCAGGTATGGAAGTGATTGCGCTTCTTGATGACCGGATGCCAACGCAACGCTTAGAGCAAGCGGATCATGTCGCACAATCACACGCAGAAATCGAGGAAATTTTACGGAAGCGTTGACGCTTGAGGAAGAAACAGATTACACTAGAAAAAGATAGTCAAATGCATGGAACTGAAGTAGTAGGGGAAAGGTGCCGTCAAGAGAGCTGGTGGAAGGTGCGAACCAGTCGGTAACAACCGTGAACTCGTCAGGGAGCACGATTTGTGAAGTCGTAGTAGCGAATCCGGTCTTTCACACCGTTATCCGTGAATCAAGCGGTCTGTCATAGACAGACAACGTGGGTGGTACCGCGGAAGCCAAACCGGTCTTTCGTCCCTTTTCTTAGGGGCGGAAGACCGGTTTTTTTAGATTAGAGGAGGAAAAGATATGCCGTACAATCATCGCGAAATTGAACCGAAATGGCAGGCGCGTTGGGATCAAGACAACGCCTTCGTCACGACAGAAGATCCAGAAAAAGAAGGGTTCTATGCCCTTGATATGTTCCCGTATCCGTCAGGTGCTGGACTCCACGTTGGTCATCCGGAAGGTTACACAGCAACGGATATCCTCGCACGGATGAAGCGGATGCAAGGATACAATGTCCTTCACCCAATGGGATGGGATGCGTTTGGATTACCAGCAGAGCAATATGCCCTCGATACAGGAAACGATCCACGCGAATTCACAGCGAAAAACATCGAGACGTTCAAGCGTCAGCTTAAAGAACTCGGATTCTCGTATGACTGGGATCGTGAAATCAACACAACGGATCCAAAATACTATAAATGGACGCAGTGGATCTTTACGAAGTTGTATGAAAAAGGACTTGCCTTCGTAGACGAAGTCGCAGTCAACTGGTGCCCGGCACTTGGAACCGTCCTTGCGAATGAAGAGGTCATCGACGGATTATCCGAACGCGGAAATCATCCGGTCGTGCGTGTTCCGATGCGTCAATGGGTCTTGAAAATCACGGAATATGCGGATCGCCTTCTTGAAGATCTGGATGATCTCGATTGGCCGGATTCTGTCAAAGAGATGCAACGCAACTGGATCGGGAAATCTGAGGGTGCTGAGATTGATTTCACGATTGATGGACATAAAAAACAAGTCACGGTCTTTACGACACGTCCGGACACGATCTTCGGTGCGACGTATCTAGTACTCGCACCGGAGCATCCATTCGTAGCTGACATCACGACAGCGGATCACAAGGAAGCCGTCGATGCGTACATTTCGCAAGTCCAAACGAAGTCAGATCTCGAGCGAACGGATTTAGCGAAGGAAAAAACAGGTGTCTTCACGGGTGCTTTTGCGGTCAATCCGATCTCAGGCGATCGTCTTCCAATCTGGATCGCTGATTATGTCCTTGCTTCTTACGGAACAGGTGCGATCATGGCTGTCCCAGGACACGATGAGCGCGACCACGAATTCGCGAAGCAGTTCGACTTACCGATCGTTGAAGTCGTCGCAGGTGGAAATGTCGACGAAGCAGCCTACACGGGAGAGGGAGAACACGTCAACTCGCATATGCTTGATGGACTTGGGAAACAAGAAGCAATCGAGACGATGATCGCTGAACTCGAAACGAACCAAGTTGGTCGTAAAAAAATCACGTATCGACTCCGAGACTGGTTGTTCAGTCGTCAACGGTATTGGGGCGAGCCGATTCCAGTCGTTCATATGGAAGATGGTTCGATGAAAACACTCAATCAAGAGGAATTACCGCTTGAGCTTCCAATCATTCCAGAAATCAAACCGTCTGGTACAGGCGAATCACCACTTGCGCTTGCTGAAGACTGGTTGGATTACACGGATCCTGAAACAGGAATGAAAGGCCGTCGCGAGACGAATACGATGCCACAATGGGGAGGAAGCTGCTGGTATTACCTTCGTTTCATCGATCCACACAATGAAGAAGCGATTGCGGATCCGGAAAAATTAAAATACTGGCTTCCAGTCGATATTTACATCGGTGGAGCAGAACATGCTGTTCTCCACTTGTTGTATGCGCGCTTCTGGCATAAAGTCTTGTATGATGCAGGCGTCGTACCAACAAAAGAACCATTCCAGAAGTTATACAACCAAGGAATGATCCTTGGAGAGAACAACGAGAAAATGTCAAAATCTCGCGGTAACGTCATCAACCCAGATGAAATCGTCAAGTCGCATGGTGCTGATACGTTACGTTTATACGAAATGTTCATGGGACCACTCGATGCATCGGTTGCCTGGTCTGAGAACGGTCTTGACGGGGCGCGTCGTTTCCTCGACCGTGTCTGGCGCTTGTTCGAACGGACAGCAGACATTCAAGACGTCACGGAAGTCGATGCTGACTTCGAACGGACATACCACCAGACCGTCAAGAAGGTCACGGAAGACTTCGCGAACATTCAGTTCAACACCGGGATTTCGCAACTCATGGTCTTCGTCAACGAAGCGAATAAACAGCCGGTTCTCCCGCGTCACTTCCTTCGTGGATTCATTCAATTGTTAACACCAGTCGCACCGCACCTTGGTGAGGAACTCTGGGAACAACTTGGCTTTGAAGAGACATTGACGTATGCGGCATGGCCAACATTCGATGAATCAAAACTTGTCAGCGATACGATGGAATTCGTCATTCAAGTGAACGGTAAAGTTCGCTCGAAAATCGAAATCAACATCGATGCGACAAAAGAAGAAATCGAAGCACTTGCCTTTGCTGATGAAAAGACACAAGAATGGATTGGCGACAAGACGGTTCGGAAAGTCATCGTCGTACCGAAAAAATTGATCAATATCGTGGCGAACTAAGCCATAACCCCTTTCATTCACTTGATGCGAATGGAGGGGGTTTCTTCATTTCCGTCGCAAGTTCGCTTTTTTTTTGAACGTCCTTCTGCTACACTGAATC
This sequence comes from Exiguobacterium sp. BRG2, assembly GCF_031844245.1. Taxonomy (NCBI): domain Bacteria; kingdom Bacillati; phylum Bacillota; class Bacilli; order Caryophanales; genus Exiguobacterium; species Exiguobacterium sp. BRG2. Next base: position 93,520 of record NZ_JAUZUW010000003.1, read on the forward strand.
AGAAACCGAGAAAGAAAGGCGAGTACCATCAATGAAACGATCTTATATAGTCTATACAACGATTTTTGCTGTCGTTTCGGGGTTGATCCTTTGTATACTGCTCGTCTTCTCAAAGCCAGAGACGTTGTCACGTATTCAGGAAACGTTCGCGAAAATCGAGACGCAATCGAAGCATCAGGCAGCTGTCAAACAGGTGCCACCGAAAACGCCTTCAGCCATTCCGAATCCAGAAGAACCGTTGATTAAAAATGTTCAACAGATGTTATATGATGATTCCATCGGTTCGTACCTCGTCGTAACAGAGGACTATCGTTTCTTTGAAATCAGTGGAACTGGAGAACGCATCAATGCGACGTTTCAGTTGGAAGAAGGGAATCTCTTATTGTCTGGTCTTGACGGGATGACACTCGTTGACGGAGAGACAGTCGCTTTATTGACGTCGAATCAAATTCTAGTCACGATTAAACGAAAAGATGGCGTCTGGAGTGAAGAAAAACGCGAAAAAGTACAAGGGACGACGATTCGAGACAGTTTTCATGGTCTTGGATATGATGCGAAGAAAAAAGAATTCTATACAATCAATCAAATTCGCTCGATTGGTCGTGTTGAATTGACTTACTTTGCAATGAAAGAGGACAAAATCAAGATTGATCCAGATGCTTCGGAAAAGAAGAAGCGTGCCTTAAAGAAAAAGCAAAAACCACCGTACTTGTCGATCGTCAAACGAGAGAAAATCGAAGCGGCGAGCGGAATGCGAAGTGATGCGAAAAAAGCATTTCAATCCGGATTCCGTCCGATTGGTCTTGCAGAACGGCAAGGTCGGATCTACACGTTAGACTCAGAAGCACTTTATCTTTATTCGATTGATCAGAAAGAGAAAACGATTACGGGGGAGACAGCGAGTCCGAAAGTGTATGGATCAAAAGGAATCTTTGTACAAGATAATGAATTGTTCGCCTTAGTCGTCACGGATAAATTCTCAAGTCGATCGTTCACACCGATTGACTGATGTAGAAAAAAGACCCGATTTCTCTGATTATACAGAGACGAATCGGGTCTTTTTTGTATTAAGAGACAGTGTCACGTGCCATCTCTGCAGCGTGACTACCAGCACAATGACCCGTCACGAACGCAGCTGTGATATTGTATCCACCTGTATAGCCATGGATATCAAGAATTTCGCCAGCGAAGAATAATCGCTCCGCCTTTTTCGACATCATCGTTTTAGGATCAATCTCTTTGATCGAGACACCGCCACCAGTGACGAAGGCTTTATCGAAATCGAGCGTTCCTGTTGCTTTGAGTGGGAATCGTTTCAATTGTTGCAGGAAGTCCGTCCAGTCCTGTTTCTTTACTTGTGTACACACTTCATCGCCAAAGCCGATTCGAGCGAACAGGAGTTCAAGCAATCGTTCTGGTACAAAACCACGAAGGGCATTCCGAACCGATTTCTTCGGATTTGCCGCAAGTGCTGCCTGGAAGCGTTCTGTTAATGCACCAAGCGACTCATCCGGGAAGAGATCGATCGATAGATGAACGATCGTCTCTTTCGATCGTTTGCGCTCTTTGATCGTATATTGGCTACACCGTAAAGCGATCGGACCACTTAAACCGAAGTGTGTGAACAGTAGATCACCCGTATGTGTCTTGATTGCTTTGTCCTTTTTACCGTGAACCGTTAAGGCAACGTCACGCAACGACAGTCCTTGTAATGTTTTTTCATGAATGAACGTATCACCTAACAAAATCGGGACTTCCGTTGGGAAAAGTTCCGTGATCGTATGACCCGCTTTTTCAGCCCACGGATAGCCGTCACCCGTCGAACCCGTGTGCGGAACAGATTGTCCGCCGACCGCTACGATACAACTTTTTGCTTCAAGACGCATGCCGTTTTCTAAGATGACAGCTGCAAAAGAACCATCTGGATGAAAGTCGAGCGTAGCGACTTGCGCGTCTGTTTGAATCTCGGCGCCATGTGCACGGATTTGATCAATCAATACACGAACGACGTCTGCCGCCTTATCCGAGACCGGGAACATCCGACCGTTATCCTCTTCTTTGAGTGCGACACCAAATCCTTCGAACAAATCGATGATCGATTCATTATTAAATTGAGAAAAGGCGCTATAAAGGAAACGTCCGTTTCCTGGAATCGACTGGACGAGCTCATCGAGTGGCTTTCGGTTCGTGACGTTACACCGTCCGCCGCCAGAGATTGCGAGCTTTCGTCCTAATTTATTTCCTTTATCGAGCAGGAGCGTCCGGGCTCCGGCTTGTAAAGAGGCGAGCGTCGCCATCAAACCGCTCGGTCCGCCTCCGATTACGATTACATCGTACATAAGGTCACCTCATTCATAGAATTCTGCTTGTTTCACTTTAGCAGAAGTTGCGACTGTAAACAAACCGTCTCTTTCAATTCAAGATAGACAGCGGTATAATGATTTGCAATTGTGTACGAGAGAACTTGTATAATGAGACAATCACGATTAGAGTGTCGATTTAAAAATTAGAAAGCGTGAGGGATGTTACCATGTCCACAGTCAGTAATAAGCAGTCTACTTCTTCCGGCAATGCAGGATTCGTTCGTGGAACGATGCTCCTGTCCGGTGCGTCGCTGATTTCCCGCGCACTGGGTTTGATTTATCTCTTTCCGTTTCAGTTCATGGTCGGTGCGACAGGTATCATGTTCTATACCTATGCCTACAACTACTATGCGATCATGATTGGTGTCGCGACAGCGGGGATTCCTGTTGCCGTCTCAAAATTCGTCGCCAAATACAATGCGTTAGGAGAATATGATACGAGTGAACGATTGTATCGATCTGGTCTAAAGATCATGTCCTTGACCGGGGTTGTCTCTTTTCTCGCCTTATTCTTCCTTGCACCGTATTTAGCGCACCGGGCGATTCCAGGCGGTGACGTTGATTCAGCCTCGTACGTCGATGCCGTCACGATGACGATTCGAGGGGTTAGTTTTGCGTTACTCTTGATTCCACCGATGAGTATGACGCGTGGATATTTCCAAGGATATCAATCGATGGGACCGACAGCGATTTCGCAAATCTTGGAACAAATCGTCCGCATCATCTTCTTACTCGTAGGAGTCAGCATCGCTATCTATGTATTTGATTCAGGTGTAGCCTTTGCAGCGACGATTGCAACGTTCAGTGCATTCATTGGTGCAATCGGTAGTGTCGCGGTTCTCATCTATTACTTCCGCAAACGATCCAGTGGGCTGCAGGAGCTTCGTGCTACTCAAACCGTCCGTTCGCCGGATCGCCCGTTAACGGATTTGTATAAGGAATTATTGACGTACGCGATTCCGATCGTCATGGTCGGTCTTTCGACGCCGCTTTACCAAGTCATTGATCAGAACACGATGAATGCCGCGTTACAAAGTATCGGCTATACGCTCGAAGCTGCCGGAAATGCGACGGCCTATCTGATTGCGGATAGTCATAAGATCGTCTTGATTCCGGTCTCGGTCGCAACAGGCTTATCGTTGTCTGCGACGCCACTGTTGACAGCTTCCTTCACGCAAGGAGATATGCGAAAAGTACGGGCTCAAATTTCACAGATTTATCAACTCGTCTTCTTCGTGACGATTCCGGCAGTTGTCGGAATGATTCTCCTCAGTGAAGAAACGTTCCATGTGCTCTTTCCGAAAGATCAAGCAGCATGGGTCTATCTGTTGAGTTATGCACCAAGTGCCTTGTTCCTTGCCCTTTATTCAGTCACGGCAGCGGTCCTTCAAGGGATTAACCGTCAGTACTTTACGATCATCGCAACACTTGCTGGATTACTTGCGAAGTATCTTTTGAATGCACCGTTGATTCATTTGACGGGTGATGGAACAGGTGCTGGATATGCGACGATCATCGGCTATCTCGTTGCGACCGGTTTGATGTTCTTCCGGATCACACAAACGGTGAAGTTCCCATTCAATACGGTCTTACGCCGGACGTCGTTGATCTTGATCATCAGCGCCTTGATGGGAGCGGGTGTCGCGCTCGTCAAGTGGGGAATGGTATCCATCTTGCCAGAGACGACATGGGCGTCTCTATTGATTCTGATCGTAGGTGCAGCAGTCGGAATCGTGATTTTTGCAGGACTCTCGATTTGGAGTGGCTTAGCAGAAGTCGTATTAGGACGTAAAATTTCATTGAAACGAGGACGAGGTCATGCGTCTAGATAAATTGTTATCCAACATGGGAGCAGGCTCCCGAAAAGAAGTGAAGCTGCTGCTGAAGGCAGGGGCAATTCAAGTCGATGGTGAGATCGTGCGTGATCCGAAACAACATGTCGATGTCGAGACGCAACAAGTTCTGATGTACGGCGAACCGGTCACGTATCAAAAATACATCTACTTGATGATGAATAAACCACCGGGTGTCATTAGTGCAACAGAAGATAAACGAGATGAGACCGTCATTGATCTGTTGTTTGAAGACGTGACGTATTTCAAACCGTTCCCGGTCGGACGACTCGATAAAGATACAGAAGGTTTATTGTTACTAACAAACGATGGATCATTTAATCATGCTTTGATGTCTCCGAAGAAACACGTCGAAAAAACGTATTACGCAGAAGTGACAGGAGTGTTGACGCAAGAAGACATCGAAGCGGTTGCGGCAGGCGTCACGTTAGAAGACGGTTACCGAGCAAAGCCGGGAAAACTTGTCATCTTATCGACGACAGAAACAGATTCAACGCTTGAGTTGACGATCACGGAAGGGAAGTTCCATCAAGTCAAACGGATGATGCTTGCGCTCGGGAAAGAGGTCACTTTTTTAAAGCGCCGCTCGATTGGGCGCTTGGAACTTGATCCGGCACTTGCGCTAGGGGATTATCGTGAACTGACGCCAGCGGAACTGTCTTTGTTTGATTGGCAACCTGAATAAGCAAAACGAAAAGGCGGTGGAATGAGCGTACATTCCATCGCCTTTTGTTATGGGTTTCGATTATTGATTACGCAATGCTTCTGCGATTGGATAAGGACCACTGAGTACTTCGAATACACGAGATTGTGTCGGATGATCGATCAAGTGAACGAATAATGCTGCGATATCATCACGCGACACCTTACGATCTTCGTATGAATCGAAATGCTCTTTCGTTTCGACAGTGCCTGCCGGGTCGTCATAGCTGAGTGGACCAGGACGTACGATCGTATAATTGAGTCCGCTTTCCTGGAGGTGTGCGTCTGCTGTTGCTTTAGATTCGAGATATACTTTCAATTCACCTTTTGGTTCTTCGGTACCTACTGAACTGAGCATCAGGAAACGATCGATACCGTTGGCTTTTGCTGCATCGATGACTTTAATTGCGCCTTCTTGATCGACGGCGCGCGTCAATTCGTCTGATGCGCCACCAGCACCCGCTGCAAAGATGACGACGTCCGCATTACTGATGACACCACTGACATCCTTCGTCAAATCCCCAAGTCTGACTTCAGATGCACCGAGTGCAATCAAATCGTTGATTTGATTTTCTTCCCGTACGACCGCGATTGCTTGATGATCACCTTGTTTAGCGATCAATTCGACCATCTTGCGTCCAGTCGTTCCGTTTGCTCCAATGATTAAAATATTCATTCTTCTCAACTCCTTCTCCCAATAGCTATACCCCACGTTTTAAAAAAGATAACAAAAAAAGACGCGAAGAATCGCGTCATCGAAAGATATACATAGTGAAACAGTGGATCAACCCGCTTGCTTTTGTTTCTTGCTCGACGTCCATGTACCGCGTCGAGGGCTCACAATGAGATTGTTGTATTCGAGCACGTTCAAATCCCGCTGAACGGTCCTTGAAGTGATGCCAAACTCTTCAACCAACTCTGCTGTCGTAGTAGCTCCGTTCTCTTGGATGTAGAGATAAATCGATTTAATCCGGGTCAACATACGGTCTGTAGAATCTTTCATTGGTATAACCACTCCCCCAATGGATAGAATAGTGTTCTAAAGCTTCGGGTGACAAAAGACAATGCAATATCCAGTTGTTTCGCCTTTAGTATAACGTTTTGATATTAAATTGCAAGTGATTTAACCGAACGTTTGCATAAAAAAAATATTCAAACAGATTGTAAAGTCGATAATTGGAGTTTTAACATCGTTGAATGTTCGTTATTTCAACAAATAAAAAAGAAAACAGAATTTGGATGTTCGTATCTGAACGAATATTCGCTATACTAGAAAGGTGTATAGGAAACGAATCCAACTCAGAATGAAGGAGCGAAATCAGATGGTGAATTGGAAAGAAGAAGTACTCGCGCGTCGCGAGGACTTATTGGAGGATTTAAAAGAACTACTGCGGATTCCGAGTATACTTGATGAATCAACAATCGAAGAAGGTGCACCGTTTGGTCAAGAAGTCAAACGAGCCCTTGATTGGATGCTCGCGACAGGGGAACGAGACGGATTCAAGACAAAAAATGTTGATGGATACGCCGGACATTTGGAATATGGTCAAGGGGAAGAGTTACTCGGTATTCTTTGTCACTTAGACATCGTACCAGCTGGTGGCGATCACTGGACATACGGTCCGTTTAACCCAACGCTTGTCGATGGGAAGCTGTATGCGCGCGGTGCAATCGATGATAAAGGACCGACGATGGCAGCTTATTATGCCTTGAAGATCGTCAAAGAACTCGGATTACCGCTCTCAAAACGTATTCGTTTGATTGCTGGAGGAGATGAAGAGAGTGAATGGCGTTGTGTGAATCATTACTTCAAACATGAAGAGATGCCGACTCTCGGCTTTGCACCAGATGCCGACTTCCCGATCATCAATGCGGAAAAAGGACTGTATGATGGGTTATTGATTCAAGGAAAACCAGCGCAAGCATCTGATACAGGCTACCATCTCGTTCGTTTTGAAGGTGGCGAACGTCCGAACATGGTTCCGGGTCATGCCCAAGCACTTCTTCGTGTCGTCGAAGTGGGGACGCTTGAAACGGATTTCCATACGTATCTTGAAGAACAAGGCTTGTCTGGGACGGTCAAGCAAGAAACGGAAGGTCTCGTTCTTGATGTGAACGGTGTCGCAGCCCATGCCATGGAGCCGGATAACGGTAAAAATGCTGCCTTACATTTAGCACGTTTCCTCAATACGCTTCACTTGGATTATAACGGTCGTCGTTATATTCAGCTTGTCACGCACATGTTCCGTGATTCTCGCGGTGTAGCGATTGGTGTCGCTGCTTCAGACGAGACAGGTGACTTAACGATCAACGGTGGTGTATTCCGGTATGCAGAAGAGCAAGGAACAGCGTCGATCAACATCCGTTATCCTTATTCAGCAGACTTCACGGAACGCTTGCAAATCATCAAGGAAGCGGCAGCGGGATATGGCTTCGAGTTACAGACTCGAACACATATGACACCACACCATGTCGATCCGGATCATGAATTGATTCAGACACTGAGTGCCGTGTATGAACGTCATACGAACCAACCAGCTGATCTGATTGCTATCGGTGGTGGTACATATGCACGTTCGTTGACGGCAGGGGTTGCATTTGGACCAGTCTTCCCAGGTGGTCCTGAAGTTGCCCACCAAGTCGATGAATATGTTGATTTTGAAGAACTCTTGCTTGCTGTCGCGATTTATGCAGAAGCAATTTATGAACTCGCAAAATAATGACTGATGATCCCCCGCATCGTGGAGATGGGGGGATTGCTTCTTGAAAGGAAGTTCCGTGTGAAAAATCGTCAAACTTATCATTTCCAAGCGTTATATTTCTTTATTTTCTTTGGACAAGGTGCACTCATTCCGTATCTTGCGCTTTATTTTTCAAGCGATGCGTTCGGTCTGTCCGCTTCAGAGATTGGTACAATCGTTGCGATCGGACCGATTCTCTCTATTTTCTTACAGCCCGTTTGGGGCATCGCGGCAGATCGACTCGGAAAGCCGAAACGTCTCTTACTCGTTGCCATGCTCGCCGCTGGAGTATTTACATTAAGTTACTTAATGACGTCCGCTTATCTACTTTTACTATTGATTTCATGTGTCTGGGCATTATTCCAGTGTGCGCATATTCCACTCGTTGATACACTAGCGATCGAATATACACGAAAACGTAAGGTAGATTATGGCGCCTTGCGTCTTTTTGGATCAGCTGGTTTTGCTTTAGCCGTCTTCATCCTTGGACAAATCACTGAGGAGGGTGGACTTGGTCTGATTTTTTATGCGACCGGTGCAGCGTGGGTTCTTGGTTTTCTTGTGTTGATAGGTATTGAAGAAACGGGGAGCGTACACATTTCACATCAACAACAGGTACCGTTAAAACAACTTTTTTCGAATCGACGCTTCTTGTTATTCTTAGCGGGAGGGAGTTTGATCTTCGGACCGATCTTCGCCAATAACTATTACTTTGGCAGCTACGTCACGATTCGTGGAGAGACGACCGCGCTCGTCGGGACCTTGTTCTTCGTCGCCGTTCTGTGCGAAATCCCGTTCATGCGCATCGCTTCGCGTCTATTGTTACGATTCGGAGCGATTCCAGTTCTTGTCTTCATTTCCTTGCTGTCAGCTGCTCGTACGGCGATGATCGCATTAGAGCTTCCGATCGTCATGCTTTGGGTATTGTCTGCGATGCAAGGAATGATCGTCGGATTGTTGATCCCTGTTGCATTAGACTATGTTCGGTCACTCGTTCCAGAGACGATGGTCGCAACAGCTGTCAGTACATATATGGCAACGACGACAGGGCTAGCGACAGCACTGTTTAACTTGATGAGTGGGTTTGTGCTAGACCAAAGTACAATCTATACCGTCTTTTGGGTATATACAATTAGCAGTATTCTTGGTGCCGTCTTGTACAGTGTCAGTGGTCGAATGAAGGAGTGAAGATACGATGAGACAGGAACGACACTTTTTCGTTGCCTTACCGATTCCTTCTGAAGATTTAGCGAATATCGCTAATCGTTTATCTCTATCTGATTACTTTCGAAATGTCTATACGTTAGAAGAGTACCATTTGACGCTTCGTTTTTTTGGTCCATTGGGTGAAAAAGAACAACAATCGTGGAAACAGCAACTGCAGGAGATTGCGCGCACGATCGAACCTTTCGTACTTCGATTGGATCGTCTAATTACCTTTGGACAAAACGAGCGACCACGTGTCGTCGGATTCGGAACAGAAGCAGAGGAATTGTTTCGATTAGTGCGTCTGATTGATCCAAGTGCGACTAAACCATTCGTTCCGCATGTCACGATCGCGAAGAAGTGGCGCACGGAGGCGGAAGAATGGACGACGAATCCGATACAACCGGTGGAATGGACTGTTCGTGAACTTATTCTGTTTGAAGTACGACTAGGCGTTTCGCCGCGATATGAACCGGTTTACCGGATTCATCTAGGTAAAGAGGAATGAGGTGATCCCCATCGCAATCTTGATGAAACTATATGACTTAGATAGTCGATTTGAAAAAAATCCGCTTGAGATGACAAAACGGTTCGGTGAACATCAGGCACTTGATTACGCTCATGTCTATCGTAGATGGGAGGCTGGAGAATTATTTCCCGGGGAAACGCTCATCCGTCCGAAGAAGTGGTGGCAAGTGATGAAAAAAAGCGAAGTCATTCAACTTCCGGGTAAACAATTATCTCGAAGAGCGTTTGATAAATGGTACAAAAAACGTCTCGAGTTACAAAAATTATTAAACGTTACTGGTGGAGCGGGCGAAGAGGACATTTGGCGGATTCCGTTAAAACGTCATTTAGACTTTTATCAGATGTTACATCTCTTGAATGAACAGTATGCAATGTTTTATCGCGCCGTCATTCAATATCAAGTCGGGGAAGTCGAATTGAGTCCGTTCGTCGTCGGTCCATCCGCGATTTATATCATGGAATGGCTTGACGGTGACGAAAGTATCTATCATATCCGGCGAGATAAGTTGTGGCGGGAACAACCGTTCAAGGCATCCGCAAAGCAAATTTTGAATCCGAACATCGGTTTAAAACGGACGGAAGATATTCTACGAGTCGTACTTGGGCGAGATTATGTCTTGCCGATCGAACGAGTCATTTTAGCACCTTCAGGTTATTTTGATCAGATTCCAAAAGAAACGACGACGACTTACGTCAATAAAGTCGAGTTTCCAAACTGGCTACAACGAATGAATGCAAGTGCGCCGCATACAAAAGCGTTTCAGATGCGGGTGTGTGAAAAAATCCTGAAAGAGACCGTATCGATTCCGTTTCAAATGGCAATTCTAAGTGAAGGGCAGTCACGAATTCAAGAGTAGGGGAGGAAGCGACGGCATTGTCGTTGCGAAAGACATGACGAACCAAGAGGTGGTAATACCGGTGATCCGGGCAGAGTTCTCATCGTTTCGAAGCATCCGAGTCGAGGTCGAAGGCAATCCGTCAATCCACTGGTCGCTTGAATGTGATGGGAAACCGCTTGAAATTCAACAGACCGAAACGCATCGAGAGGAACAGTTCGTGATTTATGAGTTAACGGTTCTTGAACCAGTCGAGTTAGAATGCCGCTATGAGGTGTTCGGAGCAGGCAGGTCAATCCGTGTCGTTCCTGATCGATTAGTTCGGACGGAAGCGTTCGAGCGAAAGTACCGTTACGAAGAGAAGCTCGGTGTCTGGGAAGAAGACGATACGTATCATTTTGCTGTCTGGTCGCCTGTCGCAGAGCAAATCGTGTGTATCGTATACGATCAAGATGAACAGGTACTCGGAAGACACAAGATGGAGCGACAAGAGCAAGGTACCTATCACCTTCGACTTGGGCAAGAATCAGCAGAACGATGGTACCGCTATGAAGTGACGACTTACGTTGGCACACATGAAGTCGTCGATCCATACGCTCATGCGATATCGGTAAACGGTCGTTACGGTGTCATCGCCGACGTTGAACAGACGATTTCCGAGTGGTTTCCAAAGCGAGTCGCGCGTCCTCTGTTCGTCAAACCGTCGGACGCTGTCATCTATGAAGCAAATATTCGCGATTTTACGATTGATCGTTCCGCTGGTTCAAGTCATCCGGGACAATATGCAGGGGTGGCGGAACGTGGAACAGTTTCTTCTCGTGGACATGCGACAGGTCTTGATTATCTTCTTGATCTCGGGATTACGCATCTGCAGCTGTTACCGGTCCACTTCTTCGAAACGACCGATGAACGAACAAGGTCGCCATATAACTGGGGATACGATCCGATGCTTTGGTTCGGATTAGCTGGGAGCTACGCGAGTTCGGTCGCACCGCTCGTTCGCGTCCGAGAATACGCGGATATGGTGGAGCGACTCCATGAAGCAGGGATTCGTGTTACGTTCGATGTCGTCATGAACCACGTTTTTGTTCGGGAGCGTTCCTCTCTTGAACAGCTCGTTCCGGGTTATTATTTCCGTTATGAAGTAGACGGCACACTTTCAAACGGAACGGGTGTTGGAAACGATACCGCATCCGAACGATTCATGATGCGTCGACTCATCGTTGATTGCTTGACGTACTTTGCTCGTGTCTACCGCATTGATGCGTTTCGATTTGATTTAATGGGCATTCATGACATTGAGACGATGAATGAAGTACGTGCAGCACTCGATGCGATTGATCCTACGATTCTTGTGTATGGAGAGGGCTGGGATCTTGCGACGGCATTGCCGGAACGATTCAAAGCGATGAGCGCCTCGGCTGCGCAAATGCCGCGAATCGCTCATTTTAATGACGTGTTCCGTGATGCCTTGAAAGGATCGACGTTCAGTGCATACGATCGAGGATTCGTTGCCGGAGACGGATGGAAAGAAGGAGAGGTCCGAAACGGGATTGCGGGTAGTGTTCATATCGATAACCAAACGTATGGACGTTTTCCGGAACCGACGTATTCGATCAACTATGTCGAGGCGCACGATAACCATACGCTGTACGACAAATTGAAGATCTCCTGTCCGGAAGCGGACGAACTTCAGTTATTACGGATGAGTCGATTAGCTCAAACGATCGCTTTGCTTGCGCAAGGCATTCCGTTTCTGCATGCGGGTCAAGAGTTCTTGCGTACGAAACAAGGTGTCGAAAACAGTTATAATGCATCGGACGAAATCAACCGAATGGACTGGGAACGCCGGGATGATCATCTCTCCCTCGTTACGTATATCAAGACGATTTTACAAATTCGCAGAATGCATGGCGGATTCCGTCTACACCGGGCGAATCAGGTTCGAGAGCTGCTTCGTTTCATCAACTTACGTCCGGGTGTCATCGCCTACGAAGTCGAAGCGATCCATTCGTACGATGCGTGGCAACGCACGCTCGTTGTCTACAATACGACGCACGAAATCGTGGAAGTCTCACTCGATCACTCGCGCTGGAATGTACATGTCCAAGGGGATGATGCCTCGGTCGACCCGCTTCTGAAAGGTGTCGATAGGATTCAAGTCCTTCCGTTGTCAACGACGATTGCGACGTGTTAAGATAAGCATTGTGCCTTAGGCAAATCTACTAAAAAAGTTGAGCGGATTATAATGGAAATAGATATTTTAGATGCGCTTGGCGAAGGCTGGACCCTTACGCCAGCAGGTGGAATCACAGGAGAAGCGTACATCGCTTCAACCGGACAATCAAAATTGTTTTTAAAACGAAATTCATCGCCGTTCTTGGCGATTTTATCCGCGGACGGAATCGTCCCGAAATTATTATGGACGAAACGAATCTATAGCGGGGATGTCATCAGTGCGCAACAATTCATTGAAGGCGACGAGTTGGAGCCGGAAATGATGGAACGTCCGGAAGTGGCGCGTTTGCTTGGGAAAATCCATGATTCGAAGGAATTGCTGTTCATGCTACAACAGCTTGACCAACGTCCGATCGAGCCTGATGAGTTATTGCGCCAATGTCACTTATATTTTCAACCAGAAGACTTAGAGAATCCAGAACTGGTAGAACTTGCGATGGATTATCTCGAACGAAATCTGGAGCAAGTAAGAACGGATGAACAAGTCGTCTGTCATTCAGATCTAAATCATAATAATTGGTTGACGGGAGCGGACGGTCAACTCTACCTGAACGACTGGGATGATGCGATCATTGCCGACCGTGCGTATGACCTCGGGATGATGTTATACAGTTATGTCGATGAAGCGGCTTGGCCCGAATGGTTTGAGCATTATGGTCATCCGTTGACGAATGATCTGAAACAACGAATGCATTGGTATGTCGTAGCGCAAGCTGTATTATCCTTGTATTGGTATGAAGATATGCGTCATCCGGATGTCGAGGACAGCTATCATTTTCTAGAACAGTTACTTGAATACTCGAACGACTAAAAAGCGTGTCATTCCGAAAAGGAACGACACGCTTTTTTGATTAACCTTCTGCGATTTTAATCTCTTTTTCAATATCATGACTTTCAAGATCCGCCGACCGATACGCTTCAGTCGTTGGTAAACGTAAATCAAGCTGCGGTTTTTCTTCGAATGTGACGGTGACGTTCTTGACCGTGTAGTCAAAGACATGGCCTCCGCCCGCGCGTTCAGCATCGATGAAATGAAGATGATATCCAGCGACGGCGATACCGTGACCGAACCGTGGTGTGTAGTAACCGGCGAGTGTTCCTTCCGTTTGTTCGAAAGTACGCGCGCTTTGAGAGGCGACAGCTTCCGTGATTGGAACGAACGGTTTTTCTTGACGTGCGACGGTACGTGTCTGCACCTCTGTGAACGTTCCATCAATTCGAACGGCATAAAAACTATTGATCGTCGGTAGTTGTTCATTCAACCAGTGTTCGAATTCCGATTTTGACATCTCTTTTGCCACGGAGAGCGTTTGCTCTGGCACGAAACGGGTCAATGTCGCAAACGGCGTCGTCGTCTCAGGCTGAAGTGGTCGAGCGCTACCGTCTGAACGGAGCTGGTAGAACTGACCATCAAAACCAATCATCTCACCATCCAAGTGGTCGAACGTTCCGATACCAAAATTTCGTTGATCAATAACGGACGCGTATGTGACTTCACTCTCGAATACTCCGTCGAGCAGTGCCATCATCGTTGAAATCTGGACGAGCGTTTTATCGTGTGTCATGTGAATCCTCCTCAGTTCAATTGATCGAGATGAACTTGTTCTCCGAGCGCGATGTTGTCGCGATAATCAATCGGAACATCGACGATGACTGGTCCTTCTGTCGCGAGTGCTTCATCCATGATTGCGGCTAGTTCAGATGGATGATTGACGCGTAATCCTTTTGCTCCGAAACTCTCAGCATATTTGACGAGATCGACGTCACCAAATGACGTACCGGATTTCCGTTTGTATTTCATCTCTTGTTGGAACGCGACCATGTCGAATCCGCTATCACGCCATACGAAGTGGACGAGTGGTGAGTTCAAACGAACAGCTGTCTCAAGTTCCATTGCCGAGAAGAGGAATCCACCATCACCTGAAATCGAGACGGCCTTCTTACCAGGACGTACGAGTGTTGCTGCGATTGCCCAAGGAAGCGCGACACCAAGCGTTTGCATCCCATTACTAAAGAGAAGGTGACGTGGTTCGTACGAACGGAAATGACGTGCCATCCAAATATAGTGAGAACCAACGTCGACTGTGACCGTGACATCATCCGCAATTTTTTCACGTAACGTCTTCATGAAATAGAGTGGGTGCGTCAACGGAGAATCCGCGACAGGAGGAACATCACGATCGACAAGACGTTGATGTAATCCTTCAAGGAATTGAGCTGAACTTTCAGGTAATGTGAGTGGTTGCAGGCGCTCAGCGATTGCATCGACCGTTTTCGCCATATCACCGACAAGCTCGCGGTCTGGGCGATAGAAGTGGTCAATTTCAGCACGCATTTGATCAATATGGACAAGCGTCCGGTCGTGCGTCGGTTGGTTCCAGAATTTCGGATCATAGCCAATTGGGTCATAGCCGATCGAGAGGACGAGATCCGCTTCTGCGAGCAGTGCATCTCCCGGTTGGTTACGGAATAGTCCGACGCGTCCATAGAAATTCGATTCAAGCTCACGTGATAATGTGCCGGCCGCTTGGAACGTCTGGACGACAGGAATCGAGACGTGTTTGAGCAGGGAACGAATCGCATGTACGACGTCCCGCTGACTCGCACGCATACCGAGCAACAAGACAGGTAGCTTCGCATCTTGGATCAAACGAGCTGTTTCTTCAACCCAAGCTTCTGGTGCAACACCGAGCTTCGGTGCTTCAACCGCACGGAATGCCGTGACGTTCGCTTCGCTCAATCCGACGTCTTGCGGGATACTAACGAAAGCAGCCCCGGAAGTCGTTTCCGCTGTTCGGAAAGCATTGGACAGTACTTCTGGAATATTATCGGCATCTTGCACTTCTGCACTGAAGTTCGTAATCGGTGTAAAGAGTGCCTGATTGTCCATGGACTGATGTGTTCGTTTTAAGCGGTCTGCTCGTGTAACGGCTCCGGCGATTGCGACAACTGGGTCACCTTCAGAGTTTGCTGTCACAAGACCTGTCGCTAAGTTTGATGCGCCTGGGCCAGATGTTACAAGTACAACGCCTGGTTTGTCTGTCAAGCGACCAATGGCTTGAGCCATGAATGCAGCATTTTGTTCGTGACGTGCAACGATGAGTTCAGGTCCCCGATCCTGTAACACATTGAAGACGGAATCAATTTTGGCGCCAGGAATACCAAAAATGTAATCTACACCCTGTTCGATGAGTGAATCGACGACTAAGTCTGCACCTGTTTTCTTCTGTACTAGTTCTTTTGAATCACTGTTTTTATTTTCGTTCATTACAATTCTCCTTTTTACCAACGTTTTTTGGTGTTCGATAGCTGTAATAAATAATCTGTTTCGAAAAAAGTATACATCTGTTTCATGGTAAATCCAACCTAAATTCGTTTAGAGAATAAAAAAAGTACCTTGTGTACGATTACACAAGGTACAGAGATTGCGCTTATTCAACGTCGACTTTTCCGAAAGTCGCCCAGACGAATAAGGCACAGATGCCCATGACGAGAACGATGGGGGAGCCCCAAGCAATCAAGAAGTCTTCCATGGTATAGCCCTCCTTTTTAGTTCTTACGTACCTTTAGTGTAGTAGATTGCTCACTGTTTCTCAAGTGACGAACTGCTGAACATTCTTCAATCGGGATTGAAGAAGTTCTTATATAATTACCCGAATCATGATAAACTTATCTGCGGATAATCTAAGTTTGGAAAGGATGAACGATAGTGCGTTTACGACATAAACCATGGGCGCAGGATTATATGAAGGAACAATCCTCAATCTATATAGCAGAACCAGCATCCCTGAAAGAAAACTGGGCAACGGAGTTCAAGAATGATAATCCGATCTACATCGAAGTGGGGTCAGGAAAAGGAGCCTTCATCACAGGGATGGCAAACCAACATCCGGAGATCAACTTCATCGCGATTGAACTTTTTGAGAGCGTAGCAGTGACGATCGTTCAAAAATTAGTAGAGGCTCCACAAGCAAATGTTCGCGTCTTGACAGTCGATGCGAAAGATTTACGTGATTACTTCGAAAAAGGTGAAGTAGCGCGCGTTTATTTGAACTTCTCGGATCCATGGCCGAAGACACGTCATGCGAAACGTCGTTTGACGTATAAAACGTTCCTCTCAACGTATGAAGATATCTTACCTGCGAAAGGACAAATTCACTTTAAGACCGATAATCGCAAGTTGTTTGAATCGAGTCTGATGACGATGTCGGCGTACGGCATGCGCTTCGACTGGATGTCGCTTGATCTACATGCGAATGAACCGGAAGATAACGTCCGGACAGAGTATGAAGAGCGTTTTTCTTCAATGGGTCAACCGATTTATCGGATGGAAGCAACGTACCAAAATTAATTTAGACAAAAAGTTTTCTTATTTTCCTGGTATTTCTTTCACACTTTTTTCTTATTAATTGGTACAATGTTGTTGACTGAAGAACTTGTACTTATAGGTAAAGGGGGAATTTGGGGATGTGGCAGAAAAGCTTAGCCTTCGTAACGGCGCTCTTTCTCGCATTAAGTATCGGTCAATCGGTACTTGCTGCGGTTGATACCTCAGAAATGACAAAAGCATTAGATGAGGAATTACCAACGACGCATTACGATTATAAAAAAGGTTCGGTCGAAATCGAGGATCCGAAGACGTTCACGAACGGAAAAGGAGAAGAAGTCATTGGCGGAATCGCTGTCATCAAGACAGTCCGTGACGGCATCTTCATCACAATCAAACGTGAAATCCACTTCTTCAATGCCGATAGCGGTAAATTGTTGACGAGTGCCGACGCTGCAAAAGTTGACGGCGTAAAAGAATACATCGACAGCAACTCGGACAATCTTCATCAAAAAGTCGTTTACTGGTTACCGGTACTCTTGATGTTGTTGATCATCGCTGTACCAGCGATCGTCTTATACATCGTCGTACCACGTTTGTACTCTACTTCGGAATACATGAATCCGATTTATGAGCGCAACGATAACCCGCGCTAATCAAAAAAACCTTTACCCGTTTGGGTAGAGGCTTTTTTTATGCTAACAATATAAAGATGAAAGCGAGTATGGCGGGTAATCCTTGTTTAAGTAAAATGGAGCGATTAGCCGTCAAGGCGCCATAGAGTGCGGCAATGATCACACAAGCTAAAAAGAACAGTTGGACAGCAACATCCTCACGGATTAGACCAAACAGAAGACCAGCAGCTAAAAATCCATTGTAGAGACCTTGATTGGCAAAAAGCGTCTGGATTTGCTTAGATGCGACCGCTTCATCCGTCAGTCCGAATGTACGTCGTGCCGCCTTAGAGGATAAAAAGAACATTTCAAGAGCCATGATATAAAAGTGCTCTAAGGAAACAAGTAAAACGAAGATAGTAGCAAGAATGGACATGAATCATACCTCCTTTATAGGAACGTGAAAAAAAGACCGCACTTCATCGATTGAAGCACGGTCTTCTGATTAAGCGTATTCGAGTAATGCGCCAGTTTCGGCATCGACTGTGAATTGATACGTTTTTTCGTCATCACCTTCAAGGACCGAGATGCCACCTTTATAGCTTTGGTAGTCGCGTGACTCATATGCGTAAGCCTCCGGTGTTGCAGAGATCCATGCACCTTGGACACGTCCTTTTGCTGAAAATGTGCGTTTCGTGATTTCGAGCGCTTCTTCGGCAGAAAGTTGTTTGTTGTCAACGGCCTTCTTCACTGCGAAAGCGGCGACGACAGCTGCTGCCAATCCGATAATCCAATAGCGTTTTTTCATTAAAATTCCCCTCCTTACAGGTTCTATTCCTACTGTACCAAATAATTCGTTCAGAGAGAAACAAAAGGTTAAGTGATTGAAGCAATTTTTTGTATAATGGGTAACAGGAGGCGATACATATGAATGAAAAAACGAGAGAGTTATTTCGAACACTGACGGAATTAAATGGGGCACCAGGGTTTGAACACGAGGTGCGTCAGTTCGTTCGCGAACGCATTACACCTGTCACGGATGAGATCGTTACAGATGGACTGGGTTCGATTTTCGGGAAGCGAACAGGGGATGCGACAGGACCGAAAGTCATGGTTGCCGGACACATGGATGAAGTGGCATTCATGGTGACACAAATCACGAAGAATGGGATGTTACGGATCCAACCGCTCGGTGGTTGGTGGAGTCAAGTATTGCTTGCCCAACGCTTCTCGATCTGTACAGACAACGGTATCATCCCTGGTGTCATCGCGTCGATTCCACCACACTTATTAACAGAAGAAGTACGCAATAAGCCAATGGCAATCAAAGACATGTTCATCGATATCGGTGCGGATTCAAAAGAAGAAGCAGAATCGTTTGGTGTACGTCCGGGTATTCCGGCAGTACCATTTTTCCCATTCACACCGATGGCGAATCCGAAGAAAATCATGGCGAAAGCATGGGATAACCGCTATGGTGTCGGAATGGCAATCGAATTGTTGGAGGAGACGACAGCAGCGGATCATCCGAACATTTTGTTCTCTGGTGCAACGGTTCAAGAAGAAGTCGGATTGCGAGGTGCCCAAACAGCGACGACACTTATCGATCCTGATGTGGCGTTCGTCGTCGATGCGTCTCCAGCCAATGATGCGTCAGGAGACAAAACGGAATTTGGTCAACTCGGACAAGGACCATTACTCCGTATTAAAGACAGCGTCATGATTCTTTCGAAAGAGATGACGGATTATGTCCTTGATACGGCAGAATCGAACAAGATTCCGTATCAATACTACGTCGGTGCAGGTGGAACGGACGGCGGTGTCATCCATCGCTCGAACAATGGTATTCCAACAACAGTCGTTGGTTTACCGGCACGTTATATTCATACCCATGCGTCAATCATGCATACAGATGATTATGATGCGGCGAAGGAATTGCTACGAAAACTCGTCACGAATCTTGATACGACGACGCTTGCAACATTGCAAGTCAAGTAAATAACGAACGGGGAGGACCATTCTCATAAAATAGACGGCGGACTTATAATCCGTCGTCTATTTTATTGTAGTGAGAACATAATGATGTTGATTGTCTTGTCAGTTGGAAAAACAGCCTAGTCGAATCGAAAGTGGATTTGGTATAATGATACGCGATGTTGAGTAAAGGACGTGACAAGATGTTCAAGCAAAAGGGAATTTCACTTAGCCCTAAAGTATATTTCATCACTGTATTAAGTTATATGGCGCTTGGTTTATTCAGTTCGCTGATCATGGGCTTGATTGTTCAAACAATCGGAGAAGGGTTGGTAGATCGTGGTATCGAAGCAAGGTTTCTTATTCAATTAGGCGAGCAGGCGATTGTTCTGACGGGACCAGCGATCGGTGTCGCCGTAGCGTTTGCGCTTGAAGCACCGCCACTCATCTTATTTGCAGCAGTTGCGGTTGGAGCATTTGGATATGAAGCTGGCGGACCGGCAGGTAGTTACATTGCGACGCTACTTGCAACAGAAATTGGAAAACTCGTGTCAAAGACGACGCGACTCGATATTCTGTTGACGCCGTTCGTCACGTTGCTAGTTGGATTCGTTGCTGGACGTTATGCCGGGAAATGGATTGGAAAAGGCATGACCGATCTGGGTGAAATAATTCGCTGGGGGACGGAACGCGAACCGTTGTTCATGGGTATCTTCATTGCTACTGTAATGGGACTTGCATTGACAGCGCCGATTTCAAGTGCTGCACTTGGAATCATGCTTGGATTGGATGGACTTGCTGCGGGTGCTGCGACGATCGGCTGTGCCGCTCAAATGATTGGTTTTGGTGTCATCAGTTATCGTGATAACGGAATCGGGGGCGTCATCGCACAAAGTATCGGCACATCGATGCTCCAAGTCGGAAACATCATCCGCAATCCTTGGATTCTCATTCCGCCTACGATCGCAGGTGCTATCCTAGCGCCATTCGCGACTGTTCTGTTGATGCTTGAGAGCAACCCAGAAGGCTCGGGCATGGGGACGAGTGGTTTTGTTGGTCCATTGATGTTGTTGAAGACGATGGGGTTTGAAATGGAATACTATGTAGCCGTCATCGTATTATGTTTTATTGCGCCTGGCATCATCAGCTATCTCATCTATCGGTTATTACTTCGACTCGGTCGGATTCAAGATGGTGACTTGAAAATCGAATATTAAGTACAAAAAGCTGATTCTAAAGAATGTGTCTGTTTGACCGAATGGTGGATAAACAAGGACATGCCTTTTGAATCAGCTTTTTTTCATTTCATAAAGAGAATCCGAATGAACTCGAATAAAAACTCGTGAAGAAGATGTAAAGATAAACGAGATAGAGGGGTATCAAGTAACGCATGCGCACGACAGGTAATTTCCGAGCAAGTCGTTTTCCGAGTGCTTCGAGTAGAATGATGACCGCGAAACCGACAACTAAATATAAAAAGATTTCGGGTAAGCTCCGTTCGGAATCAATGAAGGAATAGCCGTAACGTAAACAACTCGTCATGCCGATGAAGCCGACGAAGCGTTCGAACGGATGTTTGATTGGTTGATCTGCCATAGTGAAGTCCTTTCAAGGTGTTTTCTAGTTGCAGTATAGCAAACCGAGCACAAAAACGCACAGTCACATTTGAATATGCTATGATGAGGGCAATGACTTCTAGGGAAATTAAAGGAGGAAACCATCATGAAAACATTACAATCCAAACAAGAATTCGATACAGCAAAACAAGGCAAGACCGTCTTTTTATTCTCAGCAAACTGGTGCCCCGATTGTCGCTTTTTAGATCCGTTCATGCCGGAAATCGAGCAGACGTTTGACGCGTTTGAATTTTACTATGTCGATCGCGACGATCACATTGAAATTGCCCAGGAAATGGACATCTTCGGAATTCCAAGTTTTGTCGCGTTCCGAGATGGTGAAGAAACAGGGCGTTATGTCGGCAAAGAGCGGAAGACACCAGAACAAGTGACAGCATTTTTAGAAACCGTTTAAGAAAAAAGCGAGCGCTGACTCGCTTTTTTTCATGATAGAAAGGATGAAATCAAGTGGAACTACAACAAATCCGAAGAATGATGACACAAACATTCGAAGAAGAAGGTTATACAACGTATTTCGATCGTGAAAAGTCCGTGTTACGAATTGAGCGGAAGCATGATAAATCAGGCGTTGATGTCGGATTGAACCCGCTCGTCGCAAAAGCAAAACGAAGAGGTGTCATCGCAGTCGAAGAGACGATCGAATACATCCGTGCTGTACTCGGACAAACGGATCAAATTTCACTCGTTGGACAAGAACAGAAAATATTCCCTGTCATTCGGGCTAAATCGTTTGCTGATACGACAAAAGAAGGAAAAACGCTTGTCAGCACACCACATACTGGTGAGACGAAAATCATGTACGCACTTGATTTAGGGGCGACATATC
Source organism: Exiguobacterium sp. BRG2 (assembly GCF_031844245.1). Taxonomy (NCBI): domain Bacteria; kingdom Bacillati; phylum Bacillota; class Bacilli; order Caryophanales; genus Exiguobacterium; species Exiguobacterium sp. BRG2. The sequence continues at coordinate 115,365 of NZ_JAUZUW010000003.1, forward strand.
GTTTGATTGACGAAGAGTTATTGGCATCTGCAGAATGGACGGCTGAACAGCTGTCGGAAGCTGCACGTTTTAACCTGAAATCGCTCGATGCGCCATTTAAACAAGATGAAGTAGCGGGGAACATCTTTTATTTCTTGAGTCTTGGAGACGGATATGAGGCGAGTCGTGTCTTGAACAAGACATTGTTAGCTGATTACGCGGCGCGAATCGAAGGGGAATTCGCTGTTGGTATTCCACACCAGGATGTCTTGATTTTTGCCGATATCCGCAATGACGCTGGATATGATGTCTTACAACAACTCATGTTTGATTTCTTCTCGAACGGTCGTGTACCTGTTACGGCATTGCCATTCTTATATGAAGATGGCAATCTTGAGCCGGTCTTCGTCCTCGCGAAAAACAAGCAGCCGAAAGAGTAAAGAATCTGATACAATAGGCATTGTGAGAAAGACGGAAGGGAGTCATGGATTGAATGAATGTGTTTTATAATAAAGAGGGCGTCGGTGACGTCTTAATGATCATTTTAGAAGACGCACCACGTGCGGAAGTGACGGCGACTCGTGAAGGAGACGTAGCAACAATCAAGCATGGTGATCGTATTATTGGTTACAACTTGTTTGAGGCGTCGAATACATTTACGATCGAATCACGAGGACCGGTTGAATTGACGGAAGAATTGGCAACACGCATCCAAAAGGAACTTGCAAACCGAGATATCGAATTGTCACTCGAACAAGTTGACTATTCTCCGAAATTCGTTGTTGGGTTTGTTGCTTCTTGTGAGAAGCATCCGGATGCTGACAAATTATCGGTCTGTCAGGTAGAGGTGGATAACGGAACTTTACAAATCGTTTGTGGAGCGCCGAATGTAGCAGCGGGTCAAAAGGTCGTCGTCGCTAAACCGGGTGCGGTCATGCCGTCTGGGTTAATCATTCGTCCTTCAGCATTACGTGGCGTACCGTCAAGTGGTATGCTATGTTCAGCGCGTGAGCTCGGACTTGCCAATGCGCCACAAGAAAAAGGGATTCTTGTACTTGATGATACATCAGCAGTAGGGGAAGCATTCTCAATCGGTCGATGATTCGACCGATTTTTTAACAAGATGGAGGGGTGAACGTATGAGTAATCGTTATGAACAGTCACTAAAGGAGCAGGCTGCCCGAATTCGTCGAGAGCTTGCGGGGGAACGTGAGACAAAGCCGGTAGAGCGTCCGAAAAAAGAGGAGCGCGAAGACCGCTTCGTTTTAACAGATGTTCCTTCACCGATTTATGGATTCCAACGTCCGAAACAATCTGTATCTGAAACGGTAGAAGCTGCGGAAGAAACAAAAACCGTTGAACAGGTTTCAGATGCAGATGAACAGGGAATTACTGATGAGGTTACTTTGACGGAGCAGGAGGCTGTTGCGCCGGAAGAAGTTGTCTTAGACAATGCAGAAGCAGATGCTGGCTTTGTACCGGTGACGGACGTTGAATTACTTGTACCGGAACCTGAAGCCAATCAAGATCACGTAAGCGAAGTCGAATTGCCGACCGTACCTGAAACAGAAGAAACGGTTGTAAAAGAGCGGGTAAGTGAAGCACCTTCTACACGTGAAACCGTAGAAGAGCAAACTGTTCCGATGGATACATCGAGCGAGGCACTTCTTGATGATCAAGAAGCAGAGAAGCAACAATCGGAAGAAGTCACTTCGATTTTGGATCCATCTGTTGCTGAAGCGGAAGCAGTAGCACCCGTTCAGTCGGAAGTGAAAAAGCCGGTTGGACCGCCTGTCAATGTCGTTATGACGACAAAAGACTTGATGGCGATGTATCGTGCGCGTCGAGAGCGAAATAATTTACATGGTAAAAAATAAATCGGTTTGCTATAATGGTACAGGTTTTGTACCCGAGCCCGATGGTACGGACCGGAACGTGAATTGGAGGGCTTTTATATGACAAAGTATCATTTTGTTGGAATCAAAGGAACAGGGATGAGTGCGCTCGCCCAAGTACTACATGAGATGAATCATGAGGTACAAGGTTCAGACATCGAAAAGCACATTTTTACTGAAGACGCGTTACGGGCTAAGGGAATTCCATTTTTCCCGTTCAATGCGGATAACATCAAAGAAGATTATGTCATCATCCAGGGGAATGCCTTTGGAGATGATCATCCAGAAATCGCACGGGCAAATGAACTTGGTTTAACGATCCATCATTATTACGATTTCTTAGGACACTTAGCAAATGAATATCGTTCGGTCGCCATTACAGGCTCACACGGAAAAACGTCGACGACAGGTTTGCTTTCACACGTCTTGAGCGGTATTACACCGACGGCCTTCTTGATCGGAGACGGAACAGGGGCAGGAGTAGAAGATGCGAAGGCATTCGTCTTCGAGGCATGTGAATACAAACGTCACTTCTTATATTACAAGCCGGATTACGCTATCATGACAAACATCGACTTCGATCATTCGGATTATTTCACGGGAATCGATGATGTCGTTTCGGCTTTTCAAGAGATGGCGATGCAGGTCAAGCAAGCAATCGTTGCTTGTGGAGATGACGAACATCTTCAAAACATTCAAGCGAATGTACCTGTTCTTTATTATGGATTCGGAGAAAACAATGATTTCCGAGCTGAAAATGCGACATCAACGCCAGACGGCACATCGTTTGATGTCTATTTACGTGATGATTTCTATGGCACGTTCCTGATTCCAGGATTCGGTCGTCATCATGTCTTGAATGCATTATCGGTCATTGCGATCTGTCAGTACGAAGGATTGAGTAAAGAAGACGTTGCTGAACGTTTAGCAACATTCGGTGGAGTGAAACGCCGCTTCAGTGAGTCAGAATTCGGCACACAAATCTTAGTAGACGACTACGCACACCATCCAAAAGAAATCAGCGCAACGATCGAGTCGGCACGGAAGAAATATCCGGATCGTGAAGTCATTGCGATTTTCCAACCGCATACGTACACACGCTTGAAATCATTCATGGATGATTTTGCGACATCTTTACGTGAAGCAGATGCGACATATCTATGTGAAATCTTTGGTTCAGCACGTGAACAGGAAGGGCAAGTTCGAGTCGAAGATTTGCAGGAGAAAATTCCGCAAGCTTCTATTCTGACGCGCGACAACGTTTCTGTCCTACGTCAGCATGAAAATGCTGTGCTTCTATTCATGGGAGCGGGCGACATTCAAACGTATCAGCATCAATATCAAAGTGTAAAATAAGTGAGAACCAAAAGTGTCACTCGATTAGAGTGGCATTTTTTTGTCGTAAATTTGAATTGTGATAGTAAAATCAAAAAACTGATAAGGAAAATCTGAAATAGGATTGCATCTTGAAATAAAGTTTGAAATAGTGTGTATGTGTTGAAGTTATTATAGAGAGGAAAGACACCATGGGACAGATTTTACTCATCTTATTGCTCCAGTTGATTTACGTTCCTGTTTTGACATTGCGGACGATCATGCTTGTCAAAGGACGGACCGTCATTGCCGGACTCTTTGGGACGGTCGAAACATTGATTTACATTTTTGCACTAGGAATCGTGTTCCAAGACTTAACGACACTTGGTATGGTCGTTTATGCACTCGGATTCGGACTTGGTATACTCATTGGTGGATATGTCGAACGAAAACTAGCCATCGGTTACAATATGATCCAAGTACACACACAAGAATTTCCGGCAGAACTCATTCAAGTCATCCGTGATAATGGTTTCGGTGTGACGCATTATCAAGGACAAGGTCGAGACGGTGTTCGTTACCGATTAGATGTCCTTGCGGCACGAACACGTATGAAAGTGCTCCGTAACCTCGTCGAGGAGTATGAACCGAAAGCATTTCTCGTTGCCTTCGATTCCGTCGACTTCAAAGGCGGATATATGCTAAAGGGATTAAAACGTCCGCGATAATCCAATCTTCCTGAAAATGATGTTTATCTTTTGTTATTTAAGGATAAAGATGAATTAGAACGTCATTTGAAATCAGGAAAGCAGGAAAGGGGAATATCAGATGATCAGTAATCATGCAAAATCAGCTTTGAATCAACAGGTCGCAAACTATGGGGTCCTATTCGTTAAGCTCCATAACTACCATTGGTATATTAAAGGTCCAGACTTCTTGACGCTTCACGAGAAGCTTGAAGAACTCTATACATGGGTGTCTGAGCAGTATGATGTCGTTGCGGAACGTCTCTTGATGAATAACGGAACACCTTCAGCGACGCTAAAAGAATATTTAGAACAAACGACACTCGAAGAAGCAAAATCAGGTTTGTCAGCAGATGAGATGATCGATTCGGTCATTAAAGACTTCCAACAAGTCCGAAAAGAGATGCTTGATGCGATTGAACATCTTGAGGCACAAGACGTAACAGTGGAAGATGATCTGCTTGGTCAAGCGAAGGAAATCGAAAAACAAATTTGGATGCTTCGTGCGACATTGAAAAAATAAGATATAGAAAACGGATGCCCCTGTCCTATGAAGGACGAGCCATCCGCTTTTTCTTATTTCAGGTTTTCAGGATTGAGGACTTCGAGTTCAGGAAGGACGAAACGACCGTCTTTACGGATCAATACGTCGTCAAACCAGATCTCCCCACCACCGTAATCAGGGCGTTGGATATTGACGAGATCCCAGTGAACGGATGAATCATTACCGTTGTAGGCTTCTTCGTAAGCTTGACCCGGCGTGAAGTGGAAGCTGCCATCGATTTTCTCATCGAACAGAATATCCTTCATTGGATGCTGGATAAAGGGATTGACGCCAATCGCAAATTCACCGACGAAACGAGAACCCGCATCTGTATCGAAGACTTGGTTGATACGATCCGTATCGTTCGCCGTCGCTTCGACAATTTTACCGTCTTTGAACGTCAGTTTGACGTTTTCAAACGTGAATCCTTGATACGGAGATGGTGTGTTATATGAGATGACACCGTTGACGGAATCTTTAACGGGTGCCGTAAAGACTTCACCGTCCGGAATATTGGCATTTCCGGCACATTTGATTGCTGGGATGTCTTTGATCGAGAACGAAAGGTCCGTTCCTGGTCCGACGAGACGAACACGATCCGTCCGGTTCATCAAATCGACGAGCGGTTCCATCGCTTGTCCCATTTTTTCGTAATCAAGCGTACAGACATCGAAGTAAAAGTCTTCGAATGCTTCTGTCGATTGATTGGCGAGTTGAGCCATCGATGCTGTCGGGAAGCGAAGGACGACCCATTTCGTTCCTTTGACGCGATCCTGTGTATGCATCTTACCAATCGTTTGACCGTACAGTTTCATTTGTTCAGCTGGTACATCCGATAGTTCATTGATATTATCACCAGCTCGTAATCCGATGTATGCATCCATCGCCTGCATCTGCTTACGTTCGATGTCTGCCATCAATTGGAGTTGCTCTTCTGAAGCATTTCGGTATAATTTTCGTAGGATACGATTATCCTTAAGTAAGACGAACGGATGACCGCCAGCCGCGTAGGCAGCTTCTACGAGTGCTTCGACTAGTTCACGTTCGATACCGAAATTTTCAATCAATACTTTTTCACCAGGTTCAAGGGCAACCGAATAGTTGATCAGATTCGTTGCCAGTTGAGTAAGACGTGGGTCACGCATGAAATTTCCCCCTCGAAATGGATGATGTAGGTTTCAATTATCATTGTAACGGAAATAAACCATTTGGAGTAGCAGGAATGACTTGCTACATGTCGAACTAACAACAAAAGACTACGCAAAAAATTGGAGGCAAGAACCATGGAAATCACATTAGGCGGAATCGCCGGATTAGTCGCTGCGATCGCATTCGTAGTACTCGTCATTTTCCTTGCCCGTGTACTAAGTGCTGCAAGTAAGACGCTGAACAATGTAGCCAACACGACAGCAGGACTTGAACGTCAATTGGACGGTATCATGATGGAGACGACAGCGTTGTTACATAAGACGAATCGTCTTGTCGATACGATTGAAGAAAAAACCGAGTTGCTTGCACCTGTTGCAAACTCGATCGAAGAGCTTGGTACGTCCTTGAATAAAGTAACAGATTCTGTCCGGACGGTATCCGATACGGTCGCTGGTGCGGCGGATACGAATAAAGACCAGATTGCACAAGCAGTCCGTTGGGGCTCAGTCGCTGTAGAATTATTCAAAAAAAATAAACCGGCAGAAACAACAGTTTCAAATCATACGACAGCGACGACGACAGTCGAGAAAAAACCACGTCGTCGATTCCGGAAAAAAGCAGAGACACCGGTTACACCGGAAGTCGTATCCGTCCCGGACGTCGAAAGCATTCCAGATGAGTTGAAAGGAGATCGTAAATCATGACGAAACAACACCCATATCAAACACAAGATTCTTCTAAAGGAGGAGGTTTCCTCGCGGGAATCATCGTTGGTGGATTGATTGGTGCCGCGGCAGCTCTCCTTTCTAGTCCGAAATCAGGTCGTGAGATGCGCGACTTAATCGACGAGCGTACGGCTCCTGCACGTCAACGTTTGACGGAACAGACGCAAGTTGTTCGCGAAAAAGCAGAACCACTCGTGGGAGAATGGATTCAACTGGCAAAAGACAAAGCAGCACCTGTCATTGAAAAAGCAAAGAATAATTCGACAGTTCAAGAAGCGGCACAATACGCTGGTTTTGAGAAAGATCAGGCAAGTATCGATGCAGCTCTCGCAGAAGCAGAACAACTTGTACGTGACATCGAGCGTGAAATTGGGGACGAAGTCGATGGCGCATCCGTGGCAGAAGAAATCGATACGGAAACGGTCGTTGATCTTTCAGAGCTACGGGAACAGTTAGCGGAAGAGCAAGAGGAAGACAATGACCCACAATCTGATGTGAATCATAAGAAATAAGAAGTGAATACGGAGCTCTCATCATGAGGGCTCTTTTTCTATGTTTCTTTATAGAGAAAACGTAGAAAAAGTTATATGAAAAAACGTAATTTATTTTCATATTTTAAGAAATCATGCAGCTTCTTTATGTACAACATGGAAAGAGTTCGTTATAATTAGTTGCTATTACGAGCTATATGCTGATTAGGGAGTGGTAGGACATGGATCAACACGCAGAATTAAAAAGATTACGGGATGAACTCGATTTAGTGAATGCAGAATTATTGGAATTGATGAACCGACGTGGTCAAATTGCTGTCGAAATCGGAAAAGTCAAACGAGCACAAGGGCTTGACCGTTACGACCCTGTTCGGGAACGTCAAATGCTCGAATCAATTGCTGCTAATAACCATGGACCTTTTGAAACAGGACGCCTTCAGCATGTATTTAAAGAAATTTTCAAAGCTTCTCTTGAATTACAAGGAGAAGATCGGACTCGGAAATTACTCGTATCACGGAAACAAAAACCGACGAACACGATCATCCGAATCGGAGATGCTGTCATCGGAGATGGTTCTCAACAATTGATCGCTGGACCATGTGCGGTCGAGAGCGAGGAACAAGTATTCGAAGTCGCGGAACAACTCGCGAAACACGGCGTGAAGTTCATGCGAGGTGGGGCGTACAAACCACGCACATCACCTTACGACTTCCAAGGTCTTGGACTCGAGGGTCTAAAAATGTTGAAAAAAGCAGCGGACGCGCACGGTTTGCATGTCATCACTGAAATCATGACGCCGAGTGCGGTTGAATCTGCTTTACCATATGTCGACATTATCCAGGTTGGCGCACGCAACATGCAAAACTTCGATTTACTAAAAGAAGTCGGTCGTACAAATAAGCCGGTTCTTTTAAAACGAGGACTTGCTGCAACACTCGAGGAGTTCATGTACGCGGCTGAGTACATCATGGCAAGTGGTAACGATCAAGTCATTTTGTGTGAGCGCGGCATTCGGACATACGAACGTGCAACACGGAATACGCTTGATATCTCAGCAGTTCCAATTCTGAAGCAAGAGACACATCTTCCTGTCATGGTCGATGTGACGCATTCGACAGGACGGAAGGATCTTCTGTTGCCGACAGCGAAAGCGGCTTACGCGATCGGTGCTGATGCTGTCATGGTTGAAGTCCATCCGTTTCCGGCACTCGCACTATCTGATGCGAACCAACAACTTGATTTCCAAGAATTCGATACGTTCGTCGAAAACTTGACGACAACCTTTCCGGCACTAAACGTTCAATGATTTTCGAAAAAGGGTGACCTAAAGCGAATGAAAACGTTTTACAATAAAGGAAGAATGGGAAAAGAAAACTATCTTTTCCTGTCTTCCTTTCGTGTTGCCTAAAAATGAAAACGAAATGAAAACACTTGAGATCGATCATACTAAAGGAGGAATTTGTTTTGAATAGTAATATTACGATTTATGACGTCGCACGAGAGGCGGCGGTCTCGATGGCGACCGTATCGCGTGTCGTCAACGGGAATCCGAACGTTAAACCATCCACACGAAAGAAGGTCCAAGATGCAATCGAACAACTGGGTTACCGCCCAAACGCTGTTGCTCGTGGACTTGCAAGTAAAAAAACGACGACTGTCGGTGTCATCGTACCCGATATTTCGAACATCTTTTTTGCGGATTTAGCACGGGGGATCGAAGATGTTGCGACGATGTATAAATATAACATCATTCTTTGTAACTCCGACCAAAATCGGGAAAAAGAAATCCATTTGCTCAATACATTACTTGGAAAACAGGTTGATGGGATCATCTTCATGGGTGGACGTCTACATGAGGATCTCGTTCGTGAATTCAAGACATCACCTGTGCCCATCGTTCTCGCTGCGACACTAAATCAAGATTATGACCTTCCTGCCGTCAACATCGATTACGAAAGTGCTGCACATGACGCCGTCAAATCATTGATTGACCGTGGACATGAACGGATCGGGTTCATCACTGGTCCACTTGAACAGCAAATCAATGGTGAAAAGAAATTTGCTGGTTATCGTCGGGCGCTCGAAGAGGCAAATCTTCCGTTCAGCGAACAAAACGTCGTCCTTGGAAACTATACGTATGATTCAGGAATGAAGGCGATGAACCAGTTGCTTGAACTTGGAGAAGATTGCCCACGTGCGATTTTTGCTGGAACAGATGAGATGGCTCTTGGTGTCATCCATGCCTTACAAGATGCCGGACACCGTGTTCCAGAAGACTTCGAAGTCATCGGACACGATAATACACGTCTTGCGACGATGATTCGTCCGAAACTGACGACTGTCGTTCAGCCGATGTATGATATTGGAGCAGTCTCGATGCGTCTTTTGACAAAGATTTTGAACAAAGAAGAAATCGAAACGAACGATGTCACGTTACCACACCGAATCGAACAACGGGATTCGACACGCCCTTAATCGAAAAAGCGTCTCTTCTCTCAAGCAAGCTGCTTGAAAAAAGAGACGCTTTTTCATTTTATGACGGTGATGAGTTCATCTTGGTGATGGTGGAGTTGATCATTTTCGACGTGTAGACGCACAGTCGTCTGACCGGGGGCGTTCAATGTGACTTTTCCGCTGTATGCATCACCTTTTTTAGTTAATGGAACATAATTATGTTTTTCAATACCGGTTTCAATGACTTCGACCTGAACGTTCGCCTTTAATGGTTTTCCATCGAGAAAAACGTGAAAGGAGACAGGGAGGTCAGCACCAGCCTTTACTTTCGTCGCACCCATATAATGGACAGACAGACCATCGACGGCTTCGTGTTCATGCGATGCTTCCTCTTTTTCATGTGAATGATCCATGACGACAAAAGAGATCTTATCCATGTGATGGAGTCCTTTTTTATCATTAATATGATAGAGACCTTCGTATTCACCTTCAGCAAGTTTGGCTTCTGCTTGATAGAAACCTGTCTTTTTCAAGGTTGCTTTGAATTTTTGATGTGCCCCATCTTGTTTTCCAGCTTTCCAAACTTCAAACGTCACATCCTCAAGGTTGACGGGCTTTTTCTTTTCGACCGCGGATGCTTTAAAGACGACGGCATCTTCATCCATTGTCTTTGCTGGGATATCGACAGTGACGTCGACGGTCGGTTTTCCGGCCCCTTGCATGTTATCGTGATCCATTGCCTGCTTTTCATTCCCACACCCTGCAAGTACGATCCCTGTCGACAGAATGAGACCGGAGTAAAGCCATGCCTTTTTCATGATGATTCCCCCAACTATTCGTTTACTAAGTAAAAATTCCATATTTAGTATAGCAACAAGATGTGAACTCCGAACGAAATAAATGTGAAGATAAAAAGTCAATTAATCAGCGGAATAGGGGGAAATCGCTGTCAGTTGTTTTTTACGTTCATCGTTTACGAATGGCCAAATCAATCGTTTGACGGTCTCCCAATTTTTTTCTTCAATTTCAGGACGTCTTGGAATTGCGGGATAAAGTGGTGACGGATCATGCCAGTGCGTGGGTGGCGCTATTTCCTGTCCGCCCCATCGTTCTTGCCATGCAATTGGAATTTCCCCGTGAAAAGGATCTTGTCCTGTCATGGCAGCAAAAACCTGACTCCACGCGCGAGGAACGACACGATACCAATCATAACCACCGCCGCCTAAAGCAACGATTTTTCCATCTGTATACTTTTCTGCCGCAGCCACAGCGATTTGAGGAATCTTTTCATAACTTTTCATCGTTAAGGATAGATGCGTCAATGGGTCAAGCACGTGCGCATCAGCGCCATTTTGTGTGATGATGAGATCCGGTTGAAACAACTCGCATGCTTCAAAGAGTGCCGTCTCATAAGCAAGTAAAAACGAATCGTCTTCCGTAAAAGCATCCAGTGGTACATTCCAGCTAAAACCGTATCCTTCTTCAGATCCTCTCTCCGTTACCATCCCCGTTCCTGGAAATAAGTAGCGACCCGTTTCATGGAGAGATAGTGTCATGACATCATTTCGATTATAAAAGGCCCATTGCACACCATCCCCGTGGTGAGCATCCGTATCGACATAAAGGATTTTACAGTGATATTTTTCAATCATCGCCGCCATGGCGACAGCCGTATCGTTATAGACACAAAACCCTGAAGCACGTCCGCGGAACCCGTGATGTAATCCACCGCCGATATGAAAGGTGCGTTTATACTTACCAGATAAGACGAGGTCACATGCTTCAATCGTTCCGCCGACAAGGAGGGAAGCACCCGAATGCATGTCTTGAAACAAGGGAGTATCTTCCGTACCAAGACCGTACATCTGTGCCTTGAGTGGTGATAATACTCCGGTTCCGGCTGCTTTGACAGCAGCAATATAATCCTGATCATGAACGAGTGCCAATTCTTCATCGGTCGCATGACGTGGGGCGATACAAGGGATGTCATCTAATTGATGCATCGATTCAAGCAAGGAAACGGTTAATTCGAGACGGATTGGGTTAAATGGGTGGGTCTCGGAAAATCGATAGGTTGCTTCTTCAGGACTATACAGATAAGCAAAATCCTTCATCTGCTCACATCCGGTCCAAGTACATCGAATCCTTCTTTGCGTAACTTCTCGATGATCCGAATTGGATTCATCGTCTGAACACGAAACGCAACAATCCGGACATACGGATCGTCTGTTGGATACACGAGTACATTTAAAATATTAATATTCGTTTTAGCAAGCAGTGCGGAAATCTTCGCTAATGTACCTGCTGTATTCTCGACACGGATCTCGATTTGGGAACTTGGTTCGAGTGCACCCGTCAACTGAACGAATGTCCGTAACAGATCCGTTTCCGTGACGATACCGACAAGACGTCGACCGCGGACGATTGGCAAGCAGGATAAGCGATATTCATAAAACAGCACAGCCGCATCTTCTAGAAAATCAAGCGGATGGGCCGTGACAGGGCTTTCAATCATAATGCTTGAAACGGGATACTGTAGGTCTTGTTTTGCTGTGTCCGGATGAAAGATGCTACTCGCGCTTTGAATTTCCTTTAGTCCGACAAGACCGACGAGTTCATGACGGGCATTAACGACGAGAATATGACGAATCTGATGACGTTGCATGAGTTCAACCGCATGCGCGATGGAATTCGTCGGTTGCATCGTGATGCACGTCGTATTCATGATTTGTTCGATTAACATGACGATTCCTCCTCGAGCTCAGTCATACATGAAGCGTCTTCTCAAGCGTAGCGCATCAAAATGAGCGACGACTTCAGGTGAGACGTGTTTTCCGATACGTGCCATCAGGCAGTTAGCAGGGTGGGAGGCGATTTCCGGATCATCGGTCGGGAAAAAGACAAGACCACCATGGTTCATCATCTTCTCCATGATCTTCCGGTAATCCCACACTGATAGTCCACTCCCTTTTAAGTCCCAATGCCAATAATATTCAGTCGTTAGAATTAAATAATGTTCCATGGCAGGATCTAGCATGGAGATTTCAAGCAATTTTTTACCAATCTGTTGTCCGCGGAACCGAGAGGAGACTTCAATCGCCCCGAGTTCCAAGATGTACGGATTGTTTCCCTCACTCCATGTTTCATAGGGATCAGGATATAAGTAAGTCACATAACCGATGATTTCCGTTCCTTGACGAGCGACGATGATCCGTCCTTCTTCAAGGTCCGCAATCTCAACGAGCGCTTGATGTTGTTCAGCGGGTGGACGAAAAGCCGTTAACCCTGAATCGAGTGTATACGTTGCTAGTGTTTGACTCGGTACGGGACCTTCGATGTCAACAGGACCGAGTGATGTTTCATGCGTCCGATGATTGAATTGTTTTTCAAACATGTAAGCGTCACCACCTTCCTATTCATTATAGACGAAAGCGCTTGAGTAAAGAGAGGGATTTTTTAACAAATTGACGGCAAATGGATTGAACTGACGGATAACTAGCTTATAATAAAGAGGAAAACATAGAAGGGGAGGAACGAGACATGAAAGTTTTGAAAGCGCTTCCGGGGAAGCATTGGTTAGCAGAGTATGATGAAACGAACACGTACGACTGGAAAGATGCTGAGCAGTACTTTTCATGGGCGACAACGGGGAAAGTCAATATGGCCTATGAAGCAATCGACCGCCACGCAGAAGGCGAGCGGGCGAACAAGGATGCGCTGATCTATTTCGATGGAATGACGGAACAACGATTCACCTATGCAGACATGAAACGATTGACGAATAAAGCGGCAAACGTATTAGTCGATGCAGGAGTCAAAACGGGTGACCGGATTTTCATCTTCATGCCACGCTCACCAGAACTGTACTTTGCCCTACTTGGTGCACTGAAAGTAGGGGCAATCGTCGGTCCGTTGTTTGAAGCATTCATGGAACAAGCTGTTCGTGATCGTTTAGTTGATTCTGAAGCGAAACTACTCGTGACAACGAAAGCGTTGCTCCCGCGTGTTCCAGTTGGGGAACTGGAATCACTTGAAAAAGTAGTACTCGTTGATGAAGGCGTTGAAGAATCAGAAACATTACTTGATTTCCGAAAAGCGTTCAAGCAAGCATCCGATGTATTCGAACCGGTCTGGTTGGATCGAGAAGACGGATTGATCTTGCACTATACTTCAGGATCGACAGGGAAGCCAAAAGGTGTCCTCCATGTTCAAAATGCGATGATTCAGCATTTAATGACAGGACGTTGGGTACTCGATCTACAAGAAGACGATGTCTACTGGTGCACGGCTGATCCAGGATGGGTCACAGGAACAAGTTACGGTATCTTCGCACCGTTCTTAAATGGGGCAACGAACGTCGTTGTCGGTGGACGTTTCAATCCAGATTTCTGGTATAGCGTTATCGAGAAGTATAACGTAACGGTCTGGTATAGCGCGCCAACTGCTTTCCGGATGTTAATGGGAGCGGGGGCGGACGTCGCGAATCACCATGATCTTTCAAGTCTTCGTCATGTGTTGTCTGTCGGAGAACCATTGAATCCAGAAGTTATTCGTTGGGGAAAAGAAGCATTTGACCAACGCATTCATGATACATGGTGGATGACAGAAACGGGTGCGATGATGATTTGTAACTACAAGTCGATGGACATCAAACCGGGATCGATGGGGAAACCAATTCCAGGAACCCAAGCTGCGATCATTGATGATCAAGGAAACGAGTTACCACCGTTCCGGATGGGTAACCTTGCCTTGAAAACACCATGGCCATCGATGATGCGTCAAATTTGGAACAACCCACAAAAATATGAATCCTATTTCTTTAAAGGATGGTATGTGTCAGGCGATTCTGCCTATATGGACGATGAAGGCTATTTCTGGTTCCAGGGGCGTGTCGATGATGTCATCATGACGGCTGGAGAACGGGTTGGTCCGTTTGAAGTTGAAAGCCGTCTCGTTGAGCACCCAGCAGTCGCGGAAGCCGGAGTCATCGGGAAACCAGACCCGGTGCGAGGCGAAATCATTAAGGCATTCATTGCCTTACGTGATGGTTATGAGCCAACGGATGAATTAAAACAAGAAATCCAAGCATTCGTCAAGGAAGGTCTAGCTGCTCACGCGGCCCCAAGAGAAATTGATTTCCGAGATAAGTTGCCGAAGACACGAAGTGGTAAAATCATGCGCCGTGTCCTGAAAGCATGGGAGTTGAACTTGGAAACGGGCGATTTATCGACGATGGAGGATTGAACATGAAAAAAGGATGAATCACCGAAACAGGTGATTCATCCTTTTTGTTAGTTTTCAGAAGCATCATCTTTTTTCTTTTCATCTTGTTTCTTTTGTTGCTCTTGCTGTTTCTTTGCATCTGCCTCTTTTTTCTTAGCGTCCGCTTCAGCTTTCTTTTTTGCATCGGCTTCGGCTTTTGCATCGGCTTTTGCTTTTGCGTCGGCTTTTGCTTTTGCATCGGCTTTTGCTTTTGCATCGGCAGCACGTTTTGCGTCATCTGCTGCTTTTTTCTTTGCCTCAGCATCTGCTTTTTCTTTAGCTTGATCTTGTTGTTTTTGTTGATCTTCTTTCTTCTGTGCGTCTGCCTCTTTTTTCTTTTCTTCTACTTCTTTCTGTTTCTTCGCTTCTGCTTTTTTCTTTGCTTCTTCTGCTTTTTTCTTCTTATCTTCTTCTTTGAAGCGACCACTGTTTTGGAAGTCATTTGCTGTTACAGAAGATGGTTGCGTGAAGCGGGCGCCAGATTTGAAGTAACTGCTGTTCGCACCATACGATGCATTCGCCATCTGTGACCAGAGCGTCTGCGTACGTTGGTAGTACGTTGACGGACCGATAAGTGAGTTGTTCTGGTCGTGTCCTGTCCAGACGGCAAGGGTTACGCCAGGAGTAGAACCAACAAGATAAGAGTCTTTGACATCGTTGGTCGTACCCGTCTTACCGGCCCAATCTCCCGGTACGTTCAGTCTAGCTTTAGCGAACGTCGCTGTACCTTTCGTGAAGACACCACGCATCATATCAAGTGTCAGGTAAGCTGTTCGTGGTTCATAGATCCGTTTTTTCTTCGGTTTTGCTTTATAGATATCTTTTCCGTCTTTCGTAATTTTCGAGATGATGTACGGTTGGACGAATTCACCATAGTTGGCAAGTGTCGCGTAAGCACCTGCGAGTTCGACAGGTGTGATTTCCATCGTTCCGAGTGCCGCAGAAGGGGCATAACGGATCGCATCAGGTACTTCAACTCCCATATCGACGAGTTTTTGAATCGAATTCGACATGTTCATCTTCTCGTAAATCTTAACGGCCGGTACGTTCAATGATAGTTCTAATGCCGTACGAACCGTTACATTACCACGGTAACGTCCACCTTCGTTCTTGATCGGACGGTCGCCAGGTTGACGTGGTACAGTCTGGTAGTAGTACTCTTCATCATTAACGGTAGACCCTGGTGTGATCAAGCGATTTTCAATCCCGTTCGAGTAAACGAGGATTGGTTTTGCCGTTGACCCGATTTGACGTTTGGCTTGGAATGCCCGGTTGAAATCGTCAGCTTTTCCATCGATATACCGTCCGCCGACGAATCCGAGGATACGTCCCGTTTCATTTTGAACCATGACTGCTGCTGTTTCTTCTGGATCCTGTTTCGAAACGCTTTTTTTCGTTTTTGGATCGACGACTTGTTTGTATTGCATGCTTCCTGGGAAGTTCGCACTGTTCTTCGCAGGTTGTTGCATCGCTTCATGAATTTTTTTATCAAGTGTCAAGTGAACTTTGTAGCCGCCTTGGCGCAGTGCAACAAGTGCTTGATCTTGATAGTTGGCACGCACTTCTGCCAGTTCAGACGGTTTCACTTCATCTTCCTTCACGCCATCTTGTTTCATCAGATACTTCGTCATGATTTTCGTCGCTTCACGTTCGGCTAAATCGTAGACATACGGATACGTATCACGAGAACGTTTTGATTGTTTCGCGAAATCTTTCGTAATATCATGCTTAATTGCTTTTTCGTACTGTTCCTTCGTGATGTTTTTCGCGACATACATCCGCTTCAATACTGTTTTCATCCGGTTGACACTTGGCGTCAAGTCCTTTTTGACAACGCCACCTTGAAGGTAAGGGGTGTAGTAATAAGGGTTTTTAGGAATCCCAGCGAGAAAAGCTGCTTGTGGTAACGTCAGTTTTTTCGCGGATTTGTTGAAAACTCCTTGTGATGCAGCCTCGATCCCCGCGATGTTACGACCGAGTGAATTGCGACCGAATGAGACGACATTCAAGTACGCTTGTAAAATTTCATCTTTTGACATCGCGTTTTCAAGGCGCAATGCTAAAAGAATTTCTTTCGCTTTCCGTTCGAATGAGAC
This sequence comes from Exiguobacterium sp. BRG2, assembly GCF_031844245.1. Taxonomy (NCBI): domain Bacteria; kingdom Bacillati; phylum Bacillota; class Bacilli; order Caryophanales; genus Exiguobacterium; species Exiguobacterium sp. BRG2. The sequence continues at coordinate 132,021 of NZ_JAUZUW010000003.1, forward strand.
TTCGTTCGTCAAGATTTGGTTTTTGATTAATTGTTGTGTTAGCGTACTTCCGCCTGTGCGCGACGCAGAATTCGTTAGTTCTTGTAGAACTGCTCGTAATGTCGCTTTTGGAACGACACCATCGTGTTGATAGAAGTCTACATCTTCCGTTGATAAAAGCGCATCGATCAAGTAAGGAGAAATCTTCTTGATATCGACAGGCTGACGTTCTTCATCTGTTGAGATGTTCGTCAGCTTTTCACCACTTCCCCAATAAATTTGGCTTGTGACGGCATAGCTGTTGACTTGTTGTTTCATCTCAGTCAATGGTGGTGCTTTTGTGTCCTTGACGAGCGAAGCGAAATAGCCGCCCGCTGCACCAACAGAAAAACTACCGACGAGTAAGACAGCTATGATGAGGAACAAAATGATGTTCCATGAAACATCATATGTGATATTTGACCAGTGCCGAACGGCTTTCGTCCGGGGATGATTCCAAAACTTGAACCAGTTCTCGCGCATAAATGATCTCCTTTGCATCTTAAACTTAGGTGTAAATTAATATTAAATCACAGATAGACGTATTATACCATAAATCTACTAATGAAATCGGACTTGACAGCGGATTCGCCTTCGACGTATCATGAAACCATCTTATTTTCGTATATTGCGCTAAACCATGATCGGAATATAGTAGTAAGTCACTCCCTGTGACAGAGACCTAGTGGTGCTGCGAACTAGGACACAGTGAACTTATGAATTACGCTTCCAGGAGTTTCTTGAGAAATCAAGCGGTCCGTCCCGTTATCGACGAACCAAGTGGTCCTTTTACACAAAAGGACAATTAGGGTGGTACCACGGAAATATTCCGTCCCTTCGTTTTAGACGAAGGGACGGTTTTTTTTGTTAATAGTGAACTTTAGGAGGAGAAACAATGACGTTATTAGAAGATTTAGAATTTCGCGGGTTAATTAACCAAATGACAGATGAAGAAGGGCTGAAAACATTACTCGAGAATCCGACGACGCTTTACACAGGCTTCGATCCAACTGCAGATTCACTTCACATCGGACACTTGTTGCCGATTTTAGTCTTAAAACGATTCCAACAAGCGGGTCACCATGTCGTAGGTCTCGTTGGAGGGGCAACTGGGATGATTGGGGATCCGAGTGGTCGTGCAACGGAACGGTCATTGAACACATCGGATATCGTCGAAGAGTTCGCGAATCGGATTAAAGATCAACTGTCACGTTTCTTACCACTTGAAGGTGAAAACCCGGTCACGATCGCAAATAACTTAGACTGGACGAAAGATTTGACAATCATCGATTTCTTACGTGATATCGGAAAACACTTCCCGGTCAGCTACATGCTTGCGAAGGACTCTGTTGATTCACGTCTTCAAAACGGTATCTCATTCACTGAGTTCTCATACATGTTACTTCAATCGTTTGACTTCTTGAAACTTTACGAAGACAAAGGATGCCGTCTTCAAGTAGGAGGTAGTGATCAGTGGGGGAACATCACAGCAGGAATGGAGCTGATTCGTCGTGCTGGTCATGAAGAAAAAGCATTTGGATTGACAGTACCGCTCGTTACGAAAGCGGATGGTCAGAAATTCGGTAAGACAGCTGGCGGTGCGGTCTGGTTAGATGCTGATAAAACGTCACCGTACGAGTTCTACCAGTTCTGGTTCAATGTAGACGATCTCGACGTCATCAAGTTCTTAAAATACTTCACGTTCTTGACGCACGAAGAACTCGATGCACTTGCAGAAGAAGTCAAGGCAGCACCAGAGAAGCGCGTCGCACAACGTCGTCTTGCAGAAGAAATGACGGTTCTCGTCCACGGTGAAGAAGGTCTGACACAAGCACAACGTATTACGACGGCACTCTTTAGCGGAGATATTAAATCGTTGCAAGTCGAAGATATCGAAGATGCGTTTAAAGGAATGCCGCGCTTTACACTCGGCGAAGCGAAGAACCTGGTCGATGTTCTCGTTGAGGCGAAGATCAGTCCGTCAAAACGTCAAGCACGTGAAGACGTCACGAACGGTGCGATCTACCTGAACGGAGAACGCGAGCAAGACTTAACGAAAGAAATCACTGAATCAGATGCAATCGGTCGCTTTACGATCGTACGTCGCGGAAAGAAAAAATACTTCGTCGTCGAGCATGCTTGATGATAAACGAAACGCTCCCTGCACATAGATGCAGAGAGCGTTTTTTAAGCTGTCCGGAATAAGCGGAGTGGTAACAAACGAACGGCGATCGTCGTGGCAATGACGGCCTTGATCGTATCCCATAGGATGAAGGGGTAGTTGATCGCAAAAGCATCTTTAAACGACAGATCGAGTACAGCCATCAGACCAAATGTCCCGAGCAAGTAGACTAAACCAAGTCCGAAGACGATCATTCCAATAAAGAGTGGCACGAAGCGACGCGTTTTTTCAGCGACGAGACCGATGAAGAAGCCGGCAATCGGAAAGGCAATCAAATAACCGGCAGTTGGTCCGACAAACGGAGCAAGTCCACCTTTTCCGCCGAGAACAGGGAGACCAGCAGCTGCGAGCAATAAGAAGATCAAGACAGCAAGTCCACCGCGTTTTCCACCGAGAATGGCACTGACCGTCATGATGGCGAGCATCTGGAGTGTGATTGGAACAGCACCGACGAGTTGGATTTGTGGCATAGAACTGACGGCTGCAATGATGGCAGCACCGAGGGCGATGAACGTTAAATCTCTTGTTTTCATGAATGAAGTCCTCTTTTCTATTTGTGTTAACTATGTATATTTATAGGTTAACACAAATAGATGGAAGCCGTCACTATTTTCTTAAGACCAGGTATACATTTTAGTCATAGGTATAAAAAAGCACCCACCGAAGTGGGTGCTGGAACAATCGATTAACGTGAGTAGTACTCGACGACGAGTTGTTCTTGGATTTGATCGTTCAATTCAGAACGCTCAGGAAGACGGACGAACGTTCCTTCGAGCTTCTCAGCATCGAAAGTAACGAAGTCTTTAGTTGCTGGAGCAACTTCGAGTGCTTCTTTGATAACGACAAAGTTCTTCGATTTTTCGCGAACTGAGATCGTTTGACCTGGTTTCACGCGGAATGATGGGATATCAACGCGTTGTCCATCAACTTGGATGTGACCGTGGTTGACGAGCTGACGAGCAGCGCGACGTGTACGAGCCATACCCATACGGTAAACGACGTTATCAAGACGTGCTTCAAGTAAGAACATGAAGTTCTCACCGTGGATACCAGGCATTTTGCCAGCATCGTTGAAGATACGGTTGAATTGGCGTTCGTTTACTCCGTACATGTGACGAAGTGTTTGCTTCGCTTGAAGTTGAAGACCGTACTCAGACATTTTACGACGGCTGTTACCGTGTTGACCTGGTGCGTAAGGGCGTTTTGCGATTTCTTTTCCTGTTTCAGTAAGTGAGATACCGAGACGACGTGAGAGTTTCCAAGCTGGACCTGTATAGCGAGCCATAATAAGACTCCTCCTTATTGTTCGTTATTATTTGCATAAAAATAATAACGCCATCAAACCCACGTTACGCCCATTTCATGATGTGGCACCCTCGCTTGATAGCAAAGTTACACGATGCCCCTCCGGTTATTCACCGAGTCATGAAATGTGATACGTAAGCGATTTGACCGCTATCGTTATCATTTCTGCACTTTTACAAGTATACGGTGTGGACAATCGACTGTCAATCAGAATTACAGATGACGAAGCAGCGTCGTACAGAATGCTTCTAAACCAGCTTGATCGACTTCATCGAAACGGTTGAATTCTGGGCTGTCGATATCGAGGACGCCGATCGTTTGGCCGTCTTTGACGAGTGGAATGACGATTTCAGAATTCGATGCCGCGTCACATGCGATGTGACCTGGGAATTGATGAACGTCTTCGATGCGTTGTGTCGTCTGTTCTGCTGCGGACGTTCCGCAAACACCACGACCGAATGGAATACGGACGCATGCTGGAAGTCCTTGGAATGGTCCGAGGACGAGTTGGTTTTGCTCGGTATCCGTCAAATAAAAACCGACCCAGTTGATACGGTCAAGGAACTGATTGAGTAACGCGCTCGCATTCGATAAGTTCGCGACTTGATTGTCTTCTCCCATTAATAAAGCATCCAGTTGTTTTGATAGCATGTCATATTGTTTCGTCCGGTCACCTTCATATGTCTTTGTTTCGAACATAATAAAAATTCCTCCCGTGAAAAGCGTATTTTTTTTAGTTTAACGAGTTTTCGTGTAGCTGACAAACAATTGATTTTTGGAAAAAGGATTCAAAACAGCGGAAGAAATCAGGAAAAGCCTTTGTAAATCTATGCAAAACGGTTGCGCTATACTATTATAAGGATAAGATTATTGCGATTTAGAGAAAATCTAAAGTCGTACGACAGAGTGGAGGTCGTGACAAATGTGGGCATGGGTGATCGGAGTCATCGTCATCGTATTACTCGTCATGCTATTCAGCATGATCAGTCGAAAAAAATACTACACGAAAATCGATGAACTTGATATGCGCAAGCAAGGCATCGTCAGTGCATCGATTCCGAAGGAGTTGCAGGACTTAAAGCAACTACCGATGGCGGGTGAGACGGAGACGAAGTTCAGCTCCTGGCATCAAGCGTGGGAAGAGTTGTTAACGGTCCACGTCGCCCAAATCGATGAAACCCTTTACCGAGCGGAAGAAGCGCTCGATAAATACCGGTTCATCGCCGTCAAGAATGACCTTGAAGTAACGGAACAATTGATTGCGGAACTCGAAGGATTGATCGATGAGATGCTCGTCGAGATGTCGACGTTCAAAACGAATCAATCGGTTCTAGCAGAGTTGAAAGCGCAAGGGGAAGCCGATTCAGGGCAAGTTCGGAAATCGTTATTGATCCAAGCGAACTCATTCGGTCCGGCGCTCGCGCGTCTGGAAGAACGAAGTGAACAAATCGACGCGCACTGGAATGAGATGTGTCAGTACGAAGCTTCGGGTGAAGTGACGAAGGCGTATGAAACAAGCTTGTTACTCGAGCAAGAAGTAGCGACGACACGTCACCTTGTCGAGCTCGTACCGAAACAATGGAAGATTCTCGCTCATGAATTGCGTCAACGGATTGATCAGCTCGGAGCGGGTTATAAGGAAATGTCGTTAGATGGGTATCCACTTGAGCCTCTCGGTCTTCAATCTGAGATTAAACGGTTCGAGGAACAACGTTTAAGTCTTGCTGAAAAAATCGAGAGACTTGAAGTCGATGGTTTGGAAGAGGCGATTCAACAGTTATCAGCCGACGTTGATCAAATGTACGATACGTTCCGTCGTGAAGTTGATGCACGTCATCAAGTAAAAAAAGAAAATCAATCCTTGAAACAAAAAGCATTACGGATGCGCGAACGGATTCATCAGTTAGCACAAGAGTTCAGCATTTTACGTGAAAAGTATGAAATCTCAGCAGATCTTGGAATTCACTACGAAACGATCCAACGTGACGAAGAGCTACTATTTGAAGCGGCAAAAGATCTCGATGAGTCGATTGCTGGGAAAATCATTCCGTTCAGTATGCTCGAAGATCAAATGCGCGATGCGATTCGCTTAGAGGAACAGTTGATGATTCAGTACGAACGCTTTACGGTCGAACTTCAAGCGCTTCGAAAAGAAGAGACAGAAGTGCGCGAACGGATCGTCGAATGGCGTCATCAGCTCTCGCAAACACGTCTTCGTCTGAAACGACTTGGATTACCGAACTTACCAACGGAAGTCGAAGAAGCACTACGTAATGCGAATCGTTCGCTACAGACGCTTGAGACACGGCTCGAAGAGTTACCGTTTAATGTCCGATCGATCGTTGCACAAAGTCAAGACGTCCAAGAAACGTTTAAACATGTGCAAGAACGGTTAGATACATTAGTGTTCGAAGTCACGTATGCCGAACGGCTCGTCCAGTATGCGAACCGATACCGTCGCCACGACAATGAGATACATATGTCGCTGACGATCGCGGAAACGAAGTTCTTAGCGGGAGACTATGAACGTACGATCATCTTAGCGGAACGTGTCCTAAATGAATACGATCCGGACGCGATCGAACGCATTAAACGATCGTGTGCACCAGAGGAAACGTTGCACGTTTAAATCAGGATCGACAATTCAGGGTGACCGTCATGGTCACCCTATTTTTGTAAAAAGAGGAGTGAGTAGAATGGGAACACTATACGTAAACGGATTGATTCGGACGATGGCACATGAAGAGGACGTCCATTCAGCGATGTTCGTCGAGAAGACGCGGATCATCGCAATGGGGGAGGAAGGAAAACTACGTCGACGTTTCGGTAGACGTATTGAACAGATTCAAGACTTGAACGGAAAAGCTGTTTATCCAGCCTTCACAGACGCACATATTCATCTGATTGGCTACGGGGAAGCGATCAACCGTGTCGATGCCTCGCGTTATACGACGCTTGAAGCATTAGGACAAGCTTTCCTCAAGGCAGAACCAATCAATGGGATTCACGTGGCGGAAGGATATGACGAAACGAAACTTGACCGTGCGCCGACAAAAGCATGGCTGAATCAGTTGTTCCCGGACGTTCCTGCCTTATTAAAACGGACAGACCGGCATACCGCACTTGTCAACGATGTTTTATTCCAACAGCTCGGCTATAAAGCATCGACTGTCATCGATGGTGGAAAGATCGGCTTATCGGATAACGGCGAAGCTGACGGATTTTTGTACGATGCGGCGCTTGAACCTTTGTATGCGTTACAAGCTGGAAACTTAGAGCGAAACAAATCGTCACTCCGGTCAGCAATTAAGAACTTATATCAATACGGCATCATTGCGGCACACACAGAAGATTTATCGTATCACGGAGATGTCGCGGAAATCCTCCAAGCATATAAAGAAGTGACAGAAGAGACAGGCTTCCATACACATCTACTCGTTCATCATCTTGTCATCGATGAGTTCGTGCAACAGCAACCAATTTTGCCATCAACGATGTCAATTGGTGCGATGAAACTATTCGTCGACGGTGCACTCGGAGGACGGACAGCTCTACTTGGTCGTGGTTATTCTGATGATCCGACGACACGTGGCATCGAAGTGCATACGCCAGAACAACTCGAACAACTCGTCAAGCGTGCACGTAGTTACGGGTTCACAGTTGCGGCACATGTCATCGGTGACTTAGCGATTGAACGATTCGTACAGGTGCTCGAGAAATATCCAGCACCAAAAGGCAAGCGGGATCGGATCATTCATGCGACGGTCGTTCGACCAGAAACGCTTGCACGAATTCGGAAGTTACCGGTCTTGATTGACGTTCAACCGGTCTTTTTACTGGATGACGCAGACTTCATCGTCGATCGACTCGGATTGAACCGCTTAGACTGGAGTTATCGTTTACGTTCGTTAGCTGAGACCGGCGCATTATTATGCGGTGGGGCAGATGCACCGATCTCTGACCCCGATGTCCGGCGTTCCCTGTATGCAGCGACGGAAGGAACAGCGGGACGTGTCAATAAGGCGAATGAGACGTTATCGATGTACGAAGCCTTGTTACTCTTTACGAAAAATCCACATCTCGCGACCGAGACACATGGACGCAAAGGATTACTCCTACCAGGATACGATGCCGATTTCGTCATCTTTGAAGAAGACTTCTATCGCTTGCGTGGGGAAGCCATCTTGAATAACCGTTTAGTGGAGACTGTCCAAGCTGGTAAAACCGTCTATCAGGCAGAAGCAGCCTTAATTTGATGTTGCTTCTGCATAGTGCGAAATAGCTTCCGAATAGAAAGAAGATAGTCCAGGTGCATACGCATCGTAGTAGGCACGAAACCGGTCGTCGGACACATACATCTGGCCGAGTGAGGCAAAAATAGATAACTCACATGGATAATAGTACGTATCGATGAAGTCATGTTGTTCTTTCACGATTTGTTGAACGTCTGGATCTGTCGCCTTGTGCCCGTCGCGGTAGAGGGTCGTCAAGCGCTGATCGAGTTGCTTATGCATGGCGCTCAGTTGTTCTTTCTCATTCGGGGTACGTTGTTTTTGTCTTTTTGCACTGATTCGATAGGCGTCGGTGTCACCGTAGTGTTGTTGGACTTCATCTGCATGTTGTTTTTCGTGCATGACGATCTCTTCGTGACGTAAACCGCGGAATAATTGTTCATCTTTCATGGGGAGTCCTCCTATTAAAGTGAGTAATGTTTGTTCAGCGAGTTGAGCGAGCATCTGATAATGCGAAGCTTTTTCTTGAAGTAGTACAATTTGTTTTTTCAATATCATCGTGTGATGACTGGAGTCAGATTGTGTAAGTAATCTTTGGATTTCTGACAGCGGAAAATCAAGAGAGCGATAGAGAAGGATTTGTTGTAAACGTAAAAGATCCTCACTGCTATAATATCGGTGACCGGCATCGTTGCGCTTTGGCACAAGGAGACCGAACGTCTCATAATGATAAAGCGTTCGTTTTGTGACTCCGGTAAGTTTGGCGATTTCCTGAGTGGAATACATCATCTGTGTACCTCCTTTGATTGGAGTATAAGGGGTGACGTAACGGAAGACGCAATAAAAAAATCTGCCTCTTCAGGGCAGATTTTTTTATTGTCATAAGAATGAGCGTTGAATCTTATGCCAAAATGTATTGTTCGTTAATTTGACGGTTTTAAGTTCTTTTTCAGAGAGCTGGATATCGACTGAATCCGTTCGTGTCAGGCTGAGTGCTTCGTTATCCATCCCGATGATCGGATAATCGTTTCCGTCCTCAATGATGCGTAACGAGAGTTTACGTCCGCGGTTCAATAGGAAAGCAGAACCGAGTGTCCGGTACCGGTTATTGTTAACGGAAGCGATCTCGCTGACTTGAAGACAGTGGATCAATGGATCGACAATCGCACCAGAAAGTGACTTGTTATAAGCCGTAGATCCCGTCGGTGTTGAGATGACCATTCCATCCCCGCGGAATGTCTCAAACAGGAAGTCATCGATATAGACTTCGATTGCGAGTGATTTGATGATGCTCGACTTTACGGAACATTCGTTCAGACAGAGCATCGGTGGTCCACCGTTGATGGATGCTTCAAGTAGTGGATAACGACGTACTTCGATTTCGCCATCCGAGACACGATTGCCCGTCTCTTTAAAGATTGCTTCGACCGCAGAAAGATCATTGATATCAAAATCACAGTAGAACGAGTTTGGTCCTTCAGCGAATCCGACATAGATCGCATCATCACGGAAACCTGTGAAGCGTGCCGCTTGCAAGAAAGCCCCGTCTCCACCAATCGAGACGATGATGTTTGCTTGTCGATGATCTTGGACGACATTCAGTCCGTATCGTGTACCGACATCGATCAACTTTCGCACCTGCGTCTCGTGTCTTTGTGTATTTCGGTAGTACAGGTAGACATTATTTCGAGCCATGGTCAATTCCCCCTTGAAAGCGTTTCATGAACTCTTTTATTATACCTGTTTTTTAGAAAGACGGGTACTGAAGTCCATCAATTATGGCAGAATACTTGCCATCTTCGCAGATCATTCCTATAGTTAAATAGAAAATACAGTATATCCAATCAGGGGAAAAGGGGAATTCATATGGCAACGTTTAAAGGAAATCCAATCACACTTCAAGGTACAGCGGTTCAAGTCGGACAAACAGCACCGGACTTTCAAGTGTTAGCTAACGACTTATCGCCTGTAACACGTGATACATACCAAGGTGTTCGAATCATCAGTGTCGTCCCATCAATCGATACAGGGGTATGCGATGCACAGACTCGTAAATTTAACGAAGAAGCAGCTAAAATCGAAGGTGTGACGGTCATGACGATCTCAAACGACCTTCCGTTCGCGCAACGTCGTTGGTGTGCGTCAAGTGGTCTTGATCAAGTCGTGACATTGTCTGATCACCGTGATCTTTCATTCGGTACACAGTACGGCGTGGCAATCGAAGAATTACGTCTGCTTGCTCGCTCTGTCTTCGTCTTAGATTCGAACAACGAAATCACGTATGTCGAATACCTCGAAGAATCAACGGATGAGGTGAATTTCGAAGCAGCACTCGCTGCAGCACGTGAAGCGAAGTAAGAATGGTTTACAAACGACGCTGAAGCGTTACAATGGAACTAATGATAGAAACGGCTCCCGCTCTACGGGGGGCCGTTTCGTTTTGGAGAGGATGACGTACATGGAGCCGTTAGAAAAGTTATATAAGGAATTAACACGTCAAACAAAACAAATCGAACGTGATCTTGATATGCCTTACCTAGAAGCGTTGACGACTGTGATTGACCGGTTGAACGATCGCCATACTGAAAATGTAGACAAAGAGGTCATTCGAAAGGCAGTATCGCTTGCTATTTTAGAAGGGATGAAACAAGCGCAACCGAACCATTTGCCGACGCCAGACAGCGTCGCTTTGTTTGCTGGTTATCTAATCGGGAAATTGGTAGGTAAGGAGGACATCCGACTACTTGAATTAGGAAGTGGAACAGGTGGTATGTTACACGCTGTCTTGAGTCAGCTTTCGACGGGCACATCTGCTGAAGCAGTTGAGGTAGATGAGACGTTAATTCGTTTATCGGCAGCTGTAACGGAATTACTCGACTACCCTGTTACGTATACGCATCAAGATGCGTTACGACCTTTGTTGCTAGATCCAGTTGATCTTGCGATGGCTGATCTCCCAGTCGGTTATTATCCGGATGAAGAGGCTGCTGCTTCTTACATCTTGAAACGAGATGAGGGTATGAGCTATAGTCATTTCTTATTGATCGAACAAGCGATGCAATACGTCAAACCAGGTGGGTTCGGTGTTTTTGTCATTCCGAACGGTTTGTTCCAGCATGATACGGAAGGCAAGTTGAAACAGTACTTTGAATCAAAAGCGCACGTCATTGGCATTTTACAATTGCCGTTAACCATGTTCAAACAAGAACAGGCAGCAAAAAGTTATTTGATCGTCCGTAATCATTTAGCCGGTATGAAGATGCCAAAACAAGCGTTACTTGCTGAACTACCATCTTTCACAGATGCCCGTGCGTTTGGTGGTATGGTGAAACAGATTGATGAATGGATTAACACAGAATTAAAATGAATTACGCAAAGTGATTGAAATCTGTCGTTAATTTGACTATTCTAGTTGTAGAACAGAAATAGAAGAAAACCTAAACAGATGTGAATGTTCATTGGATTCAAATGGAAAAGGGGAAAAATCATGGCAAAAATTATGGCGGTAAACGCAGGTAGTTCGTCTTTGAAGTTCCAATTGCTCGAAATGCCGAACGAAACGATGACTGCAGTCGGACTCGTTGAACGTGTCGGTAAAGACGATGCAATCTTTACGATTAAATATGGTGAAGGACAAAAGTATACAGATGTCCTCCCGCTTGCAACACATAAAGAAGCAGTCGAGTTATCACTCGAAAAATTAATGGAGTTCGGAATCATCTCGTCTTACGATGAGATTAAAGGTGTCGGACATCGTGTTCTTCATGGTAAAGAAAAATATGCAGACTCTGTATTGATCACGGATGAAGTCATGCAAGATATCGAGTCGTATACAGAACTCGGACCACTTCACATTCCACCAAACTTGATCGGAATCCGGGCATTCCAAGCATTGCTTCCGGAAGTGCCGCAAGTGGCGGTCTTCGATACGGCGTTCCATCAAACGATGCCAGAAGAAAACTTCCTTTACAGCTTACCGTATGATTACTACACAGAATACGGTATCCGTAAATATGGTTTCCACGGTACGAGCCACAAATATGTTACGGAACGTGCATCTGAATTACTCGGTCGTCCATTAAAAGACCTTCGTTTGATCTCATGTCACTTAGGTAGCGGAGCATCAATCGCAGCAGTTTCGGGTGGCGAATCAATCGATACGACGATGGGCTTCACACCGCTTGAAGGGATCACGATGGGAACACGTTCTGGTTCACTCGACCCAGCTTTGATTCCATTCTTAATGGAGAAAACAGGGAAAACAGCGGAAGAAGTCTTGAACGTCATGAACAAAGAGTCTGGAATCTACGGACTCTCAGGTCTTTCAAGTGACTTGCGTGACGTCCAAACGGCTGCGAAGGAAGGAAACCACCGTTCAGAGATGGCACTCCGTATCTTCGCGAACCGTATCCACGGATACATCGGGCAATATGCTGCTGAGATGAATGGTGTTGATGCCATTATCTTCACAGCTGGTGTTGGAGAAAACTCAGATTCAATCCGTGAGCGTGTCCTACGTGGTCTCGAATTCATGGGCGTTTACTGGGATCCATCACTCAACAATGGAGCTCATGGAGAAGAACTCTTCATTAACTATCCACACTCACCAGTCAAAGTCATTATCATTCCAACGAATGAAGAATTGATGATCGCACGTGATACAGTTCGTGTTGGTGGATTGGTTGCTCAAAACGCATAATTTTAAAAAGGACTGAATCGTTAATACGACGATTTAGTCCTTTTTTTGATGAAATCCCAGAAAAGTGATACACGAACGTATGATCTATTGTTACGACGATTGTCATACAACGAAAAAAGAAGCGTCATCATCGTAAAAATAAACCTAAAAAAGAGTCGTTTCTTAAAAAAAATTAGTCTTTTGTAACATAACGGTAATAGTACAGACATATTTTTGTGGTCTATATGTAACGGCACTACCTGCTTTTGTCATGTATATTAATCTCAGTTAACAAACACGAAACAATGATGGAGGAGAAAATACATGATGAAACGAATGCTCGCAAGTGTTTTAACGGTCGTGTTAGCACTCAGTTCGTTCGCAGGTCTTCAAGCAGAGGCTGCAACTAAGAAAAGCGTCAAGTCAACAGTCGATAGCCTAGTCATTCGTCAAAAAGCTACTACTTCTTCGAAGAAGCTCGGTCTTCTATATAAGAACCAAACGTTATCGTACAAAGCAAAAACAGGGAACTGGTACAAAGTAAGCTACAAAGGTAAGACGGCTTATCTTAGCGCGAGTTACTCGAAAGTCGTGACGTCAAGCGGATCAAAAAAACAATCTACGGGCGGTTGGAAAACAGTCACGAATGTGAGTGCGACAGCCTATACACCGTATGATCCAGGCAGTGGCAACCTGACAGCAATCGGTTGGAACATCAAAAGCTCGAAAAAGAAAGTCGTAGCTGTTGATCCACGTGTCATTCCACTTCGTTCGACAGTCAAAGTGTATTATAAAGGGAAATTGAAAGGGACATATACAGCTGCTGATACTGGCGGTGCCATCAAAGGTAAGAAGATGGATATCCTTTACTACTCTCGTTCAGAAGCATTCAACTGGGGTCGTCGTACCGTTACAGTAAAATACAAATGATTTCAAACCATCGGACATCGGTTCGATGGTTTTTTGTTTAAGCAGGTCATCAAAAAGCCTCTCTTCCTTTGAGATGAAGGGAGAGAGGCTTTTGATGGAAGAGTGGTTCATAAACGAACAATCAAGACGTCACATTTTGCGTAACGCGTAATGCTTTCAGAGACACTACCGATGAAGAAACGCTCAACAGCGTTTAAGCCGGTCGCGCCACAAATGATTAAATCAGCATCGTGATTAGGAGCAAGTTTTTTGGCAATCGTGACTTTTGGAGAACCGTATTCAATTGCAACTTCGACTTCCTGTACACCGCGATCTTGAGCGGTCTTGACATATTCGTCTAGCAATTCCTTCGCGTAAGATTCAGCACGTTCCGTGATAGTACGGTCATATGCTTCTACTGTTGCGAACGTCCGTGTATCAATGACGTGTGCGATGATCAATTTTGCATCATTTCGCAATGAAACATCGATTGCCGTCTCGAAGGCACGTTCTGCCTCTTTTGAGCCATCTACTGCTACAAGTACATTATGATAGACGATTGCCATGATGAATCCATCCCTTCGTAATCGATATGATGAGTACACTCTAATTATACCATTCTCTTACTGGAAGCGGACGAAACATTCAACGAGTTCTAAAAATTGTCCTACCTTTCTATTCCATCGTAAGATGGAGTCAGTGAAAGGGGGCGATGCCAAGATGAGGCACGCGTTAATTACAGCAGGTACAAAAGGACTGGGAGAGCGAGTAACACGCCAGTTATTGGAAGAAGGATGGAAAGTAACGGCGTTCCATCGTTCCGAACCCGAGTTTACACATCCGAATCTTGTGACGATTCAAGCAGATGTGACGAACCAAGAAGAAGTGGAACACGCAGCTCAACAAGCAATTAACGAGCAAGGTCGGATTGATGCGTTGATACTTAATGCAGGACCATATATATTCGAGCGGAAAGCATTAGTAGATTATAGCGATCAAGAATGGAATGAAGTCATTACCGGGAATCTGACCGCTAGTTTCTGGTTGTTACGTCAAGTATTACCCGTCATGCGTAAGCAAGCCTATGGTCGAATCATCACGTATGGTTTTCCGGAAAGTGCGACAGCGCCAGGATGGGTGTGCCGGGCGGCGTTCGCTGCTGCTAAAAGCGGGATGGTGAGTTTGACGAAGAGTGTGGCGCTTGAAGAGGCAGAGCACGGCATTACGGTCAACATGGTCAATCCGGGGAACATCGTCGGTGATAACAAGACGAAACGGATTTCCGAAGCAGAGCAAGATGAAGAAACACCGGTCGGAAGAACGGGTGTCGGGGAAGATATCGCTCGCGCCATCTCCTTCTTACTCGCAGAAGAATCAAGTATGATTACAGGTGCGATTCTTGATGTGACAGGGGGCGTCAATGTCGTCCATCAATCCCGTAAGTAAATAAAAAACACCTAATCCATCGCTTGGATTAGGTGTTTTTACTGATTTAAGATGATGGAATCGATTGAAGGTGTTTTGGTGTGCGAGTCAACGCAACCGGACCTTCCGCAGTAAGATGGATATCATCTTCGATCCGGACGCCGCCGACTCCGGGAACATAGATACCTGGTTCGAGCGTGTAGACGATACCAGCTTCAGCCGTCAGTAAGTTGTTTGAAGCGAGGGACGGGAATTCGTGAACCTCGATTCCGAGTCCGTGACCAACGCGATGTGTGAAGTACTGACCGTAGCCAGCCTCTGTGATGACGTCGCGGGCTGCTTTATCCAACGAGCCGAGTGTCGTACCGATCTGACTCGCTTTTGTCGCGGCTTCAAGTGCTTGGCGGACCGTTTCATAGATTTTCGTCTGTTCTTCGCTTGCCTGACCATAAATGAAGGTCCGTGTAATGTCTGAACAGTAGCCTTTCCAAATGACACCGAGATCGAATAGGACGAAATCGCCTTCTTGGATGACGCGGTCACCTGGGACACCGTGTGGATCAGCACTGTTTGCACCAAATAGGACAAGCGTATCGAACGACATCTCGCGGACGCCTTTTTTCTTCATTTCATATTCGATTTCCGCAATGACTTCGATTTCCGTGATACCTGGACGGATCGCTTGTTTACCGATTTCGATCGCTTCATCCGCAAGTGCTGCTGCTTCTTGAAGGATAGCAATTTCTTCCGGTGTTTTCTTCAAGCGAAGCGCTTGTAAGGACTCACCAATATCAAAAATGGCTGCATTTTCAAGATGTGAGCTCAGTTCTTGATATCGACTAAACGTCATATGTTCACCTTCAATACCGATCCGATTGTTCGAATGTTCAAATGTCTTGAATAATTCAGCTAAACGATCGAATGGATTTTCATGATCTTCATACGTGACGACGTCTCCTTCCCAAGGACTCGCTGCAACGATACTTGCTTCGAGTGCTGGGCAGAATAATACATGTTTGCCGGTTACATCAACGAGGACTGCCATGACACGTTCGTGAGGTTCTGCGTAGACTCCTGAAAAGTAAAAGACATTTGCCTTTGAAGTAATGACGGCTAAATCGATTCCTTGTTCTTTCAAGAAAGCACTAATGTAATTCGTACGTTCGCTCATATGTAACTCCACCTCTCTACTCATTTTCTACATAAGTATACCATCGTCCGATTCGAAAAACATTTCTCGTAAATCAGACTAGTACACGTTTTCATCTTTGGAGTAGTACAGTATAATGACAGGAGAGTAGAAAAAAGGAAAAGAAGGGATACAGTATGCCTACGAAACACGAACAGATCATTCGACATATCGAAGATCTTGATGTCGGAACGAAGATTTCCGTCCGACAAATCGCGAAGGACTTGACCGTATCCGAAGGAACGGCCTATCGCGCCATCAAGGAAGCGGAGAATCTTGGGTTCGTCTCGACGATCGAACGAGTCGGAACGATTCGAATCAAAAAGAAACAAAAAGAAAATATTGAGAAGCTGACATTCGCGGAGGTCGTGAATATCGTCGATGGTCAAGTTCTCGGTGGGAGAAACGGATTACACAAGACATTGACGAAATTCGTCATTGGCGCAATGAAGCTTGAAGCGATGATGCGTTACATCGATGTCGACAGTCTCGTCATCATCGGGAACCGTGAAAAAGCACACGAACTCGTGCTTGAAGCAGGGGCCGCTGTATTGATCACCGGTGGATTTGATACAACGGAGGATGCAAAACGATTGGCGGATGAGATGGAGTTACCCATCATTTCGACGTCATACGATACATTTACGGTCGCAACGATGATCAACCGAGCAATTTATGATCGATTGATCAAAAAGGAAATCTTACTCGTCTCGGATATCTTGATCCCTTTACATGATACGTTCTATTTACAGACGACGGATCCGATTTCACGTTGGCACGAGTTGAACGAACAGACGAAACACAATCGTTACCCTGTCATCGATGAACAAATGAAGGTCGTCGGTGTCGTGACGGCGAAGGACATCATTGACCGTCCACATGACTGGGCTGTTGAAAAAGTCATGACGCGGCATCCAATTACGGTCGGCATTCGAACGAGTGTCACGAATTCTGCGCATCAGATGGTATGGGAAGGCATCGAAATGTTACCGGTCATTGACCAGTATGGGCGATTGCTTGGGATCATTAGCCGTCAAGATGTCCTCAAGGCGTTGCAACTGGCGAATCGCCAGCCGCAGGTCGGGGAGACGTTCGATGATCTGATCACAGGCCAGATTAAAGCGGCAGAGGACGAACGGGGACCGTACTTATCCCTTGAGGTTTCTCCGCAAATGACGAATTTCATGGGGACTGCTTCAAGTGGTGTATTGACGACGCTTCTCGTCGAAGGGGCGACGCGAATGTTGCGTCACATGAAGAAAGGTGACCTTGTCATTGAAAACGTCAGCATCTATTTCATTAAACCTGTTCAGATCGAGAGTACGGTAACGATCCGGGCCAATGTCTTTGACGTTGGTCGAAAATTCGGGAAAGTCGATGTCGAAATGTATCAAGGTACACAAATCGTTGCGAAGGCGCTCGTGACTTCTCAACTCATCGATCGTTAAGTGAATACAAAAAGAACCGAAGTCGATTGACTTCGGTTCCTCTGAATCTCGCTCAGGATTGCTCCATCTCACGGACGACATATGGATAAATCTTTTTGTAACGGATGAATCCAGCGATGAATGAAGCAACACCGACGACGATTAAAATAGAACAGACAACTTTTCCGACGAGTGTCGTTAATCCGTTCCCGGAAACGAACTGATTGACGGCGAATAGGATGACGAACAGACTCAACCAAATGCTCGCTTGTGTATTGAACAAGTATTTTCGGTTCGTGCTTTTCGTATGGAACGCGCGGCGTTTTGCTAACAAATACCCACCAAGCGAGAAAACGATGAGGGCGATGAGGATGAATTGCATGTTAAAAGGACCTCCTTTTTGTCTTCATCTAGTATCATATCAAGATTAGAGGAGCTGTGCACAGTGAAAGAGCAAATCAAACAAATGATTGAAGCTGCAAATACGATCATCATTCATCGTCATGAACGACCGGATCCCGATGCACTCGGTAGTCAGTTCGGCTTACAATTGACATTGCAACACCAGTTTCCTGAAAAAACAGTGTTGTCGGCAGGTGAGATGGCGACATCATTGTCATTTATGGGGAAGCTCGATCAGGTAGAAGACGAGTTATACAAAGAGGCGTTAGTCGTGATTCTGGATACGGCGAATCAAGCACGTATTGACGGGAAGGTCGCGATGACAGGAAAAGACGTCATTAAAATCGACCATCATCCCGATGAGGATCCATACGCGTCAGTGCAACTCGTCGATACGACGATGAGTTCGACATCGGAACTGCTCGTTCATCTATTGAATGAATGGGAATACGACATTCCAGCATCAGCTGCTATTCAATTCTATGCGGGAATCGTCGGTGACACGGGACGTTTTCAATTCCGTGGTACGACGAAACGAACGTTTGAAGTCGCGGCGCAATTGATTGATGTAGGGATTGATACAGATTGGTTGTATCGGAATATGTACCAAACAGAACTGGCGGCGCTTCATCTACAAGGATATGTTCTTCAACATATCCAATTGACGGATCAAGGCGTCGGTTATGTCGTTTTGACACAGGATACATTGAAGCAATTTGGAGCAACGGTCGAACAAGCATCGTTACTCGTCAATAGTTTTGCCGGTTTACAAGGAATGAAGTGCTGGGCGCTGTTCCTCGAAACAGATATGGAAGTTCGCGTCCGAATTCGCTCGAAGGGTCCAGTCATCAATGAAGTAGCAAAAGAATTCAATGGCGGTGGACATCCAATGGCGTCTGGTGCGACGATTGAACAGTTAAGTGAAGTCGAACGTGTCGTTAATCGTCTGAATGAGGTCGCTGCGAACTTCCAGTTTTAAATGGAAAAAAGGCTGCTCGGTCTCATTCCTCTCGTGAGGAAGCGGAGCGAACAGCCTTTTTATGCTTATTTCGTTTTTGTTTCTTGTTGCGGAATGAACCATACGCCACGATCTGTGTGGTCTTCAATGACATTCAGTTGAAGTTCAGCGACCGACTTGCGAATCTTCTCAGCGATTTCTTCCGTTTCAGTAAAAGCAGTAACACCTAACTTTAGTTGTTCAACCTTTTCACGTGCGATTTGACTACGATTCAAAATCATGAGAAATGCTCCTTCCGTACCCGTCATGATATTTCTATACTTATTGTAGCGAATAATAAATCAGATGGCGAGTACTTGAGTTAGTTAGATATGAATGTTCTGAAAACTTTTTAAGCTTTCATCAGAAGAGAGAGGAGAATAGAAGATGCACTTAAATGTCCGGACACAATATAGTTCCTTACAAAGTTTGATTCGAATCGAGACGTACCTCGATGAGCTTGTTCATCGTCAGCTTGGACGAGCGATCATCTGTGAAACGACATTAACCGGAGTTCCGGCATTCATCGAGGCGTGTCAGCGTCGACAGTTACAACCGGTCATTGGCTGGGAACAGCGAATCGAGGAAGAAGACTGTTGTATCTTGTGGTTTGCTTTTTCTTCTGATGGCTTACGTCAATTGTACCGATTAGCTAGTGAACAACCGGTTATTGAAGCCTCATCGCTCATTGCGGTGCTCGTTCCGCTTCGTCAGGCATCGGAAGATATGACACGTCTACGTCGTTCCGTCGTGCAGTGGATGGGACACGTTCAAGGAGCGCGTACATATATGGGAGTGACTTCGAGTCGCTCGACCGTCGAGCGAGAGAGTCGCATGCGTTATCGGGAAGTAGCCGCATCACTCGGTGTAGAGACAATCCCGGTCGATCCTGTCCGTTATCTTCATCGAGCTGAAGCCCCAGCTTATCAAGCAATACGTGCGATACGTGAAGCAACGACGTTCCAAGATCAAAAAACAGATCGTCTGATGCATTTAAAGACTCGAGAAGAGTTACTCGAAGACTTTACGGAGCGAGAAATCACGATGGCTGAGCAATTTGCCGCGACATCTGAACGCTTAGAATTACCGTTCCAGCAACGTCCATTACCACGCGTCGCAGAAGATTCGAATGCGATGCTGCGGACGCATGCTGAAGAAGGATTACTGGCACACGGTCATGAAAGTAAAGAAGCGGCGGAACGGCTCGCCTATGAACTGTCCGTCATCGAACAAACCGGATTTGCTGATTATTTTTTGATCGTCGAGGAACTTATTCGACGAGCAAAGGCGAAAGGCATTCATGTTGGACCTGGTCGTGGGTCGGCAGCAGGCTCTCTCGTTAGTTATGCGCTTGGAATCACGACGGTTGATCCGTTGAAATATGGATTACTCTTTGAGCGGTTTTTGAATCCAGAGCGGATTTCGATGCCGGATATCGATATCGATATCGAAGATGAACGACGCGAAGAGGTATTAGAAGATCTCGTAATGCGTTATGGAAAAGACCATGTCGCCCAAATCGGGACATTATCAACGCTTGGTGCCAAAGCCGCTCTGCGAGACGTCGGACGAACGCTGGAGTTTTCAAAAGATGAACTGGATGCTGCAGTCAAACAACTTGGGAAATCGACGACATTACAAGGAATCGAACAAAATAAACAGACGTATCGCTGGTTCTCTGGAAGTGAAAAACGTCGACAACTCTTACAGCTAGCGCAAGCAGTCGAAGGTCTCCCGCGACAACGTTCGGTTCACGCAGCCGGCGTCGTCATCGGGTCAGAGAATCTCGTCGAGACGACACCCTTAGAGACAGGACCGAACGAGCGATACGTGACGCAGTTCCTGATGCAAGCATTAGAACGTCAAGGATTACTGAAGATTGACTTGCTGGGGCTGCGCAATCTTAGTCGTTTGCGTCGGATGGAAGAATTGATTCGAAGAGAACACCCCTCTTTTAAGCTCTCGCAAATTCCAGAAGAAGATCGTGCGACGTTCCAAGTCTTTGCCCGCGCCGAGACGGATGATATCTTCCAATTCGAATCACCAGGCATGAAACAAACATTGCGAGAAGTGAAACCGAATCGATTTGAAGATTTGGTCGCCACGATGTCGCTCTATCGTCCAGGACCGATGAAATTCATTGATCTGTACGCAAAACGAAAAGCCGGTCAACCTTATCAGATGGTACATCCTGTATTAGAAGAGGTGCTGGCGTCGACATATGGCATCATCGTCTACCAAGAGCAAGTCATGGAAATCACACGCCGAGTGGCTGGTTTTACGCTTGCTCAAGCAGATATATTACGACGTGCGATTTCCAAGAAGAGTACGGATTCACTCGAACAGGAACGTCTCCATTTTTTAGAAGGTGCACGAACGAATGGATTCGATGATACAGTAGCGCATTCACTTTATGAACAAATCGAACGTTTTGCCGGATATGGATTTAACCGAAGTCATGCAGTCGCCTACTCAAAGATTAGTTATGCCCTTGGGTATATCAAAGCGCATTTCCCGCAAATTTTCTTTCTCGTTTCGGTGGAACAACCGGAACGCCTTGTCCGGTTGATGCGCGAACGACGTCTCCCTGTCCTATCACCGGACGTCTGGATTTCCGATTATCGTTCTTCACTAGAGGGAAAGGGGATTCGACTTGGAATCCATGTGATTAAAGGTATTTCCGAGCGAGAGTTCGAACGGTTAAAAGAAGCGTCGAAGCACACGGCGACGATCGCCGGTCTATTGACTCATGTCGGATGGGGTAAAAAGGAACGAGCAAAAATCGAATTACTGCTTTATAGTGGCGCATTAGACCGAGCGACGCACGGCGATCGTGGACTCGCTGAACAAGAGGTGCTCGAGTACTTCACGGAATCATCGAATACCTTATTACCGGACGAACTGGCAATCCTCGGGAAACGCCGGACACAGAAGTCATCGAAACGAAGCGATTCCGACTGGGCACGCCTGGAACGAGATGCACTCGGATTCTGGTTAACGTATTCTCCTTTGACGACAGCGATGAAAGCACCGGTCGAATCTGCTTATTTTCATGATCTTAGTGTCGGAGCAGACACGCATTATTTAATCTGCTATATTGATCAAATCCGAGAATTCAAGACGAAACGCGGTCAAGTGATGGCGGTCATTCAAGCGGTCGATGGGTATTCAAATGAAGAAGTCGTCGTATTCCCAAGTCAATATGAGCGGTTCCGTCGTTCTCTTTACTTAGGGAATGTCTTATTGATCGAGTTGAAGGTTCAAGATCGTGAAGGGGAGCGCCAATTCATTTTGGAACGGCTCCGGCCACTCGGACAAGATGTATTGTTCGTCAAGCTAACATCAAAAAATGAGCTAGCCACACTCGAACAATTGTTAGAAGCTACGCCAGGCGATATTCCAGTCGTCGTTCGCTACGCTGATTCACGCGAGACGAAATCGTTACCGTCACTTTATGCGGTTCGGCATGATGAGGAATTATTAGCTCGTCTACGTATGCAGTTTGGTGAGGATCATGTTGTCCTGAAAAATGTGCCTCGCTCAAACTAGTAGTAGGTAATAAGATTTGTTATAATAAAGGGTAATTGGTCTGACCAATGCCACCGATTAAAGCAACCGACTGAAGGGTCAGAAAGGTGGTGCCGTATCGATATGGAGAAGAAACGAAATGCGTTTGAAGCCAATATCGCGGCGATTAAATTGATGATCGAACAAGATGGATTAGTTCCAGGAGACCGAATCCCATCGGAACGGGAACTGGCAGAACGACTATCCATCAGCCGACCGTCCGTACGAGAAGCATTACGGACGCTCGCTTATTTAGGCATCATCGAGACACGGCACGGAGGCGGAAGCTTTCTGTTGAACCGTGACGATCATACCTATATTCAAATCATCGCTCAATTCTTAGTGACTGGCGATTCGAAGTTTGAAGACTTGGCAGGAACGCTCCGCTTGCTTGAGCAAGCAGCGCTCGCGCAGCTGGATGACCTTTCGGTGCTTGCACCAGTTGTTGCATCTGATGCAGCGTTTCGTGAGACGTTGATTCAGACGGTCGATAACGATCTGTTTGAACGAATCTGGCGACAAGTCAATGCCTTCCATAAAAGCTTCGGTCAAGGGGAACTCTATACGCAAGTGGAACGGGAACAATTCTTGAACCGCCCATAGATGACAAGGGGGAACTGAACGTGCAAGCATTTTTTCGAAAACCTAAAAAGTTCGTCACGTTGACTTCAAAGGAGCAACGTGTCGATGTGCCTGTTGGCTTAATGACAAAATGTCCGAAATGTAAATTGATCCAATATACGAAACAACTAGAAGCGAACCTACGCGTCTGTTCATGTGGATATCATCATCCGTTGACTGCGCAAGAACGTTTTACGCAATTATTTGATGAAGGTTCGGTAACATATTTTGATCTGCCGGCAGTTCAAGCGGATCCCCTCGGATTTGAGGACTATCCGGAAAAATTAAAAGGAGATCAAGTCAGAACGGGTCTTAAGGAAGCGATCGTCTGTGGCGTCGGGAATGTGAATGGTCACCCACTCGTCGCTTGTGTCATGGATGCGCGATTCCGGATGGGCTCGATGGGAGCTGCCGTTGGTGCTGCAATTTCTGAAGCTGTTCGTTACGCGACGAAACATCGTTTACCTGTCACGATATTCTCTGCTTCAGGTGGAGCACGGATGCAAGAAGGAATGGTCAGTCTCATGCAGATGGCAAAATCAAGTCTCTTTTTAAAACAGCATTCAGATGCAGGGTTACTCTATATTTCTTGTATGACACATCCGACAACCGGTGGTGTATCAGCAAGTTTTGCGATGCTCGGTGATTTCAACATTGCTGAACCGGGTGCGTTGATTGGATTTGCGGGTCGCCGGATCATCGAACAGACGATTCGTGAAAAACTACCGGAAGATTTCCAAACAGCAGAATTCTTATTGCAAGCAGGTCAACTGGACGATGTCGTATCACGACACGATCTGAAGACGTACTATACGCGAATCTTAAAGCTACATGCGGAGGGAACGAACCATGCAACCATTTGACCAACCAGTCATCGCGTTACGCGAAAAAATTCTTGAGCTTCATGACATGGCGGAAACGCAAGGACTTGATTTCAAGGAAGAACTGCAACTTCTTGAAGAACGCCTTCATCGGTTAGAACTCGATATTTACGGGAATATGAAAGCGTGGAATCGTGTTCAGTTGGCACGTCATCCAGAACGTCCAACGACACTCGATTACATTGAATCGATTTGTGAAGATTTCATCGAACTGCACGGCGATCGTCATGGGTATGATGATGCAGCAATCGTCGGTGGAATCGGAACGCTAAATGGTCGTCCCGTGACGATCATCGGTCATCAACGCGGAAAAGATACAAAAGAGAACATTCGTCGTAACTTCGGAATGCCACATCCAGAAGGGTACCGGAAAGCACTGCGTCTCATGCAACAAGCGGAAAAATTCAATCGACCGATCATTACGTTCATTGACACGAAAGGAGCATATCCAGGACGTGCGGCAGAAGAACGCGGTCAAAGTGAAGCCATCGCGAAAAACTTGTTTGAGATGGCTGGGATGACTGTGCCAATCATCTCGATTGTCATTGGTGAAGGCGGTTCAGGTGGTGCTTTAGGAATCGGCGTTTGTGATCAACTCTTGATGCTTGAGAACTCGACGTATTCCGTTATCTCTCCTGAAGGTGCTGCAGCATTATTGTGGAAAGATGCGAGTCTTGCGGAAAAGGCTGCAGAATCGATGAAAATCACAGCACCTGATTTGTTACGCCTTGGAATCGCGGATGCTATCATTCCTGAAGTCATCGGAGGAGCACATCTTGATGTGTCATTACAGGCGGATAAATTAAAATCTGTCTTGATACAGAAGCTCGAAACTTTGGTTCATCTGACCAAGGAAGAGCTCCTCGATCAACGGACCGAAAAATATCACCAAATTGGCACATAAGCACCATGTAATCGCTATCATGATTGATATTCCTCATTTCCGGAATCGGTAATGAAAAAACAAGTGAAAGTTTATGCAATCTGCCCTGTTGTAAAACAAGAAAACAACGTGCTATTTTAGATTCAGATTAATGGAGAGGTGATTAACGTGAGTTTAAAACGGATTGCTGTCTTAACGAGTGGCGGCGATGCACCAGGTATGAATGCCGCGGTGCGTGCTGTCACGCGTAAAGCGATTTTTCATGGCTTAGAAGTATTTGGTGTCTATAACGGCTATCAAGGATTAATCAACGGGGACATCGTCCAGTTGAACCTTGGGTCAGTCGGTGACATCATTCAACGAGGTGGAACGTTCCTACGTTCAGCACGTTGCCCTGAGTTCCGTACAGAAGAAGGACGAGCAAAAGCGGTTGTCAATCTTAAGAAATTTGAAATTGATGCACTCGTCGTCGTAGGCGGAGACGGGTCGTATCGTGGTGCCCAAAAATTGACGGGACTTGGCTTCCCGACAATTGGACTTCCAGGTACGATCGATAACGATATTCCTGGAACGGACTATACGATCGGTTTTGATACAGCGCTCAACACGGCGCTTGAAGCGATCGATAAAATCCGTGATACGGCATCGTCGCATGAGCGGACGTATGTCATTGAAGTCATGGGACGCGATGCGGGTGATATCGCATTATATGCAGGACTTGCTGGTGGAGCAGAATCGATTCTTGTTCCCGAGCGTCCTGAAGATTTAAAAGAAGTCCTCGATCGCATTCAAAGTGGTGTCAATCGCGGTAAGAAACACTCAATCGTCATCGTCGCTGAAGGTGCAGGCCGTGCCCAGGACGTGGGAGACGCGATCGCAAAAGAAACAGGTCTCGATACACGCGTCACGGTTCTTGGTCACGTTCAACGTGGTGGAGCACCAACGGCAGCGGACCGTGTACTTGCAAGTCGTATGGGAGCGCATGCCATCGAAATCCTACTTCAAGGAAAACAAGGACGTGTTGTAGGTGTACGTGGTGGTAAGATGATCGATCTCGATATCGATGAGGCACTCGACGAAAATAAACATGAGCTGGATCTTGATATTCTCGAGCTTTCAAAACAGCTTTCGATTTAACGAACGTCGATAGGATTGGAATGGACAAGAGAACTTGGCCAAACACCGTAGGAGGTTTATGGAATATGCGTAGAACTAAAATTGTATGTACGATTGGACCGGCGTCAGAAAAACGTCTTCCAGAAATGATTGAAGCAGGTATGAACGTCGCTCGTTTGAACTTCTCACACGGCGATTATGAAGAACACGGCGCACGTATCACGGATATCCGCCGCGCAGCGAAAGAAGCAAACAAAATTGTTACGATTCTTCTTGATACGAAAGGACCAGAAATCCGGACACATTCGTTTGAAGAAGGAAAAGCGCTTCTCGAACGTGGTCAAGAAGTCATCATCGTTAGCGGAGACGCAAACGAAATCGTCGGAACGAAAGATAAATTCTCAGTCACGTATGAAGGACTCTATGATGACGTCGAAGTTGGTTCGATGATCATGCTTGATGACGGTCTCATCGGTCTTCGTGTCACTGAAAAACTTCCGAACCGTGAGCTTCGTTGTTCAATCGAAAACGAAGGTGTCATCAAGACGAAAAAAGGCGTTAACTTGCCAAACGTAAAGGTTAACCTTCCTGCTTTGACAGAAAAAGATATTGCGGATATCGAGTTCGGTATCAAGAGCGATATCGATTTGATCGCGGCATCTTTCGTACGCCGTGCGTCAGACGTCGTTGCGATTCGTCAATTGCTTGAGAAAAACAACGCGAGCCACATCAAAATCTTCCCAAAAATCGAGAACCAAGAAGGTGTCGATAACATCGAAGAAATCCTTGCGATTTCGGACGGTTTGATGGTAGCGCGTGGTGACCTCGGTATCGAGATTCCAACGGAAGAAGTCACACCAACTCAAAAAGACTTAATCAAGCTTTGTAACGACTTCGGTAAACCAGTCATTACAGCAACACAAATGCTTGACTCGATGCAACGTTTCCCACGTCCAACACGTGCTGAAGCATCAGACGTCGCGAACGCGATTCTTGATGGTACGGATGCAATCATGCTTTCAGGTGAGACAGCAGCAGGGGACTACCCAATCGAATCTGTCCAAATGATGCACTCGATCGCAAAACGTACAGAAAAAATGCTCGACTACAAGCTCTTGTTGAAAGATCGTCAGACACGTAGTGAGCACACAGTGACGGATGCAATCGCTCAAGCGGTTACGCACACTGCAATCAACTTGGACGCAAAAGCAATCTTGACACCGACACAATCGGGTTACACGGCTGCACGTATCTCGAAATACCGTCCAGAGCCAAACATTGTCGCTGTTACACCAAGCGCACGTGTCGCACGTCAGTTGAACATCGTATGGGGCGTGTACCCAATCGTCGTTGATCATCTTTCAGACAACACGGATGACATGTTGACACTTGCTGCGGACACAGCAAAAGACGCTGGTTTCGTTACAGACGGTGATCTCGTCGTCATCTCAGCAGGTATCCCTGCTTTGACTGCTGGTACAACGAACATGTTGAAAATCCACATCGTCGGTAAAGAGATCGCAAACGGTCGTGGAATCGGTGAGCGTGGAGTCGTTGGCGAAGTCGTCATCGCAAACAACGCAGAAGAAGCAAACGCGAAAGCGAAGCCAGGCATGATCCTCGTTACGAACTCAACTGATCGTGACATGATGCCTGCAATCGAGATGGCTGCAGCGATGATCACAGTTGATGGCGGATTGACAAGCCATGCTGGAATCGTTGGACCATCACTCGGTAAACCAGTCATCGTTGGTGTCGAAGATGCATTGACAGTCTTCAAAGACGGTCAAATGATCTCAATCGATCCATTGACAGGTAAACTATATAACGCATAATCCATTCATGACGGACGTGACTTAGGTCATGTCCGTCTTTTTTTGTATGAGGAGGACGTATGGAAGCTTATCTTTTTTTGATTGCCCTCGTCTTCATCGGGGTCATCGCACAAAATAAATCATTAATCATTGCTGCTGCTTTCCTGCTGATCATCAAGGCAATCGGGCTGGATGGTAGACTGTTTCCTTCCTTGCAGGCAAAAGGAATCACCTGGGGTGTCACATTGATCACGGCTGCGATTCTTGTACCGATCGCAGCAGGGGATATCGGATTTAAGGAACTTATTCAAAGTATTCGGGGACATATCGGCATCATCTCATTTTTATCAGGAATTTTTGTTGCAATCGTCGCGGCACACGGTGTTGGACTGATGAAAGAAGATCCACTCGTGACGACAGCCTTGCTAGCTGGAACGATTCTTGCAGTAGGACTTTTCCGTGGGGTACCGGTCGGACCATTGATTGGTGCTGGAATCGCGGCGCTCGTCATCGGAATGTGGGATGTCATCGCAAAAGCGTTCACAGGATGAGCTGAATCAGCAAAGTAACTGAATTAATTTTTTGATAATAGTATGCAAGTTCATTCACTTTTTGGGTATTTTTGTTTATACTAAGAACAGAAACAAGATGGTCTATTCAAGAGTACAGCGCTACAAGCATGGGGAACGACTCTTGAGTGGACGTTTTTTTTTCAATACGGAAATGAAAGCGTTTTAAATTTCTGGGGAAAAAAAGGGGGATTATTGTCATGACGCAAACTAAAGGTTTAGAAGGAATCGTCGCGACGACATCGAAAATCAGTTCGATCATCGATGGTCAATTGACGTACGGCGGTTATACAATTGATGATTTGGCGGAGCACGCCTCATTTGAGGAAGTCGTCTTCTTATTATGGAACGACCGTCTACCAAAAGAAGAGGAATTGAAGCAACTGTCGGAAGCACTCATTTCCGAAGCACCAGTTGCGACTGCCGTTCTCAAGACGATGAAGGCAGCACCAAAGTCGGCGAATGCGATGGCAATGATTCGGACAGCGCTCTCTCAACTCGCGCTTTACGATGAAACATCGGAAGATATGTCGACAGAGGCGAATTACGCTAAAGCCATCAAATTACAAGCGCAAATCGCAACACTTGTTACGGCTTATGCGCGTATCAAAAAAGGGCAGGAACCAATCGCACCTAAAACAGGTCTTTCTTACGCTGCAAACTTTCTGTTCATGTTGACAGGCGAAGAGCCGACAGAAGTGGCTGAAAAAGCGTTCAACCAAGCGCTTGTTCTTCATGCAGACCATGAGTTGAACGCTTCGACATTCACGGCACGTGTTTGTGTTGCGACACTCTCTGACGTCTACTCAGGTGTGACGGCAGCGATGGGTGCATTAAAAGGACCTCTTCACGGTGGAGCGAATGAAGCTGTCATGAAGATGCTGTTAGAAATTGATTCGGTTGAAAAGGTTGACGAGTATGTTCATAATAAACTTGAGAACAAGCAAAAAATCATGGGCTTTGGTCACCGTGTCTACAAGGACGGCGATCCACGTGCGAAGCACCTTCAGGAAATGAGTCGTCAGCTGACTGCTCAAATCGGGGAACCGAAATGGTATGAGATGTCAGTTAAGATTGACGAGATCGTCCAGTCGGAAAAAGGATTGAAACCAAACGTTGATTTCTATTCCGCTTCTACGTACCATGCACTTGGACTTGATACAGAACTTTTCACTCCAATCTTTGCAGTAAGTCGAATGTCAGGTTGGTTGGCGCACATTTTAGAGCAGTATAGCGATAACCGTCTGATTCGCCCACGTGCAGACTACACGGGTGAAACACACCGGACATATGTGTCCATCGAAGAACGTTAAAAGGACGGAGAGGAGTAATCCTCTCCTGATTTTTGATGTAGATTACAATTACTTAAGGGGGATTTTTAGACATGGCTACACTTCAAGGCGAAAACATCACAGTAACGAACGGTACACTTCAAGTTCCAAATGCTCCAATCATTCCATTCATCATTGGTGACGGAACAGGACCTGACATCTGGAATGCTGCGGTACGCGTATTTGATGCAGCAGTTGAAAAAGCCTATAACGGTGAGAAGAAGATTGAATGGAAAGAAGTCTATGCTGGCGAAAAAGCATTCAACAAAACAGGCAACTGGTTACCAGAAGAGACACTCGATCTCATCCGTGAGCACATCATCGCAATCAAAGGACCACTTACGACACCAGTCGGCGGCGGTATTCGCTCATTGAACGTTGCATTACGTCAAGAGCTTGATTTGTACACATGCCTTCGCCCAGTTCGTTACTTCACTGGTGTTCCTTCACCGGTTAAACGCCCAGAAGATACAGATATGGTCATCTTCCGTGAAAATACTGAAGATATCTACGCAGGAATCGAATATGCAGAAGGTAGCGAAGGCGTTGCAAAACTGCTTGAATTCCTTCAAAACGAAATGGGTGTCAACAAAATTCGTTTCCCTGAGACATCTGGTCTTGGAATCAAACCGATTTCAAAAGAGGGTACAGAACGCCTCGTTCGTGCAGCAATCGAATACGCACTTGAGCACAAGCGCGCTTCGTTGACACTCGTTCACAAAGGAAACATCATGAAGTTCACTGAAGGAGCTTTCAAAAACTGGGGTTATGAGCTTGCTGAGCGTGAATACGCAGAGCACGTCTTCACTTGGAACCAGTACGATCGTATCAAAGAAGAAGAGGGAACTGAGGCTGCGAACAAAGCACAAGCAGACGCTGAAGCTGCTGGTAAGTTAATCGTAAAAGACTCAATCGCTGATATCTTCTTACAACAAATCTTGACTCGTCCAAAAGAGTTCGATGTCGTTGCGACAATGAACTTGAACGGTGACTACATCTCGGATGCACTTGCTGCACAAGTGGGTGGTATCGGAATCGCACCTGGAGCAAACATCAACTACATGACTGGTCACGCGATTTTTGAAGCAACTCACGGTACAGCACCAAAATACGCTGGACTTGATAAAGTAAACCCATCATCTGTCATCTTGTCAGGCGAAATGATGTTCCGTCACCTCGGTTGGAACGAAGCAGCAGATCTCATCATCAAATCGATGGAAACATCGATCGAAGCAAAAGTCGTCACATACGACTTCGCACGTCTCATGGATGGTGCGACTGAAGTGAAGTGTTCTGAATTCGCGGACGAACTCATCAAAAACATGTAATCCGATCAGGAGGAATGAGTCGATGAACAGACGGAAGAAGATCGCAGTCATAGGAAGTGGCTTTACGGGCGCGACGACGGCACTTTACCTTGCCCAGCAAGAGTTAGGTGATATCGTCCTCGTCGACCGACCAGAGCAAGAAAATCCGACGAAAGGAAAGGCGCTTGATATGCAAGAAGCAGCGCCAATCCTCGGATTTGATGTTTCGGTAAAAGGGACATCGGATTATGCAGATATCAAGGACGCAGATATCGTCGTCATCACTGCCGGCATTGCTCGAAAGCCGGGCATGAGCCGCGAAGACCTTGTCAGTACGAATGCTGCCGTCATGACAGCTGTGACGAAGGAAATCGTCGCGCATGCACCAGAATCGATCATCATCGTTTTGACGAACCCGGTCGATGCGATGACGTATACGGTCTATCAAGCATCTGGTTTTCCGAAGGAACGTGTCATCGGTCAGTCCGGAGTCCTCGACACGGCGCGTTTCCGGACATTTCTAGCAGAAGAACTCAATGTTTCTGTGAAGGACGTATCAGGGTTCGTGCTCGGTGGACACGGAGATGATATGGTACCGCTACTGCGCTATTCTCAGGCAGGAGGAATTCCGATTGAGAAGCTCATATCGAAAGAACGACTCGATGCGATCGTTGACCGGACCCGTAAAGGGGGCGGTGAAATCGTTCAGTTACTTGGAAACGGTTCTGCTTATTATGCGCCAGCAGCGGCGATCGCTGAGATGGTCGAAGCGATTTTGAAGGATCAGCGACGGATTCTTCCGGCAATCGCTTATCTCGAAGGCGAATACGGATACAACGATATGTACTTTGGTGTACCGGTCATTCTTGGTGGGAACGGTGTCGAGCACGTCTACGAACTCGAGCTGACTGCCGATGAACAAGAAGCATTGAACCGCTCTGCGTCTACCGTCCGTTCGATACTCGACCTATTAAAATCTTGATTCTAAAAAAAGACGAACTTGTCGAAAGTGACAAGTTCGTCTTTTTTGTCTCGTCATAACCGATGAGGAGAAGCATAGTGCGATAACTTGGCATACCAAGGGCAGACCAGTATAAGAAGAAACGTCAGCCAAGGAATCAAATATCCGATTCGAAGGAAGTGACCTTGATGTTCCATATGTAGGTGTTGTCGGTTTTGACAATGTGGACAGGGGAGTCCGTGAGCAGACCAGATTAAACGATAGATTGTTCGAGCAGACCAGGATTGACGACAAACGGTGCATCGTGCCACGCGAGTGCCTCCTTTCATTCATAGGTTAATTGTGTAAAGTGTGTTTTTCACAACATACGATACACATAGGAGAAAAGTTCCAATTTCAATAAACATGTATAAAAAAAGATTGTATTAGGGTAAGGACAAAGGTACGTCATTCTATTCCACTAAGGGGGATGCCACATGCGCGCCGTAACGTACCAAGGAGCAAAAGATGTTCAAGTCAAACAAGTACAGGATCCATCGATTGATAAAAACGATGACATCATCGTAAAGATCACCTCGACTGCAATTTGTGGTTCGGATCTACACATTTATCAAGGGAATATGCCGGCTCACAAAGACTATGTCATTGGTCATGAACCGATGGGCATCGTTGAAGAAGTTGGACCAGGAGTGACGAAGGTCAAACGGGGAGACCGCGTCGTATTACCGTTTAACGTTGCTTGCGGTCACTGTTTCTTTTGCGAACATGATATGGAAAGTCAATGTGATAACTCAAACGGAAATCCGCATGTCGATACAGGTGGATATTTCGGTTTTACAGAAGAGTTTGGTGGACATCCCGGTGGTCAGGCGGAATATTTAAAAGTTCCGTTCGGGAATTTCATGCCACTTGTGATTCCTGAATCGTGTGAACTAGAAGATGAAGCGTTGTTGTTCTTATCTGACGTTTTACCTACAGCATATTGGAGTGTCCTGCATGCTGGTGTGAAAAAAGGGGACACGGTCGTCGTACTCGGATCGGGACCTGTCGGACTGATGACACAAAAATTCGCATGGATGCAAGGTGCGAAACGGGTCATTGCGGTGGATGATCAAGTGTACCGATTAAATCATGCTAAAATGACGAATAAAGTCGAGATCGTGAATTTTTCAGATCATGCAGAAAGTGGTGCCTACATCAAAGAATTGACGCAAGGTGGGGCAGACGTCGTCATTGATTGCGTCGGTTTTGACGGAAAGATGTCCGCCGTAGAAAAAATTGAACAAAAGATTGGTCTGCAAGGTGGAACGTTGAGTGCCATTAATATTGCGAAGGACGCTGTCCGGAAATTTGGTACCGTACAGTTGACGGGCGTCTATGCTGAAAAATATAATCAATTCCCACTCGGCGACTTTTTCACTCGGAATATCACACTGAAAATGGGACAAGCACCAGTCGTCCATTTGATGCCGGAACTGTTCCAGAAAATCATCAATCAAGAATTTGATCCGACGGATATCGTGACACACCGAGTGGCACTTGATGATGCTGCTTCTGCCTATCAGACATTTAATGATCGGACAGATGGATGCATCAAGGTCGTCTTGAAACCATAAGCTATATCATACTCAAACAGCCCATCCGATTTTTGGATGGGCTGTTGTACATCATAGGATTAAAAGAAGAAGACGGGCCATAGAAGACCGACAGCTAAACCGAGTAAGAGACCAACGAATACTTGAAACTCAGTGTGACCGACGAGTTCGTTCAGAAGAGGGGTCTCATGACGAATTCCTTTAAAATAATCATTGAGTAATTTTGCCTGAACACCAACAGCTTGTCTGACACCCGTCGCGTCATACATGATGATTGTGGCAAATATGGCAGCTAGTGCGAAGAGCGAAGATGAGAAGCCTTCCTGAAAACCGATGACCACGGCTAACGCGACGACAGTCGAGCTATGTGAACTAGGCATACCACCGGAAGCAAACATGATCTCCAGGTCGAACTTTCGGGTCCGTACCAAACTCGTAACAAGCTTCGCTGCTTGAGCGATGAACCATGCCGTGATGGCTGCAAAAAGGGGATGATTCCATTCCATACATTTTACCTCCTACGATTGACGATATGTATTGATTCCCCGTTTTTATCGCTTTTACACGAATGATCAAGAGGGATTCATCGTCTCCTTTAAAGATTATGTAAAGAAACAGCAGAAAGATTTGTGATTTTCCAGTAAAAGTCGGTAAGATGAAGACAGACGAAGCGGATTCCACGGAATTCCTCATTCGAAAGAACGAAACTTGAGGGGGATGCAAGATTTGAAGGATAAAATTATCGTGGTAGATGATGAATTGTCGATTGCAACACTATTGAAGTTTAATTTAGAGCAGGCTGGTTTTGTCGTTGAAACGGCACATGATGGAATGTCAGGTTTGAAATTAGCGGAAAAACAAGATGCCGCACTGATCGTACTGGATCTTATGTTGCCGGAACTCGATGGTCTGGAAGTATGTAAACGACTACGTCAACAGAAAATCAATACACCGATCTTGATGCTGACGGCAAAGGATGATGAGTTTGATAAGGTGCTCGGTCTAGAACTCGGTGCGGACGATTACCTGACAAAACCGTTTAGCCCACGCGAAGTCGTTGCCCGTGTAAAAGCGATTTTACGACGGATGAGTCATCAGACAGCATCCCCGGATGAGGTCACGGACGGAACGATTCTGATTGGTGACGTCAAAATCGTTCCGGATAACTACGAAGCTTTCAAAGCAGAAGAACGTCTTGAACTTACTCCTAAGGAATTCGAATTGCTCGTATATCTCGCTAAAAATAAAGGACGTGTCTTGACACGAGATCAACTGTTATCCGCGATTTGGAATTATGATTTCGTCGGTGATACGCGTATCGTGGATGTGCATATCAGTCATGTCCGTGAAAAAATCGAACCGAATACGAAAAAACCGATTTATATCAAAACGATTCGCGGTCTCGGGTATAAGATGGAGGAGCCGAAACCAGAATGAGTAAGTATCGGAAACGGTTCATCTTTAAAATGATTTCTTTCATTAGTTTGGTGCTTGTTGCACTCGGTTTTCTACTTGGACAATCATTTAAGGAATTCTATGTTCAAAATGAAAAAGAAAAACTGATGGATGAAACCTCGCTTGTCGAGACGATTCTACAAGGGCGCGAAGTTTCTGATATGGCACAGTACGTGAATCAATTGTATGCCGAATCCAACTTTGACATGATCTTATTTAACGGACGTGGGGAAATCATCGCAGGTACCCCTGTTGATGTCACGAAACTAAAAGTAGCAACGCTCAATTTCTCAGCGATTCCCAAAGATGGTACGTTTGAATCGAAGACGGATGACAGTGTCGTCCAGTTCACGAAGCCTGTTCCAACAGCAGATGGTGGAGAAGTGTACGTCAGTTTCATTCGTTATGCTAAAGATTTGAATATTATCTATTCACGGATTTGGACGGTCATTTTCTTCTCACTCCTTGCTTCGCTCGTAATCATCTTTTTGACAATCTATCGTTCAACGAAACGGTTCCTACGACCAATCGCGGAGGCGACCGATGTGTTGCACGAACTGTCACATGGGAATTATAAATCACGCGTCTACGAGTTAGCGGCACCAGATGAATCACGTGATTTAGGACGCTCGATCAATCTCCTCGCACGAAATCTAGAGAATGCATCATCCGGTGAAGCGATGCAACGGGCACGACTCGAATCCTTGATCGAATACATGGGAGCCGGTCTCATGCTGATTGATGAAAAGGGTTATGTACTACTTGTTAACCGTACCTATCGGGAGATGTTCCATATTCACGAACCATCTA
Organism: Exiguobacterium sp. BRG2; assembly: GCF_031844245.1. Classification (NCBI taxonomy): domain Bacteria; kingdom Bacillati; phylum Bacillota; class Bacilli; order Caryophanales; genus Exiguobacterium; species Exiguobacterium sp. BRG2. The sequence continues at coordinate 167,695 of NZ_JAUZUW010000003.1, forward strand.
GTGGAAAATTATATTACCGCGTACTTCCGAACGAAAAGATGAGTCAGGTGATTGAAGATGTCTACCTGACAGAAAAACCGAATCGCAAACAATCGAGTGTCCGTTTCGGCATCAACAGTCGGACGTTTATGGTCAGTGCCGCACCGATTTTTGATAAGAACGGTCGCGTGCAAGGAACGACCGTTGTCTTCAACGATATTACGGAAATTAAAAAGCTGGAACAGATGCGCAAAGACTTCGTTGCGAATGTCAGCCACGAATTAAAAACACCACTGACGTCCATCAAGGGGTTTGCAGAAACGTTACTCGATGGTGCGCAAGATGTTCCGGAAATCCGGGAACAATTTTTGCGAATCATTCATGATGAATCAGAACGAATGCAGACGTTGGTCGAAGACTTGCTCGAACTATCGCGACTGGAACAAGACAACTATCAGCTTGAGACAGCAATCGTTGATGTGACGAGTCTCGTTCGCGAAACCGCTGAGCTGTTGCATCGACGAGCAGCGGAAAAAGAGATGATGATTCATATCGAAACGGAAGAGGAAGTCTTCATCCGGGCAGATTTGAATCGGTTGAAACAAGTCGTAGTCAACTTAGTTGCGAATGCGTTGAACTACACCCCGAACGGTGGTAACGTCTGGATTCAACTCGAGGACGGAGAAGAGTCTGTCCAACTCATCATCAAAGATGATGGGATTGGTATTCATCCGAAGGAGACGCAGCGTATCTTCGAACGGTTCTATCGTGTCGATAAGGCGCGAAGCCGTAATTCAGGTGGAACGGGTCTCGGGCTGGCCATTGTTAAACACATCGTTGATCTTCACCATGGGGAAATTGATGTCGAATCGGCGGAGCAACAAGGAGCGACGTTTACGATTCGTTTACCAAAACATGGCTGAATTTCACAGTGGATTCACAATTCCTTAATAGATGTATCTTATGATGAAAGTACCTTCTTCATCATCTGTATGGCGACTGGATCAGCTCCCATGTCGTCATGCCCTTGGCGGTTGACTCTCCTTGAGTCAATCGTCTTTTTTTGGTCATTTTTAGCGAACAAATGTGTGCAGAGTGATACAATAGGGACAGAAAATCGATTAAAGGGGCGTAGATGATGGAAAATAAATTGTTATTGATTGATGGGAACTCATTGACTTATCGGGCGTTTTTCGCTTTACCACCAATGACGGACGCGCAAGGACGAAATACGAACGCAGCCTATGGCTTTACGATGATGTTATTGAAGTTGCTTGAAGAAGAGCAACCGACACATATGCTCGTTGCCTTTGATGCTTCGAGTGAAACATTCCGTCACGATGTCTATCAGGAGTATAAAGGAAGTCGGGAAAAAACACCGTCTGAACTACGAGAACAATTCCCGATCGTCCGAGACATCTGTGAAGCACTCGGTATTCAAATGATGGAACTCCATCGCTATGAGGCAGATGATTTGATTGGTACGCTTGCACGAACGATGCCAACGGATCGGACACGGATCGTCACAGGAGACAAAGATTTACTTCAACTTGTCACAGATAAGGTCGAAGTCTTGATCACGAAGCGTGGTATTACGGACGTCCAGTGCATGACAGAGGAACTGTTTGCTGAGACGTATGGTGGTCTCAAACCGATTCAAATGATTGATTTGAAGGGGTTGATGGGTGATAAATCGGATAATATTCCAGGGATTCCTGGGATTGGTGAAAAGACGGCGGTTAAATTGATTTCGGCATATGGTTCTGTCGAAGGACTGTATGAACATGTTGAAGACTTAAAAGGGAAGCAGAAGGAAAAAGTCATCGCGAACGAAGAGTTAGCACGACTATCGAAAGAACTTGCGACAATTAAAGTCGATGTCCCGCTCGAGACGACGCTAGATGATTTGCAAATTCGCGACGTTGATACCCAAGTGCCATATTCGTTGTTCCAGTCGCTCGGTTTCAAGTCGTTGACGAATCGATTCGCCCCTGTCGTCAAAGAAGAGGATAAAGAGCAGTTGAACGTCGTGACGATCACTTCACTTCCTGAAGACGTCACCGATGCGGTGTTGCTTGCTGAACAGTTGCGAGAGGATTACATGGAAGAGGACATCATCGGGTTTGCGATCGCAACGCCTGACACGATCTATGTTGCTGCCCCAACGCTCGTCGAGGATCCGGCATTCCGCCAATGGATCGAGTCGGAACATCGGAAGATTTGTCTCGATGCCAAACAAGTCGCATTCGCGTTGCGTAAGCACGGCTTAACCTTAAACGGTTATGAGGATCTGTTATTAGCGGGTTACTTATTGAACTTAAGTGGCGGCACGACGCTCGCTTCAATTGCTGGTCATTATGCATTGATGGCACCGAACGAAGAAGCAGTCCTCGGTAAGGGAGCCAAACGTCTAGCCCCAGCGGATGACGTATTACATCCTTATCTTGCAGAAAAGGCACGGATGATCGAGTTATTGTTCCCGAAAGTCCGGGAAGAGTTGAAGGCGAATCAGCAATATGAGCTGTATGAAACACTAGAGCGTCCATTGTCAGGTGTCCTCGCTGAGATGGAGTGGACCGGGATTCGTGTCGACGTCGCGACGCTCCAGTCGATGCAAGCAGATCTTGCCGGACGTTTAACGGAACTTGAGACGTTGGTCTTTGAAGCGGCAGGTGAGTCGTTCAATATTAATTCACCGAAACAACTTGGTGTGATTCTGTTTGAAAAACTCGAATTGCCCGCCTTCAAGAAAACAAAGACCGGCTACTCGACTGCCGCAGACGTCCTTGAAAAACTGCGTCCGCTGCATCCGGTCATCGATCACATCATGTTATACCGGGAGCTCCAAAAATTACAGTCGACGTATGTTGAAGGCTTACAAAAAGTCATTAAGGAAGACGGAAAGATTCATACCCGTTTTGCTCAGACGATTGCCCAGACAGGTCGTTTAAGTTCGGTCAATCCGAACCTTCAGAATATCCCGATTCGGATCGAAGAAGGACGGAAGATTCGAAAAGCCTTCGTTCCGAGTGAGGCAGGCTGGTCATTGTACGCTGCTGATTATTCACAAATTGAATTACGTGTCATGGCCGATATGTCGCAGGATCAGACGCTTGTCGATGCGTTCCTCCATGATGAGGATATTCATACTCAAACGGCAAGTAGTGTCTTCGGTGTCGAACCGGAAGATGTCACAGGAAACATGCGACGTCAGGCGAAAGCCGTCAACTTTGGAATCATTTACGGAATCAGCGATTATGGATTGTCTCAAAACTTGAACATCACACGCAAAGAAGCGCAATCATTCATCGATCGTTATTTCGAGTTGTTCCCGCAAATCAAACAGTTCATGGATACAGCGATCGAGACGGCACGAGCAAATGGATTCGTCGAAACGTTGATGAACCGTCGCCGCAATATTCCGGATATCAATTCGAAAAACTTTAACTTACGCGGTTTTGCTGAACGTACTGCGATCAATACACCGATTCAAGGTTCGGCTGCAGATATCATTAAAAAAGCAATGCTTGATGTTCATGCTGCTTTGAAAGCATCTAATCTGAAGGCACGTTTGTTATTACAAGTACATGATGAATTGATTTTTGAAGCACCAGACGAAGAACTCGACGCTTTACAAGCACTTGTCAAACAAGCGATGGAGCAGACCGTCGAACTATCCGTACCGCTACGCGTCGAGGGGGGCGCAGGGCATACGTGGTACGAAACGAAGTAAGCAAGGAGGAATAGATGTGCCTGAATTACCTGAAGTCGAGACCGTTCGCCGCAGTTTAGAACGGTCGGTCTCTGGAAAGACAGTCTCTTCCGTCAAAGTCTACCATCCGAAAATGATTCGGGGGATGGAAGTGGCGCCATTTGCAGATGCCTTACATCAAGAAAGGATCGAACGCGTCGAACGTCGCGGAAAGTTCCTGCTCTTTGATTTTGATCGTTTTTATCTCGTCAGCCATTTGCGGATGGAAGGAAAGTACTTCCCGTATCCACAACCGGTTGAACGGGATAAACATACGCATGTCGTTTTCCGCTTCACGGATGGTTCGGAACTTCACTATAATGATGTTCGGAAGTTCGGAACGATGGAATTACGTAATAAGGAAACAGCGATGCAGACTGCTCCACTGGCACAACTGGAGCGTGAACCGTTTGATCCGGAATTTACAGCAGAAGTGTTAGCGGAGAATTTAATTCGTAAAAAGAGAAGTCCAATCAAAACGGCACTGCTCGACCAGTCCATCTTCCTTGGTCTCGGTAACATCTATGTCGATGAGACCCTTCATGCTGCACGCGTCCACCCGTTGACGAAAGCCGGCGCCTTGACACTCGATGATATCTCACGCATTCATCAAGCCGGTGTCAACGTTTTACGACAAGCGGTGGAAGCAGGAGGAAGTACGATCCGGAGTTATGTCTCGCCGTCAGGAAAAGGTGAATTCCAGCTTCAACTTGCGGTATACGGTCAAAAAGGGGAACCGTGCCCTCGTTGTGGTACAGCCATCGAAAAAATCAAAGTCGGTGGACGGGGAACACATTTCTGTCCGACGTGCCAACAGGTTGCCTTATGAGAGTCGGTCTGACAGGGAGTATCGCAACCGGTAAAAGTACGGTTTCTAGCTATTTAAAACAAAAAGGAATAGCGGTCATCGATGCGGATCTCATTGCGCGAGAAGTTGTTGAGCCGGGAGGGCGAGCATATGATGCAGTCCAACTGGCATTCCCGGAGGCGTTTGAAAAAGGATGTCTTGTCCGTCCAAAGCTCGGACAAATCATTTTTCAAGATAGTGAAAAACGACAACAATTGAATCAGTTGATGCACCCGAGTATTCGACAACAGATGCTCGAAGCAGCAGATGCCTATGAACGTTCAGGACATTCTCTCGTCGTATTTGATATTCCGTTACTGCTAGAAGGGGATTGGCGAAACCTGTTCGAACGCGTCGTTGTCGTCTATTGCCCAGAAGATATGCAGTTAAGACGATTGATGCAACGTAATGATTTATCAGAAGCAGAAGCGTATGCACGTATCCATGCGCAACTCGGCATCGAACAGAAAAAAGAGCTTGCAGATGATGTATTCTTCAATGACGGTAGTATTGATTCGTTATACCAACAAATCGATGAGTGGTTAAGTCGGTATGGTGATTGATGCAAATGATGACAAGTTATGAAAAACATGAAGTGAGAGAAGTTTCCATCTTCTCTCACTTTTTTTAGAGAACATAATGAAATCGCTTACATTCCGTGATATAGTTCTATCTGTAAACGGAGCTACATCCGTCACATTGAAGGGGGATCCGCACATGGGAGTCAAGGTGGCAGTCAATGGTTTTGGTCGAATTGGTCGAATGGTCTTTCGACGTCTGATCGCTGAGGGGAAAAGCGAAGTCGTAGCAATCAATGCGAGTTATCCAGTCGAAACACTCGCGCATTTAATCAAGTATGATACGGTACACGGAAAATTCAATTACCCGGTCGACATCATCGATGGGGCGTTGATGGTTGACGGAAGAGAGATTCAAATTGTCAGTGAACGCAATCCTGAATTATTGCCGTGGGGGGAACTCGGCATCGATATCGTCGTCGAAGCAACAGGGAAGTTCAATTCGGATACGGGCGCTGCAAAGCATTTAGTGGCAGGAGCAAAAAAGGTCGTCATCACGGCACCTGCTAAAGGCGATGTTCGGACGATCGTCATGGGTGTCAATGATGACATGTATGATCATGAAACGGATGATATCGTTTCGAACGCATCGTGTACGACGAACTGTCTCGCACCTGTCGTACAAGTCATCGACCGTGCATTCGGAATCGAATCCGGTCTCGTCACGACGGTTCATGCGTTTACGAACGATCAAAATAACATTGATAACCCGCATAAGGATTTACGGCGCGCCCGGGCATGCGGCTCATCGATCATTCCGACGTCGACAGGCGCGGCAAAGGCGATCGCGCTCGTCTTGCCACATTTGGAAGGGAAATTAAATGGACTCGCGCTTCGTGTTCCGACACCGAACGTATCACTCGTCGATCTCGTCGTCGAAGTCAGTCGGGATACGACGGTCGCTGAAGTGAACGAAGCCTTCACGAAAGCAGCGGACGGTGCGCTTGAGGGCATTCTCGGAATGACGATGGAACCGCTCGTCTCAATCGACTTTAACGGAGAAGAACGTTCGACAGTCGTCGACGGGCTCTCGACGATGGTCATGGGTGGTCGTCAGGTGAAGGTCCTCGCTTGGTACGATAATGAGTGGGGTTACTCATGCCGCGTCGTCGATCTCGTACACCTCGTCTCGGCACACTTAGAGGCGATGGGAACCGTTGAAAAAGAACTTGAATTGAATTAATTATAACGGGCAGATCCCAGCAATGACGGGGGCTGTCCCGTTTTTTTTCTTAAAATATATTAATTTTTGAAATTTATCCTTGTGTATCTTTTTGATACTCGCTATAATTCAAATCGTGAACTTCAATCGGTCTGGCAATCGCAGCTTAAAGGGTTAGGACCTCTCTGGACTAACTTTCCCCCGTGGGTGCGAACGACTCAGGCGCAAAGTAAGTGATCAACTACTTTGAAGACCATTGAATGTAGGGGGGATCCACAAATGGATACTATGGGAAGACACATTATTGCAGAACTTTGGGATTGTAATCCTGAAAAATTGAACGACATGGAATTCGTTGAACGACTTTTCGTTGACGCAGCACTTCAAGCAGGTGCAGAAGTACGAGAAGTAGCATTCCACAAGTTTGCACCACACGGCGTCAGTGGCGTCGTCATTATCTCTGAATCGCACTTAACGATTCACAGTTTCCCAGAGCACGGGTATGCATCGGTTGATGTCTTTACTTGTGGGGATCGGATCGATCCAGCCATCGCAGCGAACTACATTGCTGAAAAGCTTGATGCAAAAATCCGTGAAAATGTCGAAATTCCACGTGGTATGGGACCTGTTCAAGTCCCAGCGGCTACTGTCCAGCACGTCAACTGACAATACACACGAATTCGTCAAGCCCTCGTCGTTCAGACGAGGGCTTTTTAATATGTCTGACGTCTGTTATTCTTAATAGTAGAAGAAACAAAGAAAAGAGGATGACCATGGGACTGAAGGAACGTTTGCAAAAACAGCTAGAGACATCCGATACACATAAAAACGAAAACCTACGCACACACTACTACGCAGCAACTGTGGAGATGTTATTTGCTGGTTTAGAAAATATCTTAAAGCAAGATGGCGGAACGGTTCGTCGTGTTGACGCGGAACGTGGAGAACTCGCTTTTACCTTAAAAGAAGTCGATGGACTTGCGACAGTCATCATGGTGGCAGGCGGACGTACTGCCGTCGATCTCTTCTTACACCGTGAAAGTCTTCTCGGACCTGATCTCGAGAAACAAATTGAGCGAATCTATACATCACTTGATGCAGGGTATCGATTAAAGATGATTGGAACAAAAGAAATCACGTGAACGGAGGTACGGCATGCGCTGTCCAGCCTGTAATTTTAACGGAACAAAAGTACTGGATTCAAGACCAGTCCAGGATTTCGGTTCGATTCGAAGAAGACGTGAATGTGAGTCTTGTGGCTATCGTTTTACGACATTCGAAATGGTCGAGCAGACCCCTTTAATCATCGTAAAGAAAGACGGAACGCGTGACGAGTTCAATCGCGAGAAAATTCTACGCGGATTAGTGCGTGCCTGTGAAAAACGACCGATTTCGATTGAACAGCTAGAAACAGTCGTCAGTCGGGTCGAAAAGGCATTACGAGCGACAGCTCAGCATGAAATTCCAAGTGAGCAGGTCGGACGTCTCGTATTAAATGAGCTAGCATCCGTTGACGAAGTGGCATATGTCCGCTTTGCGAGCGTTTATAAACAATTTAAGGACATCAATGTCTTTTTCCAAGAGCTCTCTGAACTGATGGAGCGACATCAGGAAAATGACCGTGAGAATTGAACGTGATATAAGAGAGGTCGTCTGTCCGGTCAGCGCACCTCTCTTTTTCTCCCTAAGGAAAGGACGAGTCAGATGATAGAACGTGAACTTTCCGGTACCGACCTTTGCTTAGTGATGAGCAATGGTGTCGTCGACCGTGAAGCTTATCAATCTTTATATTATTTGTACCAGCCGATTATCGGTGTTAAAGCGCTTGGGCTCTATCAAACGTTTTGGAGTGAGATGATCCCAGGGAAAACGAAATCCCAGTATATTTCCCATGCGGAACTCGGAACACTACTCGGGTTTTCCGTCGATGAGTTCAAGGAAGAGTTATTTAAGCTAGAAGGGATCGGGTTGATTCGAACGTTCGAAGCGCGCCAAGCCGCGTATCGTTACATTTATCAAATCCGGGTTCCGCTCGCGCCGAACACCTTCTTGAATGACGGGGTGTTATCGAGTCTGCTGTTCTATCGCGTCGGTGAAATCCGGTTCCGGTCGTTACAGCATCGTTTTCGGACGGAGCCGCTTCCGAAGAACATCGTTGATCGGACGGTTCGATTTGATCAAGTGTTCGACGTAAAAGCTGGTCTTGCTTCCGCTCATCAGCCGAAAGCTTATGCGAAACAGGAACGTGCGGTATATGAATTCGACTATTCTTTTGATCTAGAAGAGATGAAGCGACAGACCGATCGTTTCCTGCCACGAACATTTTACTCAAAGGCAATCGATCATCTGCTCGTGAAGCTTGCTTACGTCACGCAGTCGAATGAAGCATTGATGGCGGAACTGTTGAATGCCCGTTTCCGTCACGAAGCGTACTTGCCGATGACCGATGCTGAGAAGCAAGAACGCTGCAAACAGATGATGTTGTCAGCGAAACAAAAACTCAGCCGGGAGAAAAAAGCGAAGGTCGCCTCACTAGACACGATCGAGGTCGGAGACATCGAAGCGACGGAGACGATGGAAAGCACCCATCCGAAGCATTATGTAGCGAAGTTGCGAAAGGTCAAAGCGTTGTCTGAACGGGATGAAGAATTGATCCAACAATTGATCATCGATTATGAGATGTCGTCTGGGATCGTCAATGCTGCGTACTACTATGCGCTCGTCATCAAAAAAGATAATCGCTTCAGCAAGAACTTCCTCTTATCGATCGTTGATGATTGGAAACAGAAGGGATACGTGACGGCATCCGAGGCATTAGCGAAGACGCAGGAGCAGGATGAGTTGATTTCAAAAAAGCAGGAGCAAAAACAAGAACGTGCGCGTCAAACTGTTGGTGGTCGCCGGGGACGGACAAGCAACACGAATGGCGGTCCGAATCCGAAGTGGTTGCAAGAAGAGAAAGCAAAACAGCAGCAGTACGAAGCCTCTAAAAAAGCGAGTTTCGAAGCAGATGTTCCAGATGATGAAGAAATGGAACGGATCTTACGAGAACTGAAGGGGAACTAAAGGAGTCGAGACATGGAACATATCCAATCATCTATCGAAAAAATATTAAGTCGACCGGACGTCGCAGAATCGGTTCGAGCGATTCAACAACGAGTGTTGTCTCATCCAGGTGTCGTCATGTTCTTGCGGACACATCCGGAGATCGATCAACGGATGATCGAGCGGGGCATGCTCAAATTGAATGAATATGCGGAACAGATGGACGGAAATCGACTGATTGAAAGTAAAGCAGTCATCGAAGGGTACCAGCCGATCCTGCACGTCGAAAAAGGACAGATCGTCGTCTCGTATGAGAAGTCGCAAGCGTTAAAAGACCGAGAGGATGAACGTGCGCTTGAGAAGAAATTTAAGAGCCTGTTCCTGCCGGATGAAGTCCGCGATGCGAACTTCAGTGATTTTGACTTATCGACGACGGACCGTAAGCTTGCCTTGCGTGCGGCGTCTCAGTTCCTCAATCATCTCCGCTCGAAGGAGACGGTCAAGGGATTATACCTTCATGGTAGCTTTGGCGTCGGGAAAACATACCTCTTGGCTGCGATCGGGAATGCTTTGAAAAAAGAACGGATTGCAACGATTCTTGTCCATGCCCCGGGGTTTGTCGCTGAAGCGAAACGGCGGATTCGGTCTGACTCATTCGATACATTCCTCGAAGGATTTCAAACGATTCCAGTCTTGTTGATTGACGATATCGGTGCTGAATCGATCAGCCCGTGGGTACGGGATGAATTGTTCGGGATCATTTTGCAGTATCGCATGATGCATCGTCTGCCAACATTATTCAGCTCGAACTTATCTTATGATGAACTCGAGCTCCATTTCGGAATCACGAACGATCAAGGCGATAAGTTAAAGGCTGCACGACTGATGGAACGAATCCGGACGACGACGCAACCAATCGAGTTCCTTGGTGAAAATCGACGTCGCTACTAATTTTCCTTGTCAAGGAAGCAACGGATTCGTTATACTAATGACACGTCAATAGACGATGCAACGATTGAGGATATGGAGTATGAAATGAACCAAACTAGCGAGAGAAGAACGGTGGAAGCTTCTCATGGCATCATTCATGTCTTTACTCCCTCATAGCACGAACGGGGCTAATCCGTTTGCGCCTCACGCCCGTTAACGCGTGTTCGAGCCGAACCAGTACATGGTCCGGGAACGAGGGTGGTACCACGAGATTAAGACTCGTCCCTTTTTAGGGATGAGTCTTTTTTTATTTTGTAAAAGGGGGAAACAGTCATGTCAAACATCGCACTTACATTTCCAGACGGCGCCGTAAAGGAATTTGCAGCCGGCACGACAGCTGAAGAAGTGGCAGCTTCGATCAGCCCAGGTCTTCGTAAAAAAGCCTTTGCTGCTAAATTGAACGGGCACGCCATCGATTACCGTCGTCCAATCGAAGAGGACGGTACAATTGAATTGATCATGCCGGATTCAGAAGAAGGGCTCGACTTGATTCGTCACTCTTCAGCTCATTTGATGGCACAAGCCATCAAACGTCTGTATCCGGATGAAACGATTCATCTTGGAATTGGACCGACAATCGAGAATGGTTTTTACTATGACATCGATATGGAACGTCGTCTGACAGAAGAGGACCTTCCAGAAATCGAGAAGATGATGAATAAAATTGCCGGTGAAAACTTGCCGATCGAACGAGAAGTCGTCTCGCGTGACGAGGCACTTGCCATCTATAAAGAACTCAATGATCCGTTGAAGGTTGAATTGATCGAGTCGATTCCTGCTGATCAGGATTTGACGATTTACCGTCAAGGCGAATTCTTCGATCTATGCCGTGGACCACACGTTCCAGCGACAGCGAAGCTACAAGTCTTCAAATTGATGAGCATTGCTGGTGCTTACTGGCGTGGTGATTCGAAAAACAAGATGTTACAACGGATTTACGGTACAGCATGGGCAACAAAAGATCAGTTGAAACAACACCTCCACTTCCTCGCTGAAGCAAAAGAACGGGATCACCGTAAACTCGGGAAGGAACTTGGATTGTTCTTCACTTCTCAAGAAGTCGGTCAAGGACTCCCGATGTGGTTACCAAAAGGAGCAGCGATCCGCCGGACAGTCGAGCGTTATATCGTCGATAAAGAACTCGAACTTGGGTATGAGCACGTCTATACACCGGTCCTCGGTTCAGTCGATCTATACAAAACATCGGGGCACTGGGATCACTATCAAGATGACATGTTCCCGAAAATGGAGATGGACAATGAAGAACTCGTTCTTCGCCCGATGAACTGTCCACATCATATGATGGTCTATAAGAACGAACCACGTTCGTACCGTGATTTACCACTTCGTGTCGCGGAGCTTGGTGGCATGCACCGTTACGAAATGTCTGGTGCCTTGACTGGTCTTCAACGCGTTCGTTACATGGTTCTTAACGATGGACATACGTTCGTCCGTCCTGACCAAATGAAAGAAGAGTTTAAAGCCATCGTTCATCTCATTCAAGAAGTCTATGCTGATTTCGGGATCACGGATTACAAATTCCGTCTTTCATACCGTGACCCAGCGGACAAAGAGAAGTACTTCGACAACGATGCGATCTGGGAAATGGCGCAACGTGAGTTGAAAGAAACAATGGATGAGCTCGAACTCGAATACTTCGAAGCAGAAGGCGAAGCCGCCTTCTACGGACCAAAGCTTGACGTTCAAGTTCGGACAGCGCTTGGTAAAGATGAGACGCTCTCAACAGTCCAACTCGACTTCCTCTTACCAGAGCGATTCGAATTGACATACAAAGGGAACGACGGACAAGATCACCGTCCAGTCGTCTTACACCGAGGTGTCGTATCAACGATGGAACGCTTCGTTGCTTACTTGATCGAAGAATACAAAGGCGCATTCCCAACATGGCTCGCACCGGTTCAGGTGAAATTGATTCCGGTCTCGAGCGTTCATGAAGACTATGCCCGTGAAATCAAAGCGATCCTGTTGAAAAAGGGAATCCGCGTCGAAACAGATTTCCGTGACGAGAAACTCGGTTATCGTATTCGTGAAGCACAAGTCAATAAAGTACCCGTCATGCTCGTTTTAGGTGACAAAGAAGTTGAATCACGCGAAGTCAACATTCGTCGTTACGGTTCAAAAGACTCGAGTAATGCATCACTCGAACAATTCGTTGCAGATTTAGAGCAAGAAATCGCAAACCGTTCAAAATAATTCTAGCCTCATGAAAGAGTTCGTCCTGCTGATGTAGGGCGGACTTTTTTTGTGATGTGATTCTTAAAAGAAGGAAGCAACAAGCCGATGATAAAGGTAGATCATCCAGCTACATCTATCCAACATAACCGAAAATCATTTTTCCTTTAATTGGATAAATTCTATAATAAACCTTCATGGGATAGAATGTTTTGAAGGGTAGGAAGGAAGTTACAGAAAAATGAAACAGACGACTCTTGCTGTTTTCATCGCCTTTTCACTTTTAATAGGTGTTCATCCGGGAAAAGCAGATGCGGCGACGACTAAAAAGACGTACCGGATTACACCAAAAACAGAAGCGATTGACCCAGCAATCCGTAAATATACGACCTATAATGCAAAGACACGCAATCATTATACGATGCGTTCTTATTTGGAACGACTTGAAAAAGAAGGGGGAGGCACCCTCGTTCTAACAAAGGGAACGTATCTGTCCCCGTTACGTGTTGGTATCCCGTCCAATACGACGGTGATCCTAGAGGATGGTGTCATCATCAAAAAGACGACAGAGACAGGGACGACAAAGATTAGTTCGACGACGAGTGTCTTTGATTTCGTTGCGCCATCGGTTTTGCGTCTGAATAAAAAAGTTGGCAAATATAACGGTTCACAGAACGTTAAACTCATCGGTAAGGGGAATGCACAGATCGACTTGAATCGATATGCGCGTGGTTCGGCTTTCGCTATTGCCCATAATCAAAACTTATATATCGGCGGCATCACAGTACGGAATCAAAAGGGTTCACATGCGATGGAACTTGATGCGACGAAGAAGGCAGTCATCGAAAACATGAAATTCGTCGATGCTGTCATGATACCGAATACAGGTCCGAATGAATCGATTAATCTCGATACTCCAGATCCAATCACGAAGGGCTTCAACTGGAAGTGGTCGAATCAAGATGGCACTCCAAATGAAGACATCACGATTCGTAATAACTTGTTCCGTAACATCAATGTGGCGATCGGCACACATCAATACACAGAAAACAAATTACACACGAACGTCCGGATTGAAAAAAATACGATTGACGGAACGAAGGATTATGCGATTTCGATGATGAACTGGAAGAATCCAACGGTCCGTTACAATACGATCCGAAACGTGCATCGAGCAGATGGGAAAGCGATGACGATTCTCGGTAGAGGAGTTGTCGGAGGGACGATTCGCTACAATCGATTGGAAGACGCGGATCGTGCGATTCAAATGCAACCGTTCCAAAGCAACGGCTATTCTCCCATTTATAATACGTTTACAGCAGAACAAAAACGTTACATGCAACAAAATACAGTCAAGCAGGTTGGACTCGATCAAATCGTCTTATTCAAAAAACTGAACGAGTTCACGTATAAAACGGCAGAGCGTTACGATTTTATTCCATACTAAGACACAAACAAGCACCCAAGACTAGCGTCGAGGGTGCTCGTTTTGCGTTATGAACGTATTTGTTGCAGGAACGGTTCGATATTGACTTGTAAAGCTTCTGATAGCTTCTGACCGAGTGATGCATCAGCACGATAGAAGTTACAGATTGCGAGCAGGACCGTATTTTCATGACGCACTTGCTGAAGGTCGTTGACGAGGTTCTTCAAGAGAGCTGCTTGCTCTTCTTCTGTCAGGCGACGGTATACTTCTCCGGCTTGACCAAAGTTATTCGTCTTCTCGATTTCGAGACGACCATGTTTATCATCAAGCAACGGTTGATTTTCTTCCGTATACTCGGGTGTTTCTTTTGGTTCTTCTTGATAACGGTTCGGTTCGTAGTTGACCGGACTCGTTTGCTGACCGACCGGCATTGCACCGTCACGTTGGTAGTTGTTCACTTGTGCAAACGGACAGTTGATTGGAAGTTGTTGATAATTCGTGCCAATACGGTAGCGTTGTGTGTCCGAGTAAGAGAACAAGCGACCTTGTAACAACTTATCTTCAGATGGCAACATCCCTGGAATCAAGACACCTGGGTTGAACCCGACTGATTCTGTTTCAGCGAAATAGTTATCGACGTTTTTGTTCAATGTCATCGTACCGACGTGTTGGAACGGGATGACATCTTCGAACCAATCCTTTGTCGCATCGAGCGGATCGAAATCGAACTGATCGACGTCAGCTGGATCAAGTACCTGTACGAACAGATCCCATTCCGGGTAATCGCCATCTTCAATCGCTTGGAACGTATCGTTTGAAGCATGGTTGAAGTCTTTTCCTTGAATCTCTGTCGCTTCTTCTGCTGAGAGATTATGAACACCAGCTTTTGGTACCCAGCGTAGTTTCACATAAACCGTATTACCGTGTGCATTCACCCATTTGAATGAGTGAACGGAAGAACCACGCATTTTACGGTAGCTTGCAGGAATACCCTCATCCGTGAAAAGGTGCATGAGCATGTTCGTCGATTCCGGACGAAGTGTCATGAAGTCCCAGTAACGGTCAGGATCTTGAATGTTCGTTCTTGGATCTGGTTTGAGAGAATGGACCATATCTGGGAATTTCATGGCGTCGCGAATGAAGAAGACAGGAAGATTGTTCCCGACGAAATCCCAGTTTCCTTCTTCTGTATAGAACTTGACAGAGAATCCACGTGGATCGCGGAGCGTCTCTGGAGAATGCGTGCCGTGAATAACAGTCGAGAAACGGGCGAAGACAGGAACTTCTGTCCCTTCTTCTTGTAGAAACGCAGCTTTCGTGTACTTTTTCATTGAATTTTTGACAGTGAAGACACCGTGAGCACCGAATCCACGAGCATGTACGACGCGCTCAGGTACACGTTCCCGGTCGAAATGGGCCATCTTTTCAATTAATTGATAGTCTTCTAATAAAGTTGGTCCGCGACGTCCAGCCGTACGTGAATTCTGGTTGTCTCCGATTGGGACACCTTGATTGGTCGTTAATCGTTTTTCAGTCATCTGTTATTCTCCCCTTTATGTAAGATTAAATTAATTATAAAACAATAATCATTCTAAATAAACACTTTTGCTTGCGAATGTTCTGAATCTTTTTTCATGTTATGAATGTACCCGTGAAAAACTGGTTAGAAACTTCTTGCTTATCGCTCAAAGGATTGCTATTATAATCAAGTATGTGAGCAACGTTCTGTAAGAACATAGAAAGCGGCTTGACATCACGGGAAAACAAGTGCTATGATAGCAAAGTGAAATGACAACAAAGCAGAAGCATCCCGCTTCTCACCATGTATGATCACTCGTACTGGTTCATCATGAAGATACGCAATGTATAGCAAATGCTGTGCCTTGGCGTTCCTTATGAGTGTGGGCGGGAAAAACTGCCGACGCTTTTTTTATAGCGTTTTCTATCATTCATTTTTCGTGCAATGCACGATGGAGGTGCTAACCATTAGCAAAGATCTGTTAATCAATGAAAGCATCCGTGCCCGGGAAGTTCGTCTTATCGGAGCGGATGGTGCTCAACTAGGTGTCCAATCACGCAACGAAGCGCTACGTCTCGCAGAGGAAGCGGAACTTGACCTCGTCATGGTCGCTCCACAAGCGACACCGCCAGTTTGTAAGATCATGGACTATGGTAAATACCGTTTCGAGATGCAAAAGAAGGACAAAGAAACTCGGAAGAATCAGAAAGTGATTCAGATGAAAGAAGTTCGTCTTAGCCCGACGATCGAGGAGAACGACTTCCAAACGAAATTCCGTAATGCGAAGAAATTCTTGGAGAATGGTAACAAAGTGAAAGCGAGCATTCGCTTCCGCGGTCGTGCCATCACTCACTCGGAAATCGGTAAACGCGTTCTCGAACGCCTCGCAACGGATTTAAGTGAGTTCGGTGTTGTGGAACAGAGACCGAAGATGGAAGGACGCAGCATGTTCCTCGTGCTTGCTCCTAAGAAAGAAGACTAATCGAATCGAAGTAGGAGGGAATCTCTCATGCCTAAAATGAAATCGCACCGCGGTGCTTCTAAACGTTTCAAACGTACTGCTTCTGGCAAATTGAAACGTGGTCGTGCTTACACAAGCCACTTGTTCGGTAACAAATCAACAAAAGCGAAACGTAAATTACGTAAAGCTAGCATGGTATCTACGGGTGACTTCAAACGCATCCGTCACATGATCGCGAAGTAATTTATCCAATCGTATACAGATTTAGGAGGGAATTTATATGCCACGCGTAAAAGGCGGATATACGACTCGTCAACGTCGTAAAAAACAACTCAAATTAGCTAAGGGCTACTACGGCTCGAAACATACACTCTTCAAGGTTGCGAAACAGCAAGTCATGAAATCTCTCATGTATGCTTACCGTGACCGTCGTCAAAAGAAACGTGACTTCCGTCGCCTCTGGATCACTCGGATCAATGCGGCAGCACGTATCAACGGTCTTTCTTACAGCCGCATGATGCATGGTCTTAAATTAGCAGGTATCGACGTTAACCGTAAGATGCTCGCTGACCTCGCAGTTACAGATGCAACTGCATTTGCTTCACTTGCTGACACAGCAAAAGCAAAATTGAACGCTTAAGTTCTACAATTCGTCGGGGAATTTAATTCTCCGACGTTTTTTTCGATTTAATGATAAAATAAGAAGGCACGTCGATGAGACGGTCATATGATTTTTTTAGATAGAAGGAGAATTAAAGATGGATTGGTTGACACTTTTTGAGATGCAAGAACAGTTGGATAAACGGATTCAGTCAGAACATCAATTAACAGGCAATCAATTCGACGAGCGTCTGCTTGCCTTATTGGTCGAACTCGGTGAACTTGCGAACGAGACACGTTGCTTCAAGTTCTGGTCGAACAAGGGACCATCCGCTCAAGTCACAATTCTTGAGGAATATGTCGATGGCGTCCATTTTCTACTCTCACTAGGTCTAGCACTTGAGTATAAGAAGAGTCATTTTGCAGAAGGTGACTTCTATTTAACGGCAACGGATGCTTTTTTAGACGTCTATAATAAAACGAACGTCTTCGCGATTTCGCGGACGGAACAAAGTTATGATGTTTTGATTGGTGCATACCTTGCATTAGGTGCTACACTAGGTTTTACACAGGATATGATTTTCAAGGCTTACATTTCTAAAAATGAAGCAAACCATGTACGACAAGACAACGGTTACTAAGGAGGAAATCAGATGAATGAACAATTACATATGCTAAAACGTCTCACGGACGCAACAGGTGTACCGGGAAATGAAAAGGAAGTCCGGAGCCTCATGCGTGAATATCTAGAACCCCATGCAGAAGCATTCCACCAAGATGGTCTCGGTAGTCTGTTTGCTGAACATAAAGGCGCAGGTGAAGATGCACCACGTGTATTGATTGCTGGTCACATGGATGAAGTCGGATTCATGGTCACGAAGATCGATGAAAAAGGATTCCTTCGTTTCCAACCACTCGGCGGTTGGTGGGGTCAGGTCCTCTTGGCGCAGCGTATGAATATTGTGACATCATCTGGTGAAGTCATCCCAGGTGTAATCGGCGCAAAACCACCTCATGTTTTACCACCGGAAGCGCGCAATAAGCCGGTCGACATTAAAGAGATGTTCATCGATATCGGTGCTTCATCGAAAGACGAAGTCGACAGCTGGGGAATTCGTCCGGGTGATACGGTCGTTCCACATTGCGAATTTACTGTGATGAAAAATGAGAACTTCTTGATGGCAAAAGCGTGGGACAACCGGATTGGTTGTGCCATCGCAATCGAAGCAATCAAACGCTTAAAAGCAGACGGACATCCGAACACGATTTTCGCAGGAGCGACTGTTCAGGAAGAAGTCGGGTTACGCGGGGCTCAAACTGTCGCACACCTGCTTAAACCATCGATCGCCTTTGCTGTCGATACAGGTATCCCGGGTGATACGCCAGGAATGACCGATCGTGAAGCATTGTCGAAATTAGGTGAAGGCGTTCAAGTCATCATGTTCGACGCGTCGATGATCGCACATCGCGGATTGATCGATTTCGTGACGAAAGTCGCAACAGAAGAAAATATCAAGTATCAACTGGACTTAACACCAGGTGGCGGAACGGATGCAGCGAAGTTCCATTTATCGAATACAGGTGTTCCATCACTTGCATTGACTGTACCGATTCGTTATCTGCACACGAACGTCTCAATCATGCATAAGGCCGATTTCGAAGCAGCCGTCGATTTAGTCGTTGCTGTGACAAAACGTCTTGATGCGGAGACTGTCCAAGCGATCTACGAGGGGTAATATAACAATGAAGCACATCGCATCAGCAAAGAACGAAATCGTTAAACAATGGAAAAAACTCTTAACGAAAAAAGGACGTCTGCAGACGAATCGCTTTTTGATTGAGGGAGAACACTTGATTGAAGAGGCTGTTCGCGCTGGAATCGTCAAGGAATTGATCGTGCGTGAATCGTATCAAGTACCCGGTTCTTGGAAACGGAACGCCGATGTCTTTACGATCGATGAAGCCGTCATCAAAGTACTGGCTGAGACGGAAACGTCGCAAGGTATCTTCGCTGTCTGTGAGATGAAACAAGCTTCGGTACAATTAGAGCGAGGACGTTATTTACTACTCGATCGTTTGCAGGATCCCGGAAACGTCGGGACGATGATTCGAACAGCTGACGCAGCTGGATTCGATGGTGTCGTCGTCGGACCGGGAACGGTTGACGTCTATAACGGAAAAGTCATCCGTGCGACACAAGGATCGCTATTTCACTTACCTGTTATCGCAATGCCACTCGAAGAGGCAGTCAATGCCTTGCATGAACAAGGGATTGCGGTAATCGGCACGGCGTTAGAAGGAGCGACGTCTTATCAAGGGATCGCACCGATGGATGCTCTCGGTTTAATTATCGGGAACGAAGCACAAGGCGTGGCGCCAGAGTTGCTTTCTTACTGTGATGAGCGTGCCTACATCCCGATCCGTGGTAAAGCGGAGTCATTGAATGCGGCAGTAGCAGCAGGCATTTTGCTCTATCATTTTGCAAGCGTGGATTGAAACCGACAGGCGTTCATGCTAAAGTGAACATCAGGAATACATCACGGACGTTGATGGAACAGAGTACGTTAGGGAATGATTCAATCAGGGAGAGGCAGTCATAGACTGAAAACTGCTTCGTGAATCTGCTAACCGAATTCACTCCGGAGTCGCACGAGAGATCGTGACGGGATGCGCCCGTTATCGCGCAATTGGAGGACTTTTCGATTGAAAAGTCAAACAAGGGTGGTACCACGGTGTTTACATCGTCCCTTCGGCATTTGCCGGAGGGACGTTTTTTTATATCTTCAACTAAAGGAGTGGGAAAGATGCGCGAGCAATTAGAAGCATTACGCGATGAAGCGTTGACATTAGTCGATCAGGCAACAACACAAAAAGATCTCAATGACGTCCGAGTCAAGTATCTCGGGAAAAAGGGACCAATCACGGAAGTATTACGAGGAATGGGTAAGCTATCAGCGGAAGAACGACCAGTCGTCGGTGAGATCGCGAATACGGTTCGTCAAGCGATCCAAGAGCAACTCGAACAACGTTTGACAGCTGTCAAACAGCAGGAGATGGATGCGAAACTGGCAGCGGAAGCAATTGACGTCACATTACCAGGACGCCCGAAAAAGGTCGGTCATGCGCACCTCTTGCAACAGGTGTCAGATGAGATCGAAGACATCTTCGTCGGACTCGGTTATACGATTGCGGAAGGTCCAGAAGTCGAGCAAGATCTTTTCAACTTCGAGATGTTGAATTTACCGAAGGATCACCCAGCACGTGATATGCAAGATTCATTCTACATCACGGAAGAAATTTTGATGCGAACGCATACGTCACCAGTCCAAGCGCGGACGATGCTCGCTTCTAAAGGGGAACCGATCCGTATTCTCTGCCCAGGTAAAGTCTATCGCCGGGATGAAGATGATGCGACGCACTCGCACCAATTCATGCAAGTTGAAGGACTAGTCGTCGGAGAATCGATTTCGATGGCTGACTTAAAAGGAACGCTTGAAGCCTTCGCGAAGCAGATGTTTGGTGAAGCACGTGAAGTCCGCTTACGCCCAAGTTTCTTCCCATTCACGGAGCCGTCCGTCGAAGTCGACGTTTCGTGCTTCAAATGTGGCGGTAAAGGGTGCAACATCTGTAAACAGACAGGTTGGATTGAAATTCTAGGTGCTGGAATGGTTCATCCTCACGTTCTCGAAATGGCCGAATATGATAGCACGAAAATGTCAGGTTTTGCATTCGGGATGGGCATCGAACGGATTGCCATGTTGAAATACGGTGTCGATGATATTCGCCACTTCTATACGAATGACGTTCGCTTCAGCGAACAGTTTTAAGGGGGAACGCAGATGTTAGTCTCAAAACAATGGTTGAACGAATATGTGGATGTCAGTCATACATCAGGACAAGACCTGGCTGATTTGATTACTAAGAGCGGAATCGAAGTCGAAGGCGTCGATGTCCGGGATGAAGCGTTAAACAACATCGTCGTCGGACGTGTGTTAACGAAAGAAAAACATCCAGAAGCAGATAAATTGAACGTCACGACAGTTGACATCGGACAAGACGAACCGGTCCAGATCGTTTGTGGTGCACCGAATGTCGAAGCAGGACAAGATGTCATCGTCGCGCGTGTCGGAGCCCGCTTGCCAGGGATTAAAATCAAACGTGCCAAATTGCGCGGTGTCGTCTCGGAAGGGATGATTTGTTCACTCGAAGAACTCGGATTCGAAAAGAAATACATCCGAGAAGATGAGCAAGACGGAATCCACACGTTCCGTGAACCAGTCACACCGGGACAAGATGTTCTAGAATTACTCGGTCTACGCGATGAAATCCTCGAACTTGGGTTAACGCCGAACCGGTCGGACTGTCTCAGCATGTATGGTGTCGCACACGAAGTGGCCGCGCTTTATGACACGACACCGACTTTCCCGGTCGTTGAAGTCAAAGAAGCAGAGCCAGCGACGATAGTAGAAGTAACGCTTGATTCAGAGGAGTGCTCGTTCTACGCGGCTCGAGAAATCCAAGGGGTGACGATTCAAGAATCACCGACTTGGTTAAAAAACCGCTTGATTGCAAATGGCATTCGTCCGATCAACAACGTCGTCGACGTGACGAACTTCGTTTTACTTGAAACAGGTCAGCCGCTTCATTCATTCGATGCGGAAAAACTCGGGAAACAAATCGTCGTGCGTCAAGCACGTGCAGGGGAGTCATTCACGACGTTAGACGAAGTCGAGCGGACACTTGATTCTTCGATGCTCGTCATCACAGACGGAGAACGCCCGGTCGCGCTTGCTGGAGTCATGGGTGGAGCAAATACCGAAGTGGACGGAAATACGACATCGATCATTTTAGAGTCTGCTTATTTCGCACCGATTTCTGTCCGGAAGACGAGCCGTGTTCTTGGACTCCGTTCTGACTCGAGTGCGCGTTTTGAAAAAGGTGTCGACCCACGTCGTGTCTTGTTAGCACTCGATCGTGCTGCAGCTTTGATTGCTGAACTTTCGGGTGGAACGGTTCAAGCCGGTGTCGCTCAAGCCGGAACGCTCGAGATTGACGATCATTTGATTGAAGCGAGTGTCTCGTACATCAATCATCGTCTCGGTATGGAAATTGAAGGAACGGTCATGCAAACGTTACTCGAACGTCTTGGTCTCGGTGTTGAGTTATCGGGTGATGCTTTGACGGTCAGCGTACCGACTCGTCGCCAAGACTTGAAAATTCCAGCTGATTTAGCGGAAGAAGTGGCACGTCTCTATGGATATGATGCCCTGACTTCAAGCTTACCGTCTGAAGCGAGCCGTGGTTTCTTACCAAAACGGAACATCCATCGTCGTCATTTACGCCGGACATTGCAGGGAGCGGGTCTCTCACAAGCGATCACGTATTCATTGACGAGCGAACAACGCGCGATGCAATTCAATGAACGGGAAGATTTGCATCCGGTTAAACTGGCGATGCCAATCAGTGAAGCACGTTCGACACTGCGGACGTCCCTCATTCCGGGACTCCTTGAGGTCGCGCAGCATAATGTCGCACGACAGCATGCCGATGTTGCGTTTTATGAACTCGGCAGTGTTTATCTGCAACGGGATGCGTCACTTGAGACACTTCCGATCGAACAAGAAATGATCGGTGGCGTCGCAGTCGGTGTATCGGAACAACACCGGGCCCATGGAACACTTGTCAAAACAGATTTCTTCGTCATGAAAGGAATCGTCGAGACACTCGCATCTGCGTCTGGTGTCACGTTGACGTTCGAAGCAGCGAGCATTCCATCGATGCACCCAGGACGGACGGCGCGCGTTCTGCTTGACGGAGAAGCAATTGGATTCGTTGGTCAAGTGCATCCTGGTCTGTCAAAAGAACAGTATGGTCTAAAAGAAGTGTACGTCTTCGAATTAGAGGCGATGGCACTGCGTTTGAAAGAGGAACAGGTCTACTCGGAAATCTCACGTTTCCCATCGATGACACGTGACTTAGCAATCGTCGTCGAGCGATCAGTGACGGCGCAATCCATCATCGATGTCATGACGGAAGCAGCCGGTCCACTTTTACAGACGATCGAATTGTTCGATGTCTATACGGGTGAGAACGTCGGAGAGAATGAAAAATCATTTGCTTTCTCCCTCCGTTATCAAAACAAGGAACGGACGTTAGTCGATGAAGAAATCACGACAGCGCAACAACGAGTCGTAGATGCAGTGAAAGAAACATTCAATGCGGAACTTCGCGCATAATTAGATAATGGAATGGGACATGGATCATGATGAAGATTCCACGGTTACCTATTTTCAGATTAAAAGTAAAATGCAGTTCTTTTCTTAACTGAAAAGAACTGCATTTTTTTGTTTCATAGCGTTTCTTCGTTCAATATACAGTTGAACTACAGTCGAGCTACAGATTCGTTTCATACGATGAATGCAGACGATAAAAGGAGGAACAGGACATATGAATTTTTTGAAACGGGCTGGGAAGAGTATCATCGCTCGAAAGGGCAAGACGATGATCATGTTGATTATTTTAACGGTAATTGGATCGCTGGTTCTATCAGGATTCGCGATTCAGAATGCTGCAAAATCAGCTGGAGATGAAGCAAGAAAAGAACTGGGAGCTACCGTGACGTTACAAGTCGACCGACAAAAACAAATGCAGGAGCGACAAGCTTCTGGAGAACGAGGAAGACCAGAAGAAGTTAAGATTTCGATGAAAGAAGTTGAAGCGATCGAACAACTAGATGCAGTCAAGTCGACTAATTATCTTTCGCAAGCGACCGCGACTGCGAGTGATATTGAACCGATCGAAAGTGAGTCGACGAATACAGGTGGTGGACCGGATGGTGGACCAGGCGGTGAAATGCCAGAGGGAATGACGACGCCCGACTTCTCGTTGAACGGTGTGACGAATATGGAGTTACTTGATTCGTTTTCGAATGGAACATTAAAAATTGTTGATGGCGTAGCATTGACGTCTGATGCGAAAGAAAATAGTGTTGTCATCGATGAAAATCTAGCAACTGAAAACGATCTTAAAGTAGGAGATACATTCAAACTGAAATCGACGACGACGAATCAAACACAAAAACTGACGATCATCGGGCTTTCTTCATCGACAGATGCGAGTTCAGACGCAAGTTTCCGTGCTGCGGGGTTCATGGATCCGATGAATCAAATGTATGTTTCAAATGAGACGCTTGCCGACTTTGTTACCGAGGATGGGACAGTGAGTGCGTCAAGTGTTGTCTACTCTTTAAAGGATCCGTCTGAAGTCGAGGCGTTCAAACAAAAAGCAAAATCGGTTTCATCAGTGGACTGGGATACGTTCACGTTGGATGCGAATGATGCGGCTTACCAAAAAATGGTCGGACCAATTGAACAAGTTGCTTCCTTCTCAAAATCAGTCGTCTATCTCGTTAGTATCGCAGGTGGTTTGATTCTGGCACTTTTGATTTTGTTATCTGTACGTGAACGCCGGAAAGAGATGGGGATTTTGATGGCAATGGGTGAAAAACGATCGAAGCTGATGAGTCAATTATTAGTTGAAACATTTGCGATTGCGGCAGTTGCGTTTCTCATAACGTATGCGACGGGAGGAATGACATCACAATTCATGACCGATCAATTATTAAACCGAGAAGTGACAGAAGCGGCAAGTTCGGCTACGACGGATGGATTTGGAGGTCCAGGTGGAGGTCCGGGTGGTCAAGGACAACAACTCCTCGCTAGTATTCCTCAAATTACAGAGATGACGACGAAAATTGACTGGTCGACACTAGCACAAGTCGTTCAAATCGGTAGTCTAATTGTCTTTTTATCCGTTTTATTACCGTCACTTATCTTATTACGAATGAATCCAAAAGAAATCTTATTGCGGGAGGATTAATCAGATGACGACTTTAGAAATGACGAAGGTGTCGTATGCGTATACATCAGCAGGAAAGCAACAACGAATCTTAAATGAGGTATCGATGCAGTTCGAGGCGGGAAGATTTTATGCAATTCTTGGAGAATCAGGTTCCGGTAAAACGACTGCGTTAAGTTTACTCAGTGGACTAGACTCACCAACGGAAGGACAAATACAGTATGAAGGACGTGAATTGCGAAAAATCGGACTGACGACGTATCGATCGCGTCATGCAGCGACTGTCTTCCAATCCTTTAATTTATTAACTTATATGAATGCTATTGATAATGTCATTGTCGCACTTGAGTTGAGTGGACGACGGGTTAAGGAGAAGAAGAACCGAGCTCTTGAGTTACTGGAACAGGTCGGAATCGATGAAATACATTCGAAAAAGAACGTATTACAGTTGAGTGGTGGTCAGCAACAACGGGTTGCCATCGCGCGCGCTCTAGCGACAGAAGCGCCGATCATATTAGCGGATGAACCGACAGGGGCACTCGATGAAAAAACAGCTACGGAAATCATCCGTTTGTTTCAACAGCTAGCGCATGATGCCAATCGTTGCATCATCGCAGTGACACACTCAGCAGAAGTCGCACGTGCTGCCGATCAAATCATTGAACTGAAAAAACAACGGTTCGTCGAAAAGAAACCTATCGTTGAAGGGCAGACCATACCGGCTCGTTGAAGAAACGAAATGAATGTATTAAAAGAAGGGACTCTCATCAATCGTTGAGAAGTCCCTTCTTTACTTATGAGGCGATGTCCTGATTGGTTGCTGTAGCGGAGGAACGTCTCGAATACACATATAAGAGACCGCTGCTGACGACGACGAGACTGCAGATCAAAAACATATTCGAGTATCCAGTCTTAGCCGCAATGCCCGATAGCAGGAAAGCACCGATGCCAAAGCCACTATCATAGGCGAGGAAAAATGTAGAGATGGCTTTGCCTTTTTGTTCAGGAGCTGCATACGTCAGCATGACCGTCTGCAATCCTGGGAAGATGGAGGCGGAGCCGATGCCGATGATGAGGGCGGCGAACAACAAACCATAAAGCGTTGGAAAGAATCCAAGTACTAGAAATCCGACCGCATACAGACCATAGGATGGAATAAGCACGGAAGCTGGTCCTTTTCGGTCAAACCGTTTTCCGGCTAGTGGACGAATGGCGACCATACCGAGCGCAGCCAGTCCGTAAAAATAAGAGGCATACGTCACATGGTGAATGGAGTCGGCATACAAGGAGATAAATGCAGACGTACTGGAAATCGCAATTCCCGCAAAGCTTGTAGCTAGCAACAAGACAGGACTGTCTAAGAAAAGCGATTGACGGAGCCGAAATGGTGACGTTTGCGGAATATGACTGCTCGTCAATGGTAAACGGATCATGAAAAGAAATGAACAGATGGCGAGTAGAGCAACTATCATGAAATACCAGACCATGACATCATGAGCAATCAACGTCAATCCGATGACAGGACCGAGGACGGAAGCGAGATTCATCGAGAGGACGAAGTAACCCATTCCTTCACCCTGACGATGCTTAGGAATCAACGTCGTGACACTTAAACTCAGTGAAGAAGAGATCATACCGAAACTGAACCCATGTAACACACGAATGATGAGCAATAAACTGAATGATTCAATCGGCAGAATGATCAAGTAGAGACAGCTAAAGAGAGTAAACAGACTAGCAGATAATAGTAACATCCGTTTCAGTTCGTACCGATCGAGCCAATGACCAATCAACGGACGTGAACAGACCGTTGCGAGTACGAATGCCGTCACGACCCATCCGAGTGATCCTTGTGAAACCTCGAATTTTTGAGCGGCGAGTAGAGGCAGGGATGCATTTAATAAGTAAAACGTTATGAATAATAAGAGATTGACGAGTAATGTCGTCACGTAATGCCGGTGAAATAAACGATTCACGATGATTCCTCCTGTTCGACCGGGCGATGGGTAAGAAGTAGCTGAGTCATCAGGCGCTCTAAGGAAGACTGGTCTTCTGGCGATAATTCATCCAAAAATATACGATGTGCTTGTTGGACGGATGCATCAATCGTCTGAAATAAGTCGCGTGCCTGTGAAGTCAATTCGACCAGGCGATGACGTCCTGCGTTCTGACGAAAGATGAATCCTAATTCTTCTAATCGAGCGACTGTTTTTGTGACGGCTGGCTTTTCGATGACTAAATATTTCGACAGGGTGACCTGTGAGACTGGTTCAAGTAAAGACACAGCCTTCAAGAGTGCCCATTGTCCAGTGTGTAACGAATATTGAGCGAGGGTGGCATCGATGTCTCGTTTGACGAGTCGGGCGACTTTTGACAGTTGTCCGAGAATATCTTCTTGTTGAGATGACATAAAAAAAACCTCCTTTGAGTTAACTAGTTAACTTAAAGGAGTATAGCGGATTCTTTACTTCTTTGGCAAGTAGAAATCAAGAAGTAGTTTCAAAAAACGTCGTGAATCGTACCTGATCAGGTGTTCCAGTCAAAGTAGTCTTTAAATCTAATCGATCCATGATTTGGTGTACCAAATATAGTCCGAGACCACTACCGCCATGAATTCGATTTCGCGATTGTTCGGCGCGTGTAAGGGGGTGGAACCAAGCGGCAGTATCACTTGAATCTTGAATAGTCGGTGAGTTCGTAATCGTTAGCACCACACCATTTTGTTTTCCGGTCGTCTCGATTAGAATCGTTCCACCCGGAGCCGTATACGATATGGCATTCATTAATACGTTATGAAAAGCGCGCTCCAACAAGTGACGATCCGTGTTAACGTTCCAGTCTCCTTTAGGTGAGATCACACGTAATTGCTGATCATGAATAAGTTGTCCGAATTGATCGAGTTGTTGTTCGAGTAACAGACGAAGATTCGTTTCCTCGAAATGAAGTGCCATTTGTTCGACACGGGCGACTTCGAGCAACGATGCAATTAGACGTTCCATATTTTCAATCACCTGACTAGCACGCTCCAAATAGTAATCACGGTCTCGGTAGATTCCGAGATTCAAGAGCATCCCTTCGACTTGACCCTTGATGATCGTAACAGGTGTTTTTAACTCATGTGAGATAGCGAGGAATAGCTGTCTTCGTTCTGCATCACGTATTCGATCTTTTTCCGCTTCAAGACGAAGGCGTTCATTGGAGGCTTGTAAAGAATCCATCGTCGCCTCGAGTGTGGTGGCGAGTTGATTGATATTTCTTGATAGATCACCCAGTTCATCCGTTGAGTGATGATGGGTTCGGACAGCAAAGTTTAAATTCGCTAACTCCTTCGTCGCTTGATTGATGGAGATCAGCGGTCGAGAAATGGTACGTGAATAAAGATAGGCAGCAAGACCGGCTAATAATAGAAGCGGAAAAACGATATAAGGAGCTAGTTTCAACAAGACGGCTTTCACTTCATCAATCGGTTGAATCATTTGATCCGCATCGAGAGTAACCGTTTGACTGTTCAGTTGAAGTGGAAGGGAGGCTTGGATCGTTCCGGTAGGAGAGTTATCGGTAGTGCGACGAATCGGTCCGCGACGAAAATCGGGTGCATATAAGAGTTGATCGTCCTCCGTCCACAGTGAAAAACGAATCCCTTTGTCTGTCAGTTGATCAAGCAATGGGATGAGTTCTTCGATTGAACGATCTTTACTTTTTAGTTTAATAGATGCCATCGTCGAGTGAAATTGTTCTTCTCGATAGGACTGATAGTACGAAGGCAACGAGGCATATAGAAAACCAACCGTCGAGAGGACAGCGACGATGAGTAAGCTCATCGTTAAAAAAAATAGTTTAGCAGTGATTCCTTGACGTTTAGCTAGGTGCTTCAAGCTTATAGCCAACTCCTTTTACTGTTTGAATATAAGGTACGTTTATTTTTTTTCGTAGGTTTTTAATATGTGTATCCAAGAATCGTGTATCGCCAAGGGCATCAAACCCCCAAAGTTGCTGAATCAGCTGTTCTCGTTCGAGTACACGGCCGGGATGTTCGAGTAATAAATGAAGAATTTGAAATTCCTTAAGTGTTAATGTCGTCGGATTTCCAGAAACGTATACGTTATAGCTTGATGGAAAAAGGGTAATCTCTCGAAATGAGAGTGATTCTGCTTCATTCGATTGAATGCGCCTGATAACGGCTTCGATCCGTCTAAGTAAGATGCGAAGGGAAAATGGTTTTGCGATGTAATCATCGATTCCGAGATCAAATCCTTTCACCTGGTTTTCCTCATCTTGCAAAGCGGTTAAAAAAATAATCGGCGTTTGTGATTCTTTACGAATGTCGCGTGCAACCTCAAAACCATCGAAGAAAGGCATCATGATATCTAAGATGATTAAATCGAAAGAGCCCGATCGGTAAAGTTGTAAGGCTTCCATGCCGTTTGCCGCGCTAGATACAATGTATCCATTGGAGTTCAATAATTCTGTTAGTAGTTCCCTGATATCGTATTCATCTTCTGCGATCAAAATATGTGTCATATCATTCACCTCATTGTTAGTTGTAACATATTCATCTGAAGTTTAGCTGAAGATAAACAATTGATACATCGAGTCATTTATATTAGACCAAATAAAGCAAATCTTGAGACAAGGAAGGGAAGCAAACATCATGAAGCCCTGTTCGAAATCCTTAGCATCATTAGTATCACTTTTTAACTTACGAACAGATTCAAATCCGATAGTTACGAGTATTGAGACAGACTCACGAAACGTAATACCAGGAAGTCTGTTTATTTGTGTTCGCGGCTACACGGTAGATGGTCATCGATATGCTAGAGAAGCGGAACGTAATGGAGCAGTTGCTATTTTAGCGGAAGAAGCATTAAGTGATGTAACGATTCCTGTTATTCTCATCGAAAATACAAAGGCAGCTGCCGGGAAGGTAGCAGACTTTTTTTATGATCATCCGAGTCAAAAAATGCGTGTCTATGGTGTAACGGGAACGAACGGAAAAACGACGACGACAAAATTGGCGTATGATCTCTTTCGTGCAACAGGCATAAAAGCCGGCATGATTAGCACGGTCGGTGCACGAATTGATGAGGAACTCATTGAGACACCTAATACGACGCCTGAAGCGATCATCTTACATCGACTGTTGTATGAAATGGTTGAAAAAGGCGTGACGGATTGCATCATTGAAGTGTCTTCTCATGCATTAGCTGAAGGTCGAGTCGAAGGAGTGTCTTTCCACTCGGCAGCATTTACGAACCTGACGCATGATCATCTGGATTATCACCATTCAATGGAGGATTACGCCAAGACGAAAGCGTTGTTATTTCAACAAGTCGCTGCGTCAAATGGTCGGACCATCGTCTTGAATCGAGAAGATGGTTGGAGCCGCGTCATGCGAGAAGCTGCGCCTTTACAACCCGTCATCTGGTATACGACACAACCACACCGGACGTCACAAATCGCGGTCGAATGGTTGACGGACACCGTCAATGTGCGGATCGACGAGACGACGACGCGTGTGCCGACAGCTTTACTAGGTGAATTCAATGCAGCGAATTTAGCGGCGGCGATGGGATTATTGCGGGCAGGTGATGCCAATCTCTATGCTTTGATTCGTCACATTCCAGAACTGGAATTGCCGAAAGGACGACTTGAACGACTGGACTGGGCACCTTGTGAGATTTATATCGATTATGCCCATACACCGGATGGTCTAGAAAAATGTTTACAGGCACTCACTTTTTCCGGAGAATCGCTATCGGTCGTTTTAAGTGCAGCTGGAGAGCGTGATCGAACGAAACGAGCGGAAATGGGGCGGATTGCAAGTAAATATTGTGAACACATCATCGCAACGGTCCATGATGCGAGGACAGAGGATCCGGATCGAATCATCGAAGAGCTAATCGTTGATATTCCACGTGAACATTTAGTAGGTTGTCATACATCCCGTCACGAAGCGCTCGTACAAGCAGCGCATCTGGCGCACGAAGGAAAACGCATCGTCATCGTCGGGAAAGGTCATGATGAGGTAGAACGAATCGGTACAAAAACGATTCCTTTTAATGAAAAACACATACTTCTTGCGGAATTAGAACGACTGTCTGAAGGGGAGTCCGTCATTTAAAAAAACCGACCATTCCGTTAAGGTCATGGTCGGTTTCGTTTCGCAGCTAGTTGTTGTGCCTTTTTCGTATTCGCAAAATGGGCTTTCGTCCAGTCACGCAGTTTGTCAGCTCCATAACGTAAAATCAGTGAGGCGGCGACTTGATCGACCTTGGCACCAGCACCTTTCGGAATGACGACACCTGTTGTTTCACTCAACTTGTCCATCTCCTTCAAAAAGATGGCGCGAGCAATGATCGAGGAGGCAGCGACAGCGACATGGAGTTGTTCCGCCTTGGTCGAGAAGTAGACATTTTCTCGAACGGGATTGACGACACCAGCTAGGTGTTTATAATAGACACTTTTTTCGGCGAACTGATCAATCAAGATCGCTTCTGGTTTCGTCTCCAGTTGGTCAAGAAGCCGCTCGATTACATCATTATGCATCAGGGCAGTCATCTTTCCTTGAGTCATCGACCGTTGCATCTGATTGTATTCTGGATTGTGTAGGATACGATATGTGTACGGAATGACAGCATGGAGATCGCGAGCAATTCGACGAATCTCGATATCGTTCAAATGTTTGGAGTCTCGGACACCGAGTTCGTGAAGAAGTGCGATCTGCTTTCGATCAACAAAGGAAGCGGCGACGACGAGTGGACCGAAGAAATCGCCTTTCCCGACTTCGTCACTACCAACGACGGACCATTCCGAAAAACCATTCGGTAACGTTGAAACAAGTGGTTCTTTCGACTTAGTCGGCGAAGCCGTACCGAAACGTGTAGCGATAGCTTCGGCTTGCGGTCCTTGAAACATCACTTTTCCAGAATTATAAATCGTGATGACACAACCAGGAATCTTGGCAGCAAAACGAGCATACGGAGGAGACTTCGTCTCGTTCTGTTTGAAGTTCTGTATGACTAAGTCCTGTTTTTCTTTAGATAAGCGTAAAACGGTCGTTCCCATAGGATAACCTCCCTTTCCGGGATTAAGCATACCATCCTTAAGACCGATGGGGGACTTCTTTTCCTAAAACGAAAATGATGGTACTATATGAAAGAAGCAAAGTATGAGGAGGACAGAAAAATGGCTGATTCAGAAGGGTTGAACCGGACGACGATTCATATCGCAGGCAATGATTATACGATTGTCGGAACGGAGTCGCCAGAACACGTACGCGAAGTGGGTCTCCTCGTAGATACGAAGATTCGAGAAATCCGAGAACAAGCACCACAACTCGACGTTCGTCAAATCGCCGTCCTAGCGGCGCTTAATATTGGTAGTGATTATGTAAAAATTAAAAAGAATTTGGGTGAACTATAAACTATGATTTCTCTCGTTATCTTATTACTTCTCGCCGTAGGTGTCATGACAGGGGTCCGAAGGGGAGTTGTGTTGCAGGCCGGTCATTTGCTCAGTCTGATCATTTCCTTCATCGTTGCACTGTCGTTCTATGAGGAACTGGCTACGAAATTCCGATTGTGGGTACCATATCCGTCTACACTGGATGATGCGGGAATCGATTTGACGATGTTCGCGATTCCAAGTTCAGCACGACTCGATGAGGTGTTCTACAAAGCCTTTTGGTTCGTCGTCCTGTTCTTCGGTACAAAAATCATCTTATCGATCTTATTGTCGATGTTTGATTCGGTGACGAATGTCCCGATTCTAAAACAAGTCAAAGGGTTGTTAGGTGGTGTCTTTGGTTTCATCGAGATGTACATCTTCATCTTCCTGCTCTTGTTCTTAGCGGCATTCGTTCCAATCCAATCGATACAGGATGCAATCGCGAATTCGAGTTTAGCAAGCTTCATTATCCAGCATACCCCGCTTCTTGCGAACTGGCTGATGGATCAAGTTGGATTGATAAAATAAACAGGCTCCCACGATTGGGAGCTTTTTTTGAGGGGAGAACTGCACATGCGTACGATTCAAGATGCGATGCGTCATTTGGAACGGATATCGGTCTACCTAGAGGTCAAAGGGGAAAATCCATTTAAGATTAATGCTTTTCGGAAAGCAGCAAGTATTCTCGAAGCATCCGATGCTGACTTCATGGCGATTGAGGATTTCACGGCGATGAAGGGGATTGGGAAAGGAACGGCTGCTGTTCTAGAGGAATATCGGGAAACGGGAACGAGCACGGCACTGACAGAACTCGAACAAGAAGTGCCAGAAGGATTGATCGCCTTATTGAAGATTCCGGGTCTTGGTGGGAAAAAGCTCGCTAAACTGCATGAAGTTGGCGTCATTGATGCAGATTCCTTTGCAGAGAAATTAGCAGATGGTACAGTCGAAGCGATGCCTGGATTCGGCAAGAAGACGGTCGAGAAGTACGTTAAAGCACTTGAAACGTTTGAAACACGACCGGAGCGATTACCATACGGTGTCATGCGAAAGATTGTCGCTGAATTGAATCAGACACTTGCATCGTTTGATGCAATCATTCGTTTTGAAGTTGGAGGAAGTTTCCGTCGAGCAGAAGAGACGTGTAAGGATCTTGATTTCATTCTATCAACGAATGAACCGGAACGAATCAAGGAGCAGCTTCTAGAACTGTCGCTCATCGATGAAGTCATCGCAGCTGGCAGCACGAAAGTATCGCTCATCTTAAAACGAGACGTTCATTATATCGCGGTTGATTTCCGAATCGTGGATGATGCGGCGTATGCATCCACATTACATCACTTTACGGGTTCGAAGGATCACAACGTCCGGATGCGCCAACTCGCAAAAGAGCGAGGAGAGAGTATTTCTGAATATGGTGTCGAGACCGAGCAAGGATTAGTGCAACCGAACACAGAAGAAGAATTGTTTGCGCGATATGATTTACCGTTCATCGCGCCTGAATTACGAGCGGGACGTCATGAATTCGAGCAAGATTTATCACGTCTCTTGACGGAACAAGATATTCAAGCCGATGTGCATATGCATACGACATGGTCAGATGGTACGTTGTCTGTTGAAGAACTAGTCGATGCCTGTGCTGCACGCGGATATACATGGATGGCGATCACGGATCATAGTAAATATATGAAATTCGTCAATGGATTAACGGAAGAACGTCTGCGTGCACAACGTATTGAAATCGAAGCGGCACGCGAGAAACATCCCGATATGACAATTTTATGCGGTGTCGAGATGGATATCTTGCCCGATGGATCACTTGATTATGAAGATGAGTTCTTAAAAGAAATGGACTATGTCATCGCCTCGATCCACTCGAAGTTCGATCAGACGGAAGAAGAGATCATGCAGCGGCTCGAGAATGCTTGTCGTAATCCTTATGTTTCCTTGATTGCTCATCCGACGGGACGAATCATTGGAAGACGAGAAGGATACGCCGTCAATGTCGATCGATTGATCGAACTAGCAGCGGAGACAGGAACAGCGCTTGAGATGAACGCGAATCCAGCACGTTTTGATTTAACAGCAAGTTCGCTTGCGAAAGCGAAGGCTGCCGGCGTAAAGATTTTAATTAATACGGATACACACCGACCAGAAATGTTAGAAGATATGAAACTTGGAGTCCTCCATGCTCGTAAAGCTTATTTGGAGGCGTCTGATGTCATCAATACGTGGTCTGCTGAAGAAGCACTCGAATTCTTCGGTCGAAAACGTTTAGGAGTGGATTAAATGAATGCCAACGCATTACGCGTTTTAGAATATGAGAAGTTAAAAGAAAACATGCTCGCCTTCACGGCTAGTTCACTCGGAGCACAGTTCGTCCGGGCAATGCGTCCGGCGGAAGACTTCGAGCAGGTCAAGGAACTGTTAGCTGTCACGACGGAAGCAACGACGGTCTACCGGTTGCGTGACCGTTATCCGTTCGGTGGATTGACGGACGTCCGAAGTGAAGTGAAACGAGCAGAGATTGGCTCTGTCCTCTCGACGAGTGAACTTCTAGCCGTCGCAGACGTCGTCTACTCGGGACGTCAAGTGAAGGCATTCCAAGAACGGCTACACGAAGACCATGCGGATCTACGATTACCGCGCCTTGATAGTCGAATCGAGCAAATCACGAAGCTCGTCGAGATCGAACAGGGGATTCGCCATGCCATCGACGATCAAGGGACTGTCCAAGACTCAGCGAGTGATAAATTACGAGCGTTACGCAGTCAGTTACGCTCGCTCGAAGGACAAGTTCGTTCGAAAATCGATAACGTCTTACGTAGTAAAGCGAAGATGCTGTCTGACGCCATCGTGACGATGCGAAACGATCGTTATTGTGTACCGGTCAAACAAGAATATCGTCAAGCGTTCGGCGGAATCGTCCATGATCAGTCCGCTTCTGGAGCAACGTTGTTCATCGAACCGCAAGCTGTCGTCTCTGCGAACAACGAAATTCAAGAAGCGCGTTTGAAAGAACGGGCGGAAATCGAACGAATTCTTGCACAACTATCGGCACTTGTCGGTAGCGTTGGTGATTCGCTACGCATCAATCTGGATGTATTAGCAGAACTTGATTTCATCATGGCAAAAGCATTATACGGTCATCAAATTGGAGCGGTCGAGCCACGCTTGAACGAAAACCGCCATATCATTCTGAAGGAAGCACGGCATCCGTTCATCCCGAAAGAGGAAGTCGTACCAATTACCGTATCACTGGGTGGGGATTTTACGTCACTCGTCATCACCGGTCCGAACACCGGCGGTAAGACAGTTACCTTAAAGACGATCGGTCTTTTGCAATTGATGGTGCAATCAGGACTATACGTGCCAGCTGCAGATGAGACGGAACTCAGTGTCTTCGATGCGATTTATGCCGATATCGGGGATGAACAGTCGATTGAACAAAACTTATCGACGTTTAGTTCGCACATGACGAACATCGTCTCGATGATGGAAAAAATCGATTTTATGAGTCTAGTACTGTTCGATGAATTAGGTGCGGGAACGGATCCGACAGAAGGGGCTGCCCTTGCAATCGCGATTCTTGATGAAGTGAAGCGACGCGGCGCACGTGTGGCAGCGACGACGCACTATTCAGAATTAAAAGCGTACGGCTATAACCGAGAAGGGGTCGTCAATGCGTCGATGGAATTCGATGTCGAATCACTCAGTCCGACCTATCGCTTACTCATCGGTGTACCTGGACGCTCGAATGCGTTCGAGATTTCAAAACGTCTTGGACTCGAAGACCGGATCATCGACGCGGCACGTGGTCAGATCGGTAGCGACGCACAGTCTGTCGAGACGATGATCGAACGATTAGAAGAAGCGAAACAGCGGGCTGAAACGTTAGAGGCACAGTTGTTAGAAGAGAAAAAACGACTTGTCGAAGAGAGAGAGCAGTTCGAGCAAGAACAAGCTGAGATCCAGGAAGAGAAAAACGAAATTCTGGCAAAAGCGGAAGAAAAAGCAGCACGTGCGGTCGAACGCGCTCAAAAAGAAGCAGAAGGCGTCATCAAACGTCTGAAGGAATTACGAGACGCTGGTGCCGTCAAAGAGCATGAACTGATCGAGGCGCGGAAGCGACTCGAAGACGCGAAGCCGAGTCTGCAAGAGAAGCGGATCGCTAAAGTAAAAGCAAAATACGACCAAACGCCGCGATTTGATAAAGGCGAAGAAGTTAAAGTCACGACGTTCAATCAAAAAGGCTATATTATCAACCAACAGGCGAACGGCGAGTATACCGTCCAAGTGGGCATCATGAAGGTGAACGTCAAACCGGAAGATCTCGCGAAGATTGGCAGTACACCAAAACGTCCACAAACGAAAGGGCGCTCTGGTGGAACGAGTGTGACGAAACAATCGACACCTTCGGCTGAACTGGATTTACGTGGCGTGCGTGTCGAAGAAGGGTTGTCGAAGCTCGAACGCTTCATGGACCAAGCCTTGTTATCGAACTACGACCACATCCGTGTCATTCATGGCTTGGGTACGGGAGCGATGCGACAAGGTGTCCAAGAATTCTTGAAAGGTCATCGTCACGTCAAAGGTCACCGGTTAGGTGGTCAAGGTGAAGGCGGACACGGTGTGACGATCATCGAACTGAAATGAGGAAAGCAAGATGAACATTTTTGAGAACGTCTATGTCTATACGACAGCGCTCTATTCGGTCGCGGGATTACTGATCATTTTGGGGCTTGCACTTTTTGAGTTGACAACCCGGTATAAAAACTGGGAACATATCAAGAGTGGCAACATCGCCGTTGCGTTAGCAACAGGTGGAAAAATCATAGGACTCGCCAATATCGTTCATTTCGCTGTCCAAGGGGAAGAACGGGTCGGGTCGATATTTCTTGAAAGTGCCTTTGGCTTCTTATTGTTGATATCGACATATTGGATCTTTGAATTCCTGACACCGAATTTGCCGGTAGACCGTGAAATCGAGAATGGCAACATTGCTGTCGGTATCATTTCATGCGCTTTATCGATCGGCATGTCCTACGTCATCGGATCAGCGTTAGTGGGGTGAATCCGTGTTAGAACGTTTAGCGAAAATCATGTTCGGGGTTTCGATCGCCTTTTTGGTTGTCGGTATCCTTTGGATTGTATTTAATTAAAAGAACCGGTCTTACCGTGTGATCATTCCGTACTGACATCGTTTCAGTACGGAATTTTTATTGAGCCACGCCTAATCAAAAAAGGAGGAACGCATATGAACGTACGAAAAACATCAACAACGACAGAAACGAGACGCCGTGCTTTTGAGGCGATGCAATTGATTTCTTGGAAGGACATCTTCTGGGTTATCATCGGGTCGTCGATTCTCGCCTTTGGAATCAACTACTTTACGATTCCAAATGATCTCTCAGAAGGTGGATTGATTGGGATCACGGTCATTTTCTACTATCTTTACGGTTGGGATACGGGACTTGTCTCCTTGCTTGCGAACGCTTTGCTGTTCGTTGTCGGTTATCGATTCCTTAGCCGGAAGACGATGCTTTACTCAGTCATCTCAGTCGCCGTCACATCGTTTGTCCTCTCTTCGACAGCAAACCTTGCGACATCATCGGATAGCCGTTTGATTGGAACGGTCTATGCGGGTATTTTGATTGGTGTCGGAATCGGACTCGTCATTCGTGCGGGAGGAACGACGGGCGGTGGTGTCATCATCGCTCGACTGATGAATAAATACTTGAATCTCAGTATCGCAGTCTCGATGTTCATCATCGATGTCGCCGTTGTCGGTGCGTCAGGTTTTCTATTTGGAGAAGAGACGATGCTGTACACGTTAATTGCGATCATCATCGGTTCGTATTTGATTGATCTCGTCAGCGAAGGATTGAACGTCCGCGAAGCGGTCACGATCATTAGCCATCGCCAAGAAGAAATCGCGACGATCCTGACGGAGACGCTCGGACGTAGCGCGACTGTCATCCACAGTCATGGTCATTTCACGAAACAAAAGAATGACATGTTGTATATGATCGTCGATAAACGACAACTGGCACCGTTGAAACAAATCGTCGAAGCAGCGGATCCCCGCGCCTTCGTCGTCATTCATAAAGTGCGAGAAGTCATCGGGGAAGGATTCACATATCCCTCCCGGTAATATGGATTCAAAAGTAGCACCTCTCTTTTTCGGAAATCGAGAAAGGGAGGTGCTGCTTTTTTAGTATTAAAATTTTGATTGAAAAAACCAAAAAACAAGCAGATTCAATTTCTTTTTTTGGGATTTTACTGGCATGTCGAATTCAAATCAACGTATAATGAAAATGAATAGTAATTCATTATCAGGGAGGGAAACGTATGGAATCCGTTTGGTTATCTGATTATCCAAAGCAAGTACCCGTATCGATTGATTATCGAGAAATACCTCTTTATCAGGCACTTGATGAGGCAGCGACTGATTTTCCAGAACAACGTGCCTTAAGTTTCTTAGGGAAACGTATGACGTTTCGTGAAGTGTGCGACGAAGCACATGCACTCGGAAGTTTACTTCAAGAGCATGGCCTCAAAAAAGGAGATCGTGTCGGACTGATGTTACCGAACTGTCCCCAGTATATGATCAGTTATTATGCTGTCCTCTATGCTGGTGGAATCGTTGTGCAGGTGAATCCGCTCTATACGGACCGTGAACTCGAACAGATCCTCATCGATTCAGGTGCACATCTGCTCGTAACCCTCGACCTACTTTATCCGAAAGCATCTCGCGTCAAAGCGGCGACGGAACTCAAAACGGTCGTGACAACAAGCATCGCGGATTACCTTCCCTTCCCTAAAAATAAACTGTATCCCATTAAAGCACGGAAAGATAACAACATCATCATCGATACGACGGGTTCGATTCCATTTTTATCGCTACGTGGTTATGAACCGATTACACCGATTGCGATTCAACCGAAAGAAGATGTCGCGGTTCTTCAGTATACGGGTGGAACGACAGGTGCTCCAAAAGGTGTCATGCTGACGCACTATAACCTGAGTGCGAATGTCGAGCAAATCGACAAATGGTTTTATAAATATGAGCGGGGAGATGGACGAAAACTGTTAGCTGTCGTTCCGTATTTCCATGTCTATGGCATGACATGTAACCTCAATTTCGGTATTTTTAATGCCTATGAGCAAATCATCGTTCCGAAATTCGACATTGAACAAGTATTGAAAACGATTCATAAGGAAAAACCAAATCTGTTCCCTGGTGCACCGACGATGTATGTCGGTCTGTTGAACCATCCGAAGCTAAAGAAATATGATCTGTCTTCAATCGAAGCTTGTATTTCAGGTTCAGCTCCACTGCCGGTCGAAGTCCAGGAAAAATTCGAAGCATTAACGGGCGGACGAATCGTTGAAGGATATGGTTTGTCTGAGACGAGTCCGGTGACGCATACGAACTGTATCTGGGATCGCCGGATTCCTGGAACGGTTGGTATTCCGGTACCCGATACGCAAGCGAAAATCGTCCAAGCGGATGGAGAGACACCCGCAACTCTTGGTGAGATCGGTGAGATCATCGTCACAGGTCCGCAAGTCATGAAAGGATACTGGAAACGACCAGAAGAGACGCAAGCGGTTCTTCGAAACGGTTGGTTGCACACGGGAGACCTTGGTTATATCGGCGAAGATCATTACTTCCGGATCGTCGATCGGAAAAAGGATTTAATCATTGCTTCGGGATTCAATATTTATCCACGTGAAGTCGAAGAAATCTTGTACGAGCATTCGGCCGTCAAGGAAGCCGTCGTCATCGGTGTTCCGGATGCCTATCGTGGAGAGACCGTCAAGGCGTTCATCGTCGTCAAGGATGAGATGACGGTCACAGAAGAAGAGCTTGATCAATTCTGTCGTAAACAGTTAGCGTCATTTAAAGTGCCAAAGCAGTACGAATTCCGACAAGAGTTACCGAAGACGTTCGTCGGGAAGATTCTCCGCCGTGTTCTTGTTGAAGAAGAACGTGCCAAACAACTCGAAGAAAGCAGTTGACAGGACGAAATGACATGATAGAATAAATATGAATGAACCATCATTCATTTTATGCGTTAGGAGATAGTGGAATGAAACGAACAATGTCAAAGAGTGACCGCATCATTGATGCCGCCGTAAAAGTCATCGCTAAAAACGGCTACCATGGAGCGAAGGTGACCGCCATCGCAAAGGAAGCCGGTGTTGCGGATGGAACGATCTATCTGTACTTCAAGAATAAAGAACACCTACTGATTTCGCTATTCCAAGCGAAAATGGGAAGCTTCATCGAATATTCCGAAGGACAAATCGCGAATCACACGTCAGCGACAGAACAATTGGCCGCATTGATCGAGGCACACCTTGAGCAATTATCCGTCGATTATGATTTGGCTGTCGTCACGCAAATCGAGCTACGTCAATCCAACCAAGACATGCGCCAAAACATTGCCGCCGTCTTGAAACCGTATCTGCATCTGATTGACCGTGTCATCAAGCACGGGATGACGACAGGCGAGTTTTCAAACGAACTCGATTATCGATTAGCGCGTCAGATGATCTTCGGAACAATCGATGAGGTCGTGACGAGCTGGATGGCAAGTGGATTCAAATATGAGTTGCTTGAGACACGCGACGGGATCCATCGGATGTTGATCAAAGGGCTGAGTTAAGCCCTTTTCATGACAACAATCATGTAAGCGGATACAAAGAATGATGGTGAATAGACGACAAGGGGGAGCATGAGATGGAAATCTATGTACTGTTGAAACGCACATTCGATACGGAAGAAGCAATCCAACTCGAGAATGGTCAAATCGATGAGGATGGCGCTGAGTTCATCATTAACCCGTACGATGAATATGCGGTAGAAGAAGCGATTCGTGTCCGTGATGCACAAGGGGGAACGGTGACGGTCGTGACGGTCGGACCGGAAGATGCGGACAAGGAATTACGAACAGCACTCGCAATGGGAGCGGACCAAGCAGTTCGCATCTCGATTGAAGATGATATCGAAGAGGCAGATCATTTCACGATTTCTGAAGTGCTCGCTGGTTATTTAAAGGAACAGACAGTTGATCTCGTCATCGCTGGAAACGTCGCAGTTGATGGCGGAAGTGGTCAAGTGGCACCACGCGTCGCAGAATTGCTCGATATTCCTTACGTGACGACGATCACGAAACTTGAACTCGACGGCACGAAGGCTGTCGTCACACGCGACGCTGAAGGGGATACAGAAACGATTGAAACAACACTTCCGTTACTCGTCACTGCGCAACAAGGGTTGAACGAACCACGTTACCCAAGTCTTCCGGGAATCATGAAAGCGAAGAAGAAGCCGCTTGAAGAACTCGAACTCGATGATCTCGAACTCGATGAAGATGAACTCGCACCACGTTTAGAGACGATCGAACGTTTCTTACCACCGAACAAAGCAGCCGGTAAGATCCTTGAAGGTGAACTGAACGAGCAAGTCGCACAGCTCGCATCATTATTACGCAACGAAGCAAAAGTGGTCTAAGGGGGAGAAACGAATGACAAAAGCATTAGTACTCGCAGAATCACGGGATGGCAGTTTACGGAATGTGTCGTTTGAGGCTATCGCAGCAGCGCGACGTGTCGCAGACGAAGTCATCGCAGTCCTGATTGGACACGATGTCGCTAAGGATGCCGACGTACTAACGTCACGCGGAGCGGATCAAGTCCTCGTCGTCGAGGATGAGCGTCTTCTACACTACACGCCAGACGGTTATGGACAAGTCTTCCTTGAGTTGATGAATCGGACGTCACCTGACGTGCTCGTCTTCGGTCATACGTCGCTCGGCAAGGATCTATCACCGAAGATCGCGGCAAAACTGCAAGCTGGTCTAATCAGTGATGTGACGGCGATTGAAGGGGAAGGCGCGGAAGCAACGTTCATCCGACCGATCTATTCAGGGAAAGCATTCGAGAAAGTCAAAGTCGCAGAAGGCAAGACACTCTTTACGGTCCGTCCGAATAACATCGATCCGCTCGAAACGGGGAGTTCACAAGGCACGGTCGAGTCGGTCACAGTCGAGCTGAAGGATTTACGGACGATCGTCGCAGACATCGTACGTAAAGCAACAGGTGGTGTTGATTTATCAGAGGCAAAAGTCATCGTTGCGGGTGGACGCGGTGTCAAGAGCTCAGACGGCTTCGCACCGTTACAAGAACTAGCGGATGTTCTCGGAGGAGCAGTTGGTGCTTCGCGTGGTGCTTGTGATGCGGATTACTGCGATTATGCACTTCAAATCGGTCAGACGGGGAAAGTCGTTACACCAGACTTGTATATCGCGTGCGGGATCTCGGGTGCGATTCAACACTTAGCGGGGATGTCGAATGCAAAAGTGATCGTTGCGATCAATAAGGATCCAGAAGCGAATATCTTCTCTGTCGCGGACTACGGGATCGTCGGAGATTTGTTTGACGTCGTGCCGTTATTGACAGCTGAATTCAAAAAAATGCTTGTTCACGGATGAGTGAATGTACCGGTGCCATGCAGATGGTACCGGTATTTTTTTACGAATTCTTCACGTGAGCAGTTTCGTTTGTTGGAAGAGACTGCTATGATATACTCGAATCAATAAAGAGATCACCCATTTTTTTACCGGGTTGATCTACTCATTAGGAGGTTATGATCAATGGCAATCGTACACGCAACTAGCCAATCATTTAAAGAAGAAACACAAGAAGGACTCGTTCTTGTTGATTTTTGGGCAACATGGTGTGGACCATGTCGTATGCTCGCACCAGTTCTTGAAGAACTCGATGCTGACATGCAAGATGTAAAAATCGTTAAAGTTGACGTGGATGCAAACCCAGAAGTAGCTGGAGCATTCCAAGTTCAAAGTATCCCGACACTCGTTCTCTTCAAAGATGGACAACCTGTCAACAAAACGATGGGCTTCATGCCAAAAGACGCACTTAAAGAATTCGTTGAAACATCTAACTAATTCTTTCCTGCATATCAAA
The DNA here is from genome assembly GCF_031844245.1 of Exiguobacterium sp. BRG2. NCBI lineage: Bacteria > Bacillati > Bacillota > Bacilli > Caryophanales > Exiguobacterium > Exiguobacterium sp. BRG2. The sequence goes on from NZ_JAUZUW010000003.1 coordinate 211,044, forward strand.
ACAGACCGTTCTGCACAGGCAGAACGGTCTGTTTTTTAGATTACATTGGCGTACAAAGTTCGATGAGGTGACCATCGGGGTCGAGGACATAGGCGACGACTTGCCCCCATGGTTTTTTAACAGGAGCAAGGACGGTCTCATATCCTGCCTCCACCACCTTCTGAAAAAGAGTCGGGACGTCATCCGTGACGAAACCAATCTCTAACGTCTGATGCGCTTTTCCGCTTGGGATCGTGTAATCCGGAATCAACTGTTGCACGTCTTCACGCGTATTGAAGGCGAGTGTCGTCTGACCGGTCTCGAGAACTCGATGTAGCTCCCGTGCTCCGCCTTGACGGATAGTCCAAGGACGTCTCGATAGAATGTCAGCGTCTGTGCAGTATCTTCAACGTATAAAATCGTATAGCCGTATTGAATCATCAAAAAGCCTCCTATCAATCCTCGAATAACGAAGCGATATCTGAAGCCGGTGTCGGGTAAGCGAATCCAGTCTGTTGCATCGAAGTACTTGGAATCCGGTGTTGCATCGCAAACGAGAAATAGTTTGCTAGTTCCGCTGCATTGACACCGATGAAGTGTGCGCCGAGTACTTGATCATCTTCCCCGACGAGCACTTTCGCCCGAGCGAAACTGTCTTTGATCCGTGCGTTCGTTTGCCAGGAGGACGTATCAATCAAGCGACCACGGTAAGGAATACCTGCTTTTTTCAAAGCAGCTTCCGTCTCACCGACAAGGGCGAGGTTCGGAGCAGTGAATACGACGCTAGGTACAGGGAGCAGCTCCAGTTTCCGGTTGTTCCCTTCGAGCATGTTGTCGGCAGCGAGTCGTCCTTCTGTTCCGGCAAACGGTGTCAACGCCGGATTCCCGCTGACAGCAACATCTCCTGCGGCATAGATATGTTCGACGGAAGACTGGAGATACGCATTGACATGAATTCCTTTTTCGTTATGCGAAACGCCGATGGCTTCGAGACCAAGTTGATCAATACTTGCGACACGTCCAGTCGCATTCAAGACGACATCCGTCTTCAACACATCACCGTTCGATAAACGAAGGGAATCCTCTTCGTAAGCGACGACTTCTGCCTCTTTGATGATCGAGATGCCAAGTGCTCGTGTGGCGTCGAGTAAGACATCGACGAGTTCACTTTCGAATTGTTTTAAAGGATCAGATCGTAAGACGATCGTCACGTCTGCACCAGCAATCCGAGCAAGATGCGCGAACTCGAACGAGATGTACCCGCCACCAATACAGACGAGTCGACGTGGTAGATCCTTTAGTTCTAAAAATTCATTACTCGTTATAAAACGTTCACTACCGGGTACAGTTAATTCGCGAGGTCGTAGACCGGTTGCGATTAAAAACTGTTTCCCTTCGATTTCTTCTTCACCAATTCGAAGACGATGTGAAGAGACGAAGCGGGGTTCGCCGTGGAAATAGTCGATGTCCGTTTCCGCGTACCGCTTTCGTGTCTGCTCCGGGATGGCGCGCGTGTATTCATTCTTGCGCTCCATCAACTGGCGCCAATCGATTGAAATTAATCCCTTTACGCCATATCCGAGCAATCGCTCGACAGCGTCTTTCGTCTCACTACCCGTCAGTAAGATTTTTTTTGCGTCACATCCACGTTGTGCGCATGTGCCACCTGGAGTGAAGTTTTCCACGATGGCAACACGTAGTCCTTTTTCAGCGAATTTATAAGCCGCTTGATTTCCAGCGGAACCTGTTCCGATCACAATGCAATCATATGTACGCATTTTTCATCCTCCGTATGTCATAATCAATGTATGGTATTTACCCGAACGAATAAAACTAAAAACGGTGAAAGGAGACATTTATTTGGGACATCAAGAACATATCAAAGCGAAACTATCCCTTTTGCCGGATGAGCCAGGATGTTATCTGCACAAAAATGAATTCGGTGAAGTCATCTATGTCGGAAAAGCAAAAAATCTCAAGAATCGTGTCCGTTCCTATTTCACGGGAGCACATGATATTAAGACAGAACGCCTCGTCGCGGAAGTCCGTGACTTCGAATACATCATCACAGCGAGTGAACTAGAAGCGTTATTGCTTGAGATGACGCTAATTAAGAAACATGATCCGAAATATAACATCATGTTGAAGGATGATAAATCCTACCCTTACCTGAAGATTACGAATGAGACCTATCCGCGCTTGATCACGACGCGTAAGTTGAAGAAGGATGGCGGTCATTATTTTGGTCCTTATCCGAATGCCTATGCGGCAAACGAAACGAAACGTCTGTTAGATCGTTTATATCCGCTGCGCAAATGCCAGCCGATGCCGAAAAAACTTTGTCTCTATTATCATATTGGTCAATGTCTCGGTCCATGCGAAATCCCGAATCTCGAGTCGGAACAAAAAGCGCTCGTTTCGGAAATCCGCAGGTTCTTGTCCGGGGACACGAAGGAACTCGTCGAAAGCTTGAAACAGAAGATGGCGGAAGCAGCCGAGACGATGGAATTCGAGCGAGCCGGAGAATTACGGGATCAAGTCCGAGCGATCGAGTCGATCATGAACAAACAAAACATGATTACAGCGGATCTGACGTCACGCGACGTATTCGGAATTCATGTCGATAAAGGTTGGATGTGTGTCCAAGTCTTCTTCCTTCGCGGCGGAAAGATGATCGAACGTGATGTCTCGCTTTTCCCGATCTATGGTACGCCGGCAGAAGAGCTTGAGAGTTTCATCGTCCAGTTCTACGAAAAGAACATCAAACCAAGTGAAGTTTATGTACCGCCACTCGTTAATCAGCTTCTGCTCAAAGAGGCGCTCTCGATTAAAATTCACGTTCCGGTCCGAGGATCAAAACGGAAATTACTTGATCTAGCAACGAAGAATGCTGAAAACGCGATCTCGGAACGCTTCGAGTTGTTAGCGAAAGATGAGAAACGGACCGTTCAGGCAGTCGAAGAACTCGCTGACGCGATCGACGTTCATCCATTGTCACGGATCGAAATCATCGATAATGCGAACATCCAAGGAGCGGATGCCGTATCGGCGCTCGTCGTCTTTGAAGACGGTAAACCACTGAAAAAAGAATACCGGAAGTTCAAGATCCGGACGGTTCAAGGACCGGATGACTATGAATCGATGCGGGAAATCGTTCGTCGGCGTTATCGACGCTTGTTACTTGAGGGAGCGCGCCTTCCGGACCTCGTCTTGATTGACGGAGGGGTCGGACAGTTGAATGCTGCTTTAGAAGTCATTCAAGATGAACTCGGCCTATCCCTGCCGGTCGGCTCATTAAAAAAAGATGACAAACACCGGACGAGTCAGTTGTTGTTTGGAGAAGATGCGCGATTGATCGAACTCAGCCCTCGCTCAAGTGCATTTTATTTACTTCAGCGCATGCAAGATGAGGTCCACCGATTCGCGATCACCTTCCACCGCTCGCTTCGTTCAAAAGGGATGACACGTTCATTGCTCGACGAGATTCCAGGAGTCGGACCGAAACGACGCCAGCAGTTGATTCGTCATTTCGGGTCGATGCGTAGTCTAAGACGTGCGACGATCGAACAGTTGGCTGAGGCAGGATTGCCTGTGAAATTAGCGGAAACCGTCGCTGAATATTTAAGTCAAGCGAATGAAGAATGAAAAAATGCCGTCCTCTTGAAGAGGGCGGCATTTTAAAATAATTAGTTGTTGATGTACTTCTCGTAGTACGAACCGAAATCACGCTGGTTCCACTGATGGTAGTGACCTTGAAGCCACTCGAAGGATTGTTCAGACAACTCCTTGAATGTTTGCGGAACGTTCATGTCGCCTTGGCGAAGACCACCGAGAATCGTGACCGAATGATTTAATGAGCTATTCGCGAACTCGAGCATCTTTTGTCCTTCGTATTGTTTTTCAGCGATGGCAAGTAATGTCTTATACAGATCCTTTACATGCTCCAGTTGTTTTTTATCAACGTCGATCGAATAATGTTTGCCACCGATTTCGAACTTGATCTCGACATCGAGGTCGACTGTTCCAGCCGTTTCGAACATGACGTGGCGAATTGGATAATGTGCATATGGATAGCGGTAGAGTACACGTTTTGAACTGACAGCACTTTCTCCATCAAGGTGAATCAAGGCTAAGTTCGTAAAGCAATACTCGTCAGATTTGGACTTGATCAAGAAATAGATTTTTTCGCCGTCTTCATGTAAAACATAATCGTCAGCGGCTGCCTTGTCGAAATCATCAGGATGAATGACTTGTCCGATATCACTGAATCCCGTTAAATCTGCTGCTAGTTTTTTGAACATGTAAAGTTCCTCCTCGCGATTTGTGTACGCATGATTTTACGATCACTTACTGCAAAAAGTTTCAAGGATCTATTTCGATGTTGAAAATAAAGATTCCTGTCACATTCTATGTAAAGTTCAACCGATTGGTTCGAGTGGATCTTTTGGATCGATTTGGACCGTGATTTGAACAATCTCTTTGCTTGTCTCAGCATATCCTTCCGCAACACATCCGTTAAAACGGGAGAACTGTTCAGCGAGGAAACCGGCTTCGAGTTGAAAGTAGCCTTGTGGCCGTTCATCTCTCGTCGTATCAGGAGGAGACAGTACGAACGAGATGACCGTTCCTTTACGTTTCTTGATTTCGAGCATTCCCCAACCGGCTTGTTCAAAGAATGAGGCCAATTCAGATTCATCCACGACAGGGAATTGACGCGCGAGACGTTTACCTGCCCAGTAGATGACTTGCCGATAATCCGACCCTAGAAGATCGGTCAGCACATAATCCCGGATCAGTTCGATTCCGAAAAGTGGTGTTTGGTTTGGTGTAACATCCATCATGATTCACTCCTATCTGCCAACCATTATACCGAGATGATTCTAGCAGGTCATTGTTTTCCTGAAAAAATTTGCAGTTAAATGCAACGGCTCGGGTTGTCTTCTAAAAAGGACAGGAGTAGAATAAGTGATGAAAAGACGAATTTCCTTATGAAAGCGCTTTTCTACCAAAATGCGCCAACGGTTGATTGGCAAACAAAAGGGGGGATTTGGATGGCGAATCATCGTGATTTCGTGAGTCGTAAAATACACTCACTGCTCGGCGTCATTCCAATCGGGTTATTTTTACTTTCGCACTTAACGACGAACTACTTCATCGTACGTGGTGAGGAAGACTTCAATAAGGCCGCGGAATTCGTGGGGAGCGTTCCGTATCGATTGTTCTTAGAGATCTTTGTCATCTTCATTCCAATCATCTTGCATGGTGTCTACGGTGTTTACATCGCATTCACGGGTTCTGCGAACGCGGGACGATATACATATTTCCGGAACTGGATGTATGTCTTGCAACGGTTTAGCGGAGTGTTCCTCGTCGTGTTCATCACATGGCACGTTTGGGAGACTCGGATTGCCGCTGCGATGGGAACAGAAGTTGATGCGAGCATGATGCAGAACATCGTTGATAACGGATTCATGTTAGCGTTCTATATCGTCGGGATCTTGGCAACGACATTCCACCTCGCGAACGGACTCTGGACGTTCTGTATTACTTGGGGAATCACGCAGTCACCAGCATCTCAACGGGCGATGTCTTACGTGGCAGCACTCGTATTCATCGGTTTATCGTTTGTAGGCGTACGCTCGATCTTAACGTTTGCAGGCGTGTTGTAAGGAAAGGGGAACTGACAACATGGCGAACAAGAATCTTGTCATCATCGGCGGAGGGCTTGCCGGTCTGATGGCTACGATAAAAGCAGCAGAGCAAGGCGTACCAGTTAAGTTATTCTCGCTCGTACCCGTCAAACGCTCACACTCTGTTTGTGCACAAGGTGGCATCAACGGAGCAGTCAATACGAAAGGGGAAGGGGATTCACCATATCAGCATTTCGATGACACGGTATACGGTGGAGACTTCCTCGCAAATCAACCACCTGTTCAAAAAATGGCGGAAGCAGCACCGAAGATCATCCATATGTTCGACCGCATGGGTGTCATGTTCAACCGGACACCGGAAGGGTTACTCGACTTCCGACGCTTCGGAGGAACGTTGCATCACCGGACGGCATACGCGGGAGCGACGACGGGACAACAGTTATTGTACGCATTAGATGAACAGGTTCGTAAGTTCGAAGCGCAAGGTTTGGTAGAAAAATATGAAGGATGGGAATTCCTTCGTGCCATCATCGATGACAATGGCATTTGTCGTGGAGCGGTTTGTCAAAACCTCCGGACGATGGAAATCGAGGCATTTGCCGCGGATTCTGTCATCCTCGCGACAGGTGGTCCTGGGGTCATCTTCGGAAAATCGACGAACTCGGTCATTAACACAGGACAAGCGGCAGCAGCTGTCTATCGTCAAGGTGCGATCTATGCGAACGGTGAGTTCATTCAGATTCACCCGACAGCGATTCCTGGTGATGATAAATTACGTCTCATGAGTGAATCAGCACGTGGTGAGGGCGGTCGCGTCTGGACGTATAAAGACGGTAAACCTTGGTACTTCCTTGAAGAGAAATATCCGGCATACGGAAACCTTGTCCCACGAGATATCGCGACACGCGAGATTTTTGACGTCTGTGTCAATCAAAAACTCGGAGTCAACGGGGAGAACATGGTCTATCTTGATCTATCACATAAAGACGCAAAAGAACTCGACGTCAAACTCGGTGGGATCCTTGAAATCTACGAAAAGTTCGTCGGTGATGATCCACGAAAAGTACCGATGAAAATTTTCCCGGCTGTTCACTATTCAATGGGTGGACTATGGGTCGACTACGATCAGATGACGAATATTCCTGGACTATTCGCAGCAGGCGAATGTGATTATTCGATGCACGGAGGAAACCGTCTCGGAGCGAATTCACTTCTTTCTGCGGTATATGGTGGAATGGTCGCCGGACCGTCAGCAATCGCCTATATGAATGAACTTGAGACATCGGTTCATGAGATGAGCGAAGACGTCGTCGAAGCGCATAAGATCGAAGAAATCAATCGTTTTAACGATATCTTATCGATGGAAGGTACAGAAAACGCGTATCAGATCCACCGTGAACTTGGAGAAATCATGACGGATAATGTCACGGTCGTCCGTTATAACGATAAGCTCGAAGAGACACTCACGAAAATCAAGGAACTTCGTGATCGGTTCACGCGCATTTCGGCAACGGACACAGCGCGTTGGAGTAACCAAGGAGCGTCGTTCATCCGTCAGCTCGATCACATGCTCGACTTAGCCGAAGCAATTACGCTCGGCGCCTTAAAACGTGACGAGAGTCGCGGGGCGCACTACAAACCGGACTTCCCGGAACGTAATGATGAACAGTTCTTGAAGACAACGATGGCTCGTTATACGAATGGTCATCCAGAAATCTTCTATGAAGATGTCGACACGTCGTTGATTCCACCGCGGAAACGCGACTACAGTAAGAAGTCGAAGAAAGAGGTGAAAGCATAATGGCGACACCACTCGAATCATCTACTACGCAAAAATCGGTTCAATTCATCGTTCAACGTCAAGATGGACCTGATGGTAAACCGTATGATGAAGCGTTTGAAATTCCGTACCGTCCGAACATGAACGTCATCTCTGCTTTAATGGAGATTCGTCGTAATCCTGTGAATGCAGCCGGTGAAAAAACGACACCGATCAACTGGGATATGGGTTGTCTAGAAGAAGTATGTGGCGCTTGTTCCATGGTCATCAACGGTACACCACGTCAATCGTGTACGGCACTCGTCGATAAACTCGAACAACCGATCCGCCTTCAACCGATGCAGACATTCCCAATCGTTCGTGACCTTCAAGTCGACCGTCAGCGCATGTTTGATGCGTTGAAAAAAGTTAAAGCATGGGTCCCGATCGATGGAACGTACGACTTAGGTCCAGGACCACGGATGCCAGAGAACAAACGTCAATGGGCGTATGAGTTATCGAAATGTATGACATGTGGCGTGTGTCTCGAAGCATGTCCGAACGTCAACGATCGTTCGACGTTCATCGGACCAGCATCGATCTCGCAAGTTCGTCTATTCAACTCGCATCCAACAGGTGCCTTCCATAAGGAAGAACGTCTTGAAGCGTTGATGGAAGATGGCGGGATCATGCAGTGCGGTAATGCTCAAAACTGTGTCGAGGTTTGTCCGAAAGGCATTCCGCTGACGACTTCGATTGCAGCGATGAACCGTCAGACGACACTTCACTCATTCAAGAAGTTCTTCGGTAGTGACGAAGGACGGACAGGTGAAGCAGTTAGTTCATAAGTTATTAAAGAAGGAGCCTGCTCCTTCTTTTTTCATTCAGACAGGAGGAACCGATTGTGCGCGTACCAGCTTATATTTCAGAACTCGAATCATGGCTTGAACAAATGAAACATGGAACACGACTCGACGTCGCTGTTCGTTTTGCAGAGACGGATGCCTATGGTCATATGAATAACAGGGTACCGTTCATCTATTTCGAGGACGTTCGGACATTGATGTTAGAGGAGACCGGATACTCGCTTGCAGAAGACGGGATCATCGTCGTTGCGGATGCCCAGTGTAATTACATTCGCCAAGTGTATCCACGGACACGTCTCGCCGTCTATGCGTACCCAGTACATGTCGGAAGTGCATCGTGTGACGTCCATTATGCGGCATTTGATGAACAGGGTGAATTGATGTTCACAGGACGGACATCGATGGTACAAATCAATCGTGCCGGGAAAGCATTCCCATGGAGTGAGGCATATAAAAATTCCTTGCAGAATCGATTCGAATCCGTTATCATTTGATAATGAGTTCACATATTCGAAAACGACTCACTAGTACGTTATTAGTGAAGGGAGATTTCTTAATCATGGAAAAAACATTCAAAGTCATCGCGGATTCAGGCATTCACGCTCGTCCCGCTACTCAGCTCGTCAACACAGCTTCTAAATTCCAATCAGACATCAACTTGGAATACAACGGAAAGACTGTCAACTTGAAGTCAATCATGGGTGTTCTTTCACTCGGAATCGCGAAAGATTCAGATATCAAAATCGTTGCAAACGGTGACGATGCTTCTGAAGCAATCACGACTCTTTCAGATATGCTGACTAGCGAAGGTCTTGCTCAGTAATCCTGTAATCGTACATTCTCGGACGCCGGTCTTGCACCGTCGTCCTTTTTTGTTACCATAAGATTGATAGAAAGAGGTGGAGAAGAGTGAATCGAGCGATTGGAGTACTGGATTCCGGAGTCGGTGGATTGACGGTCGCACGTGAATTGATGCGACAGTTGCCTCATGAGCGAATCATCTATGTCGGGGATACACTACGTTGTCCGTATGGTCCGCGTCCAGAAGAAGAAATTCGTGAGTTTACGTGGGAGATGATTGATTATCTCGTACAACAAGATGTGAAATTGATCGTGATCGCCTGTAATACAGCTACGGCTGTCGTCTTAAAAGAAGCGCGAGAACGTTTAAATATACCTGTCATCGGTGTCATCGATCCGGGTGCCCGTGCAGCAGTCAAGGTGACACGTACGAAACGAATCGGTGTCATCGGAACGAAGATGACGATTACAAGTAATTCCTACGAGAAGGCATTACGACATGTCGAAGGACAAGTCGTCGTTGAATCGTTAGCGTGCCCGCCATTCGTTCCGCTCGTCGAGTCGATGCAGACGGATGGCGCATACGTCGAACGTGTCGTGGCGAATACGCTACGACCTTTGATGAATTACGATATGGATACACTAATACTCGGGTGCACCCATTATCCGCTTTTAGCAGATGTCATTGGACGGGTCATCGGACCAGGCGTTCAACTCATCTCTTCAGGGGATGAAACCGCACTCGAAGTAGCAGCACTACTTGACTACAACACGATTTCAGCAGATGTGACACAAACACCAGAACATCGTTATTACGCGACAGGCGATATCCGCTCATTCGACCAAATTGCAACGGACTGGCTCGATCAGCCCATTCATGCGGAGCGCATCGTCCTTGGAACGGAGGAAGATTAAATGCGGACAGACCAACGAACGGCGGACGATCTCCGTCCAGTACAGTTATCAGTTGACATCAATAAACACGCGGAAGGTTCGATTTTGATTGAACTGGGTGATACGAAAGTCCTCTGCACGGCGACCGTCGAGGAAAGGGTACCACCATTTCTACGTGGAAAACGCCAAGGCTGGATCAATGCGGAATATTCGATGTTACCGCGGGCAACCGCTCAGCGGACTGCACGAGAAGCCGTTCGCGGCAAACAGACGGGGCGGACGATGGAAATCCAACGTCTCATTAGCCGATCACTTCGGGCGGTCGTCGATTTAGAAAAACTTGGTGAACGGACGATCTGGATCGATTGTGACGTCATTCAAGCTGATGGCGGAACACGAACAGCATCGATCACCGGTGGATTTTTAGCACTCGTTCGAGCTATCGATCAACTGATTCAAGCGGGAAAATTGACCGATACACCAATCAAAGAGGGCATCGCCGCCATCTCAGTTGGAATCGTCGGATCGAATGCCTTACTTGATTTATGCTACGAAGAGGATGCTGCAGCTGAAGTCGACTTCAATCTCGTCATGACGTCATCCGGTAAAATCGTCGAGATGCAAGCAACAGGAGAAGAGTCGACCTTTTCCCGTCAAGAGATGCTCGAAATGCTCGAACTTGGGGAAAAAGGTATTAAGGAACTGATTGAAACCGGTCGCGAGGCACTCGGTGTTTCGTGGTGGTATGTAGGAGAAGAAGTGGGGGAGCATAAATGAAAGTCATCGTCGCAACACATAACGCTGGTAAAGTGAAGGAACTCGAAAGCATGCTTGGGCGTCTCGGCTATACAGTCGAGTCGTTACTCGATCATGCGGATGCTAAAGAAACGGATGAGACAGGTGAAACATTCGAGGAGAATGCACTCTTAAAAGCAACAGAAGCAGCAGCCTACTTTGGTCACGCAGTACTTGCTGACGATTCAGGTCTTGAAGTCGATGCTTTAGATGGCGCTCCAGGTGTCTACTCGGCACGCTTCGCGGGTCTTGAAAAGTCGGATGCAGCGAACAACGCTCTACTACTTGAAAAGTTAGAAGGTGTTCCGGAAGAGGAGCGGACGGCACGCTTCGTTTGTGTACTCGCGCTAGCAAAACCAACAGGCGAAACATTGACGGTACGCGGAACAATGGAAGGGCGAATCGGTTTTGAAGCAAAGGGATCGAACGGTTTCGGTTATGACCCATTGTTCGTCACGGCAAGTGGACAAACGGCTGCTGAGTTGACGAAAGAAGAAAAAGCGATGATCAGTCATCGTGGCAATGCATTGCGCAAGCTCGAACAGGACTTAACTACTTTCCTAGGAGTGTGATGAAAATGAGAGCGTTGATCGTTAGTGATAGCCATGGACTAGAACAAGAACTGCTTACGATATTCGAACGGCATCAGGACGTGGATTTGGCTTTTCATTGTGGAGACTCTCAATTGACGCGCGACATTGAATCGTTATATCCATATCGTGTTGTACGGGGGAACTGTGATTATGGACACGATTTCCCGGAAGAAGTCACGTCGGAAATGGACGAGCATAAGGTCCTCTGTGTCCACGGACATCGTCAGGACGTCAAATATAGCCTAGATGTCTTGCAACATCATGCGAACGAAAAGCAAGCTGATATCGTTTTGTATGGTCATTCTCATGTTGCGAAGGCGGAGTATCGGGATGGTGTGTTATTCATCAATCCAGGATCGATTCGGATGCCACGCCATCGCCCAGACAAGACGTATGCGATTCTTGAAGTAGAACAAGACCGCTATTCTGTCGATTTTCTTGACATGAACGGGGATCGCGTCAATGCACTTCACCTCGACGGAACATTTTTGTAATAAAATAAATGCAATCTTTGTAATGTGATTGACACGAAAGAATTGTTCTAGTATAGTTTATTCGTGTTGACACGTCCCAATAGCTCAGCAGGATAGAGCAACGGCCTTCTAAGCCGTCGGTCGGGGGTTCGAATCCCTCTTGGGACGCTATAATTAAAATAGAGACTGCCCTTACGAGGGCGGTCTCTTTTTTTTATTTCAATTTTCGCTTATAATTAAGGTATCATGAACTTGAAAGGGATGAAAGCGATGTGGAAGAAAGTTGGAACAGTCCTGTTACTCAGTACGTTTCTTGTAGGATGTAGTGAGATTTCAAATACAGTTGATGATGCAAAACAACAGGTCAACGATGTGAAAAATAGTGTCGATTATGCTGGAGAACTTCAAGGGATTGCGAAAGATACCGCACAAGTCACGTCCGACTTATCTTCTTCTTTGAATGAAGCGGCTACGAAAGCACGCGAATCCACGAATCCGGAGCAAGCGCTCGACCAACAAATCGAAAAGTTAAAGGAAAACGGAACGATTGATCAGTTCAATCAAGAGCTGGACCAAATCGACCAACGATTGGCGGGACTTGAAAATCCACCGCAAGAGTTACAAAATTTAAGTGCAAAGCTCGAGCAGTTCGTGAATCAATCAGAAGACATCACACGACTTCTTGAAACAGACGTCTCTCTCGATACATTAAATCGTCTCGGTATCGAACAGGCAGGGAAATTACAAGATGCGATCACAAACTGGACGTCTTTGCTCGATCCGTTTACGAAATAAGTAGTTGAATGAAGGAGTGCAGGAATATGGAGACATCCCGCTGGATGGAACACGAACTAGAAGCAGAACGAGCTCGGGTCCTCCGTTTGCCGGCAGCTGAACAAGAACGGCTGGTAAAAGAATTAGAGACTGACCAATTGATAGGAGAAGATGTATTATACCGACTCTATGTCATCCAGCCGTTTTTACTGCATGACCGTGAACGATACGAGACTGTAGCAGAACGTTTTCTTGAAGTCGAGGGTGTGGAGCAAGTGCTCGCACTCTTTCTTTATGAACTCGGAGAACGGTATCCAATGAAGCTCGCTCTACGCTCGGCGTCACCGTATCTGCCGTATGGACTTGCGCTTCGATTAGACGAGATTAAACAGCGGATGACGGTGCGAGAACAAAAGACGACACCGGTTCAAAAAAACAATGTTACTCAGAGTGCCGTAACTTCTGGAACGGCGTTGATGCATGTGTTGCAACATGGAAGCTGGGTCGAACAAATGCGCCATTTGGCTGGTGCTGAATTCGAACGGACACCTGCGCTCTTTGACTACATTACACACAAGTATCTTCGTGCTCAGGATACAGAACATCAAAGCCTAATCGTCATCGATCAGTTATTAGGAAGTGTGATTGAGCATCTGTCCTATCCGGCAGACATTTATGTGCCGCATTTAGATGTACACTGGACGATCTCGACGCGTCAGGATTTAGAAGAAGTGCTGATTGCACATCAACAGGAACAACAAGCGTTACTCGCATCGATGCATACATTAGAACGAATGGATCCTTTTCGAGCCTTGCTCGTCTTGCGTTCGGACCAGTTGATTCATCTTGAAGAACGAGAAGCAATCGGGTCGGATATGGAGAAATGGCTCCTCGCATGCGAAGAACTAGCAGGGTTGTCGTTTGAAAAAGAAGAGCCGGAACGTGTCTTAAGTCCGCTAGCAAAGCGATTATATCAGGGAGTGCATATCCTCTATCCGGAAGTCATCGCATTCGAGCAAATTTACTTCGATTGAGACATCCGGAAACGATTCGTTCAACAGTGGTAATCGTCAGAACGATTGTGCTATAATGTGACTTGTTGTACACACATGTACGCTAATTGACAATTTTGGAGGGACTCAGCATGACTGCAAAATGGGAAAAACAATCAGGTAGCCTCGGCGTCCTCACGTATGAAGCGCCTGCTGAAGCATTTGATAAAGCGGTAGACCAAGCGTTCAAGAAAGTCGTTAAGACTTTGAACACACCAGGTTTCCGTAAAGGAAAAATGCCACGCGCAATGTTTAACAAAATGTACGGTGAAGAAGCACTGTACCAAGATGCACTCGATATCCTTTATAAGGACACAATCGAAGGTGCAGTCGTCGAATCAGGAATCGAGCCAATCGCGCTTGAAAACATCGACGTTGAAACACTCGAAAAAGGCAAGCCAGTCGAATTCAAAATCACGTTCGTCATCGAGCCAGAAGCTACACTCGGTGAGTACAAAGGTCTTGAGTACACAGCAGTTGAAACGAACGTTACTGACGAAGACGTCGACGCTGAACTCAAAACATTGCAAGAACGCGGTGCAGAACTCGTCGTTAAAGAAGATGGCGTCATCGAGAATGGCGATACAGTCGTATTCGACTTCGCAGGTTTCGATGGGGAAAACCAATTCGACGGCGGAACTGCTGAGAACTACTCACTCGTCATCGGTTCTGGAAACTTCATTCCTGGATTCGAAGAGCAAATGATCGGTTTAAAAACTGGCGAGCAAAAAGATCTTGAAGTGACATTCCCAGAGGAATACCACGAAGCATCACTCGCTGGAAAACCAGTTACATTCAAAGTAACAATCCATGAGGTCAAAGCGCAAGAGCTCCCTGAATTGACAGATGAGTTCGCAAAAGAGATGGATGAAGAAGTTTCTTCACTCGACGAGTTGAAAACAAAAATCCGTACGCGTCTCGAAAACACACGCAAACAAGAAGCTGATGCTTCAATGCGCGATGAGTTAGTCGAAGCGGCTACGAAAAACGCGACAGTTGATCTTCCAGAAGTCATGGTCGAAAACGAAGTCGAGCGTATGGTTCAAGAGTTCACACAACGTATTCAATCACAAGGCATCGACCTCAACATGTACTTCCAGTTGACTGGAACGACAGAAGAGGCAATGCGTTCTGAAATGAAAGAGCAAGCGGAAGAGCGCGTTAAGGCACGTCTCGTCCTTAAGCAAATCGTTGCTGACGAAAAAATCGAAGTAACAGATGAGGAAACTCAAACTGAACTTCAATCAATGTCAGAACTCTACAACATCCCTGCAGATCAACTTGAAACGATGCTTGCACCACAAGGTGGTCTTGAAACGCTTAAAGGCGATCTTCAATTCCGTAAAGCTATCGATGTTCTCGTCGACAACGCAAAAGCAAAATAAGCCATTTCATGGTTTTCGATCGACTTCAAGCCCAATTTCTGGTCTTGGAGTCGATTTTTTTGTACGATAGGTCAAACAAGGACAAACAATCCTTGGTTCAGAACATCAAACTGTAAATCGTTCGTCCAGGATTTGAAAGACTTTCCTTGTTCATGCTACAATCATAAATAGTAAAACGTGAGACGGGATGCTACAGGCATCCATACAATTTCCACGTTAAAGGGGTGGACCTTTATGTTTAAATTCAACGAAGAAAAAGGTCAGCTAAAATGTTCTTTCTGTGGAAAGACACAAGAACAAGTACGCAAACTTGTTGCTGGACCTGGCGTTTACATTTGCGACGAGTGTATCGAACTCTGCAATGAAATCGTAGAGGAAGAACTCGGTACCGAAGAAGAAGTCGAGCTGAAGAACGTTCCAAAACCGCATGAAATTCGTACGACACTTGACGATTATGTCATTGGTCAAGAGAAAGCGAAGAAATCGTTGTCTGTAGCGATGTACAATCACTACAAGCGAATTAATGCTGGTGGTCGCGCAGATGATGTCGAGCTCTCAAAATCGAACATCGTCATGATTGGACCAACAGGTAGCGGTAAGACACTTCTTGCCCAAACGATGGCACGTATCTTAAACGTACCGTTTGCGATTGCAGATGCAACAAGTTTGACGGAAGCCGGTTATGTCGGTGAAGACGTCGAGAATATCCTGTTAAAACTCATTCAAGCAGCTGACTATGATGTCGAGAAGGCTGAAAAAGGAATCATCTATATTGATGAAATCGATAAGATTGCTCGTAAATCAGAAAACCCGTCAATTACACGTGATGTTTCTGGTGAGGGTGTCCAACAAGCTTTACTGAAGATTTTGGAAGGAACTGTTGCAAGTGTACCGCCACAAGGTGGACGCAAACATCCGCATCAAGAATTCATCCAAATCGATACGACGAACATCTTGTTCATCGTTGGTGGAGCATTCGATGGTATCGATCAGTCGATCAAACGTCGTCTCGGTAAAAAAGTCATCGGCTTCGGAAACGATTCAGAGAACCGTAACCTCACACAAAAAGAAATTCTAGCAGCCGCATTGCCAGAAGATCTTCAAAAGTTTGGTTTGATTCCTGAGTTCATCGGTCGTTTGCCAGTCATGGCAACACTCGAGCCACTCGATGAAGAGGCACTCGTTCAAATCTTGACGAAACCGAAAAACGCCCTCGTGAAACAATATAAGAAAATGCTTCAACTTGATGATGTCGAACTCGACTTCACGGAAGATGCACTTCTTGAGATTGCGAAGCTCGCAATCGAACGTAAAACAGGTGCGCGTGGTCTTCGTTCAATCATCGAAGAAACTATGCTAGATATCATGTTCGAAATTCCATCGCGTGAAGACATCGCGAAAGTCATCATTACAGCAGAAACGTTGACTGGTAAGCGCGGTCCAACGCTTGAGTTGAAAGATGGTACAATTGAACATGGGAAAGAAAAAGAAACGGCGTAACACCGTGACAAAACGGCTCGGAGGCTACTTGTACGCCTTTCCGAGTCTTTTTGTTTAGGAGGAATTCGAATGAAGAAAAAACAATATCCACTTTTACCGTTACGCGGTGTCGTCGCGTATCCGTTGATCGGATTGACGATTGATGTCGGGCGTCCGGTATCCTTAAAAGCCTTACTTGCATCAAAGGAACACGAGATCGATCTCGTCGTCGTCACGCAACGTGATCCAGAAGCAGAGCCGTCTGTCGACGGGTTGCATCAGGTCGGTACACTTGTTCAAATCGCGAAGATGAGTGAACTTGGGAATGATACAGTTCGTGTCCGCGTTATCGGGAAGGAACGCGTCCGGATTGAAAACGTTGAGGAGACGGACGAAGGATATCAAGCAGTCATCGAACCAATCGAGAAGATGGACATCAAAGGGGCGAAACAAGAAGCGCTCGTTCGTCTAATTAAAGAACAGTTCGGTCAACTCGTCTCTCGGATCAAAGGTATCGGAACAGATGAGCGTCGTCGGTTCGAGACCTATGAACGTCTCGACTCATTGACGGACTATATCACGTCGAAGTTACCGATCGATATCTCGAAGAAACAGGAGTTCCTCGAACAACAGGATCCGGTCCAACGGGGATTGATGTTGCTTGACGTCATGAAACATGAATATGAAGTCGTCGAACTCGAACGTGAGATGCGTGAACGGACGAAGAAGACGATTGAACAATCGCAACGCGAGTATTACTTGCGGGAACAATTGAAGACGATTCAACAAGAACTCGGTGGCGAGTCGGCATCCGTTGAAAGCGATGCGACGAAATACCGGGAGCAACTGTCCATGCTTGATTTACCGGAAACGACGGTTGCGAACGTCGAGAAGGAAATCAGTCGTTTAGCTGTCGTACCGGCGACAAGTCCCGAACATGGGGTCATCCGCAACTATCTCGAGTGGTTCTTCTCGTTACCATGGAATGAGACAACCGATGATTTCTTGAACGTTTCAGCAGCTTCGGAACAGCTCGAAAAGGATCATTACGGTCTAGAAAAGGTCAAAGAACGAATTCTTGAGTATCTCGCTGTTCGTCAATTGACGGATTCGCTACGGGGTCCGATTCTCTGTCTTTCTGGTCCTCCGGGGGTCGGGAAAACGTCGCTTGCTCGCTCCATCGCAACAGCGCTCGAGCGGAAGTTTGTCCGCGTCTCACTTGGTGGCGTGCGCGATGAAGCGGAGATCCGTGGACATCGCCGGACGTATATCGGTGCGATGCCAGGTCGAATCATCCGCGGTTTAAAACAAGCAGGAACGAATAACCCGGTCTTCTTACTGGATGAGATTGATAAGATGTCAAATGACTTCCGTGGTGACCCATCGTCCGCGATGCTTGAAGTTCTTGATCCGGAACAAAACAACAGCTTCTCCGATCACTACATCGAAGAACCGTTCGATTTATCAAATGTCCTCTTCATTGCGACAGCAAATGATGTCTCGAACATCCCAGGACCGTTGCTCGACCGAATGGAACTGATTCAGATTGGTGGCTATACGGAACAAGAGAAGACGGAAATTGCCGTTCGTCATCTATTATCGAAGCAACTTGCTGAACACGGTCTGAAAAAGAGTCAATTGACGGTCAAAGCAGACGCGCTAGAAGAAGTAGTTCGTCGTTATACACGAGAAGCCGGTGTCCGTAATCTTGAACGTGTCCTCGGCTCACTTTGCCGGAAAGCAGCAAAACAAATCGCGATGGGTGAGAAGAAGCGGGTGACGGTGACGAAGCGTAATCTAGATGATTTCTTAGGTAAACCGATCTACCGTTATGGTCAAGGCGAGCTAGAAGATATGATTGGCGCAGTGACTGGTTTAGCGTATACTGCTTTTGGGGGCGATACGTTGACGATCGAAGTCAGTCTTGCTCCGGGTAAAGGGAAACTGCAGTTAACCGGGAAACTCGGTGACGTCATGCAAGAGTCCGCTCAGACTGCGTACAGTTTCGTCCGAGCAAATGCGACGTCCCTTGGCATCGAACCGAACTTCTACGAAACACAAGACATCCACATCCACGTCCCTGAAGGTGCTGTACCAAAAGATGGTCCATCTGCTGGTATTACACTGGCAACAGCACTGATTTCCGCCTTGACGAAGCGTCCGGTTCGCCGGGACGTCGGGATGACAGGTGAAATCACACTACGCGGACGGGTCTTACCGATCGGTGGACTAAAGGAAAAGTCACTCGCAGCACATCGTGCGGGCTTGACGACCGTTCTTCTACCACAAGATAATACGCGGGACATCGATGATATCCCGGAAAGCGTCCGCGCAGGAATGGAATTCATTCCGGTCGCGACGATGGAGCAAGTGCTCGAACATGCATTAAAAGGAGAGTAACATGAAAATTTATAAAGCTGATTTTATTACGAGTGGTGTTAATCCGGAACATTATCCGGAGCCATTGTTGCCAGAAGTGGCACTCGCAGGGCGATCGAATGTCGGAAAGTCCTCTTTCATCAATAAACTGGTTCAGCGAAAAGCACTCGCGCGGACATCTTCGAAACCAGGTAAAACGCAAACCTTGAACTTCTTTAACATCAATGATGAAGTCATGTTCGTCGATGTACCGGGTTACGGGTATGCGAAAGTCTCGAAGACGGAGCGTGAAGCGTGGGGCAAGATGATGGAGAAGTACTTCACACAACGTGAAATCCTCAAAGGTGTCGTACAGCTCGTCGACATCCGACACGATCCGTCTGCGGATGATGTGACGATGTACGATTTCTTGAAGTATTACGATCTACCGGTCATCGTCGTTGCGACAAAACTCGATAAAATCAAAAAGAGTCAACGTGATAAACATATCGCGGCAATCAAACGTAAATTGCAATTTGATGGTCAAGATACCTTAATTCCTTTCTCATCTGAGACAGGAGAAGGCGTCGATGCCGCATGGGAAGCGATTTATCGTCTTCTGTAAAAAACGAAACGTTCTGTTCTCCTACAATAGGAGAGCAGGACGTTTTTTTTATGAGGGTTAAAGTAATCTAAAAATAGCATCTAATTATTTCCTTACAACATTTTTGATTTCCATTATATGAACATCATTTGATTCACGTTACAATGATAGGAACAAATTGTTCTAGTGGGAGGCTATGCCAATATGAGGCGTTATAAATGGACGTTCGCAATCGTCGTCTTACTCATTCTGACACCATTTGCCATTTGGTTCTTGAAGCAGGAAAAGACATTAGACATTGCGCTATTTGATTACACGAACGGAACGGAAGAGCGAGAGCATGCCGGAACGACGTGGTTATTGAATCACTTAAAGATCCGAAATACGCAAGGGCAAGATTATACGTATTCGGACTACATCAACCGGTATGATGGTACACAAGGTAAAAAAATGTTACAACAAGCCTCTAAAGCAGATGTGCTGTTGTTTACGGATACGTACGGAAAATCATATGACGTCAACGGGGAAAAAGAACATCGTGGTGGCTTGACGACAGAAGACGTCGAGCTCGCAACTGAAGCGATTTCGCAAGGGAAAACCGTCGTGGCGGAATTTAATACAGCAGCAAGTCCGACGTCAGTCGAGCGGTCCAATGCGTTTCGACAATTATTCGGGACGGCTTGGACAGGATGGATAGGTCGATTTTTCCCAGATTTAACAAAACTGCAAGGTCTTGAGAAAAACGTCGTAGCTCAATTAAAAACACAAGCGAAAGAAAAAGAGTTCAAACTATCAGGTCCGGGTTATGTTTTTATTAATGATTCGACCGAAAAAGCTTTTTTCGTCAATGATGACACTCCTTTACTTTATAAGTGGGATCAAAATAAGGGGAATGCAAAAGATGAGGTCCGTTATAACTACTGGTTCGAGATTCTTGAACTAGATGGCGGGAAACAACAAGCGCATTTCTCTTGGAATCCTTCGAAACAGACACAAGCAATGCTTCGAAAATACCAGTTGCCGCTTGAGTTTCCAGCGTATGTCACGCAAGGAAGTGGTCACTATTTTGCCGGTGATTATACGGACGTCGCGGATATCCCACGTTATTATCGATACAGTGGTCTCGATTGGTTCCGCAAACAGTTCATCCTCGATAGTGCGGAAAGTGAATCGGCGTTCTTCTGGAAGATTTACGCCCCGACGCTGACGCGGATTCTTGAAGATACGAAACGGATCTCGACACAAACTGCGAAGATCAAACCACTTTCACAAACGAAGGTCGGTAATCAAGAGTTGCGGACCCGAGCTCGTGAAGGACAGGACACACTTGAGATGTATCAAGATGGTGAATGGAAGCCGTACTTCGTTAAGGGTGTCAACATTGGACTTGGTCGACCAGGTGCATTTCCCGGGGAACATGCCATCAGCCGAAACGAATATGATCGTTGGTTGAAGGAAATCGGAGCGATGGGGGTCAATACGATTCGTGTGTACACGTTGCACCCTCCTGCTTTTTACGATGCATTAAAAGCTTACAACGAACAGGCGAAACAACCGATTTATCTCATGCAAGGCATGTGGGTCGAAGAGAAGCCGTTCGAGGAACTAAAAAATGCATTTGATCCAAAGTTCATGAAGATGACAGATACGGAAGCAAAACGAATGGTTGACGTCATTCATGGAAACGCAGTCGTTAAAGAAGTTGTTGGTCATGCTTCCGGAACATACACTTCAGACGTCTCGCAATACGTTTCAGCATTTGTCTTCGGAATCGAATGGTTACCGGAAGCTGTCGTTGAAACAAATAAAAAGAACAAAGGAACACGTTTCGAAGGACAATATGTAACGACGACGAAAGAAGCGTCTCCTTTCGAATCGTGGTTAGCAGGTCGGATGGATACGGCGACTGCACACGAAATCAAAGAGTACGGCACAACACGACCAATCGGTTCGACGAACTGGCCGACGACGGATCCGTTGAAACACCCAAAAGAGATTGAGGAAGAACAGGACCTCGTCTCCATTGATTTCAATCACTTAAAAGCAACGAAGGATTTCCCGGGTGGCTTGTTCGCGTCTTACCACATCTATCCGTACTATCCTTCGTTCATAAAGGAAGAGTACAGTCAAAAAACGGACAAAGGATCTGAATCGTATGCCCGTTACTTGAAGAAGATGAAGGATTATCATGATATGCCGCTACTTGTATCAGAATTCGGAATTCCGAGTTCTCGCGGGAAGACGCACCTCGGACCAAATGGTTTCGATCAAGGGCATGTCAGTGAGAAGAAACAAGGCGAACTCGTCGCACAACTCTATCAAGACATTAAAGACGTCAAAACAGCCGGTGGACTCGTCTTCATCTGGCAAGATGAATGGTTCAAGCGGACGTGGAACACGATGGATTATGATGATGCCAATACGCGTCCCCGTTGGTCGAATGTCCAGACGAGCGAACAACATTTCGGTATGCTTGGTTTCCTGCGTTCAGATATCGTCATTGACGGGAAATTGGATGATTGGAAAGGGTATGCACCAGTCGCTGAAAATAAGGATCAAGCGATATATATGACATCCGACGAAGCCTATCTCTATTTGCGTATCGACCGGAAAAAAGCAGAGCCGACGACACTTGCGCTATCGACGAAACCGAACGATGGGAATACGAAAGTCGGTCCGTTGATGCTTGACGAAGGAGCGGAATATCGCCTGACGATCGATCAGAAGGCGCGCATCGATGTCGATGCTCGTTATGATATCTTCCGTTATCACTATGGTCTCAAGATGCCGTTTGAGATGGTAAAACCACCGTCTGATCAAAAAGACAGCGGTAAGTTCGTTCCAATTTATCAAATGCTCGATTATGCAAGACGCGACCCGGTGACGAAAAAAATCGTCAAACCAGCCGTCAAGTGGGACACGGGTGTTTTACATGAAGGAGAACCAGACGATATCTTGACAGATATCTCAGATATCACGAAACCAACCGTAGAGCTCCGTATTCCATGGATGGTCTTGAATATGCGAGACCCTAGTAAACATGAAATCATCGGTGACTTCTGGAAAGATGGATTAGAAGCGAAGATGATTACGGAAGGAATCGAAGTCACAGGTCAAGTTGGTGAGACACGTATCCCTGAAAAGGATCGTGGTTTCTACAACTGGGCAGAGTGGACGAATCCGCAACAGCGAGAAGAACTGAAACCTGTCTATCGGACGATGAAAAAAGCATTCACTGAGGGAGGAAACTAAATGCGACGTGAAGAGATGTGGAAAATAATCAATCAGTCGTTTGAATCAACAAGTCAAGATCGTGAAGTCAGTTCGTCGATTGAATGGACGGAAGAAACCGTCCGGCAATCGTCGACGAATACCTTGTTCGTGCACACAGTTGGACGAATGCCGGAGACGGTCAATGGTCTGATCGAAGAGGGATGGTGCGTGCAAACGGACATCTCTTATGCCGATGTCGTTCTCGCAAGCGAACCTGTCATCGAGGAACGAATTCCCGTCGTGTATTTTAATACGGAGACCTCTTTCTATGGTTTAGAAAATGCGCGAGAAATTCTACCGGCGACACTATCGCGGGAGCTTGTCCTTGACCGGCTAGCGCGTTATAAGAAAATCCATCATATCGCGGATGTCGTCGTCGTAACGGAAGATCCGCATATCCGTCGGATGATGGAACGGGAACTGACGGAACGCTTCGAACGGTTCGTCACATTCGAACGAGCAGAGACATTCCTTGACGAGTACGTAGCATCCCGTCCGTACTTACTCGTGTTTACGTCAGCATTACCACGAGCAGATGGGCTGGAATTACTACTGCGAGCAAAACAACAGAGTGTCGCACCGTTCCAATCGATGATGATCTCGATGTACAACCGTGAACGCGATCATGTTCTTGCGATTGACCGAGGTGTTGATTATATTATGACCCTTCCCTTAAAAATCGAAGAATTCCGCGCGTGGATTCGAAAAGTTGAGGATGGCCGATGATGCAGGCGATTCTAGTATTTATCGTTGTACTCGTTTTCTTACAAGGTGGAGCATTGGTCTATCTCGTCGTTCAAAAACGAAAACGTGCCAACCGCGAGCATTCCCGTAGCGATTGGCAACTTGCTTTTCGAGATGACATCTACGACTATGCGACAGGTGAACGTCAGGACATGCCGACGGTTCAAAAAGGAAACGAGGATTTAGCTGAGCTTGAGCTCTTCGCACTGTCTAACTTGACGGCAACACCGGCACATCTCGAACGAGTGCAAGCTTTTGTCGCTGCTAATATGCAAGCCTATTACGAACAACAATTGAAGCATCACCGTATTGACCGTCGCTTGAACGCTTATGAGGCCGTCTCTCAATTCCGTTTGGTAGCAGTCGCACCGATGATTCATGCGCGTTGGGGAAACACGATTGAAAAAGAAGAGAGCGATGTCATCGTTCGGACCCTCGTCTCACTATCACCGCAAGATGCAATCGCCATCGCCAAGCAAGAAAATGGGATTAGTTTCTTCGGTGCGATTCTTGCGGTCGGTCGTAGTCAAGACTTAGAGGAATGGGTGGCTGTGTTTGAAGAATTGACACTGTCTTTTAAGTTAGCGATCCTTCAGTTGATCTTTGATCGCGATGAGACACGTTATATCGCACTCGTTCGTGACAAGACGACAGATGAAAATCCAGAAATCCGAAAACGTGCCCTTCGTGCGCTCACGCGAATCGGGCTTGAGGAGGACTGGAAGTTATATGTGCCTTACTTGGAAGAAGAATCAAGTTGGGTTGAGCAAATGCTTGCCCTTCGTTTCTTAGAACATGTCGTTCCAGCCGATGCGATACCAGCGATCTTGCCGTTTGTCGGTAGTCGATCGTGGTGGGTCCGGACGGCTGCCTTTGATGCGCTGCTTGCTTGTGGCGGGATCGAACAATTGGCGAAGGTATCAAGTACACATCCCGACCGCTATGCACGTCAAAAAGCTACAGAACGGTTGGCAAAGGAGATGAAGCATCATGTCGTCTGAGACAATCCAAGCCATTATTGAAGTCCTTTCATGGACAGTGTTGATTTATATGTTACTCGTCATCGTGTTCTATTCGATGCTTTACCTGATTTCAGCTCAAATGGTGCGACGGCAACGCTTCCGTCGGAAAGAGAGCTCTTACTTGCCACTGATGCGCTCTCTCTATACACGGCCGGTCAGTATCCTTGTACCAGCGTACAATGAGGAATATACGATCGTCTCGAGTGTCCAAGCTTTGCTAGCACTTGACTATCCGGAGCATGAAGTCATCGTCATCAATGATGGTTCAAAGGACGGAACGATGGACGAATTGTTCCGATCGTATGAGCTGGAGAAGGAAATCCGCTATCCGAGGATTCTAATCGGTTCGAAGCCGGTCAAACAAGTCTACCGTTCGCGGATCGATAGTCGTTTGATCGTTATCGATAAAGAGAATGGTGGAAAGGCGGATGCCTTGAATGCCGGTATCGACCATTCCAGTTATCCGTATTTCTGCTCGCTTGACGCGGATTCGATTTTAGAGCGGGATGCCCTATTAAAAGTCATGAAACCGATCGTCGAGTCCGACGAAGAGGTCGTCGCGACATGCGGTTCAATCTTCCTCGTCAATGGCTGTACGATTGAAGGTGGTGAAATCGTCGAGATTCGGACACCAAAACAACGGATCGTCTTGATGCAGATGATTGAATATTTCCGAGCATTCTTATTTGGCCGCCTTGGACTTAGCCGTTTCAACATCTTATTGATTGTCTCTGGTGCGTTCGGTCTGTTCCAAAAGAACATCGTTGTCCAGGCAGGTGGATATAAGGAAGGACTTGTCGGTGAGGATATGGAACTTGTCGTTCGTTTGCACCGATACATGAAGGAAAATAAACTCGATAAACGCATCGAGTACGTTCCGGCACCAGTCTGTTGGACGCAAGCTCCGGAGTCAATGGAAGTGTTGCGGTCGCAACGGACACGTTGGCACCGTGGGCTAGCTGAGACACTCTGGACCCATAAGCGCATGATCGGTAATCCGAAATATGGTTCTGTTGGTGGCGTTTCGATGCTATATTTCTTTTTGATTGAATTACTCGGACCTATCGTTGAACTGATCGGATATTTCATCATTCCGCTCAACCTGCTCGTCGGGACGCTTAACTTTGAATTTGGTATCGTCTTATTGGTCGTCGCCTTACTCTATGGTTCCTTATTATCAGCAGGTGCCGTATTATTGGAAGAGTGGACGATGCACCGATTCAAGAACGTCAAAGAATTGATTCGGTTGTATTTATGGTCCTTGACCGAGTCGTTCTGGTACCGTCCGATTTTAGTCTTCTTCAAACTAGGTGGATTGATTCAATTCTTGACTGGTCGAGGAAACTGGGGACAGATGGAGCGCCAACGCCTCGAAGACGTCACCGAGGAAAAAGTCGGCTGACGAATAGGTATGAGGAGGATATGCTAGGTGGATTTGTTACGAAACAAATGGTTTAAAGCATTAATTTGGGTATTAGTGATTTTTCTTGTCATCTGGGTCGGTACAAAGATCTCATTTTTATTCCAGCCGATAAAAGTCATGCTGGCATTGATCTTCCCACCGCTCATTATTGCGGGTATTTTCTATTACTTCACGCTTGGGATCGTAGATGCGTTACAAAAACGAGTCAAGAAACGTGGTCTTGCCGTGTTGATCGTTTTACTTGGTTTCATCACGATCCTGACGATCGCCGTCGCTTCAATCGGACCGATCTTAGTTGAGCAGGTGACAGATTTTGCAACGAGCATTCCGACGCTCGTCATCGAATTGCGTGATCAAACGTTAAATTTACGCGATCAGCTGATGGACAATCGTTTTATCTCGACCTGGGTACATGAGAATACAGATTTATTTGATAAGTGGACGAATGAAGCGACATCGTATGTCGGTACCGTCTTCAAGTCCGTCTCGACGTCCGTTGGAACGATTTTCGGTGTCATCTCTTCGACGGTCTTAATCATTGTCTTAGTGCCGTTCATTTTAGTGTATATGTTGCTTGACGGGTATAAATTCCCTGACTCCGTCGTGAAATTGTTACCGCGTAGCTACGAAACGGAAACGCGTAAAATTCTGCACGACATGCACGTGACAGTAAAGCATTACGTCAACGGACAGGTCATCGTCTCAATCTGCGTCGGTGTGATGTCCTTGATCGGCTTTTTCATTGCTGACATTCAATATGCGTTATTGCTTGCCTTATTCTGTACGGTGACGAACATCATCCCGTATCTTGGACCTTACATCGGTGCCGTCCCGGCAGTCATTGTCGGATTCATTGATGATCCGATCAAAGCGGTCTATGCGATCATCACGATCGTCGTCGCGCAACAAATCGAATCGAACTTGATTTCTCCTTACGTTCAAGGAAAAACACTCAAGGTCCATCCCCTGACGATCATCATCGTTTTGCTCGTTGCCGGGAAAATCGGTGGCATCATCGGTGTCATCTTGGCAGTTCCGACCTATGCGGTCTCAAAAGTCGTCATTCAGAACATCGCTCGGATTTATCGTTTACGTCAGCAACGTCTCGACGTACCGGACGTGACGGTATCATCTGAATCGTTGAAGTAAAGTGTAACCCTCTGCTCTTTTTAGGAGCAGAGGGTTTGTGATTTTTACGGGAGAGGGATAAGGTAGAAGAAGAGAAAAAATGAAGAAGATTTCACAACTTCGACTCATTTTAGTTTATAAATTGATTGGAATCTTTTTTATAATGGTTATAATGTAGGATAGAGAACGAAAAGATAGATCGGAACGAAATCTTTGGACGTAAGGGGTAGAGCGCATGCATATCGTAGTGGTCGGCTTGAATAACAAAACAGCGCCTGTATCAATACGCGAACAAGTCTCATTTGGGGAGCATGAGATGAAGGGAGCGGTCGTCGCATTGCGCGATGAAAAAAGTATCTTTGAAAGTGTCATCGTCTCGACATGTAACCGGACGGAACTGTACGTCGTGACGGATCAGCCACATACAGGACGGTATTATACAAAACGTTTCCTTGCAAACTGGTTTGGTTTGACGATGGAAGAGCTCGAGCCGTATCTCTTCATCCATGAAGGATTCGATGCGATGAAACATCTGTTCCGCGTGACAAGTGGTCTTGATTCAATGATCGTCGGTGAAACGCAAATCCTTGGTCAGGTCAAGACAAGCTTCTTCATGGCACAGAAGCTTGAAACGACAGGAACGGTCTTTAACAAACTCTTCAAAGAAGCGGTCACGCTCGCCAAACGGGCTCACGCAGAAACTGGAATCGGTGAAAATGCCGTTTCTGTCAGTGCTGCTGCCGTCACGCTTGCCGAACAGTTACTCGGATCGCTTGAAGATAAATCGATTGTCGTCATCGGTGCGGGAGAAACTGGCGAATTGACGACGCTCAACTTATATGAAGCAGGAGCTCGTGACATCACGGTCTTTAACCGAACGCTCGCCAAAGCAGAAGAGGTCGCGAATCGGTTCGAAGGATCAGCGCATTCGATTAATGAAATGCAGTGCGGTTTGCTTCGGGCAGACATCGTCATTTCTTCAACAGGTGCAAAACGTGCCATCATCAAACGGGAAGACATCGCAGCAGCACAGCTGTTCCGTCACGATCGTCCATTCTTGTTGATTGACATCGCAGTACCGCGCGACATCGAACCGACCGTTGGTGACTTGCCAGGCGTTCATTTATATGATGTCGATGATCTGACATCGATCGTCCAGCAAAACATGGCGGAACGGATGAAGGAAGCGGCGAAAATCGAACAACGAATCGAAGCGGCAATCGCTGAGTTCGAAGGGTGGATGACGACACTTGGTGTCGTGCCGATCATCACGGAATTACGAGACCAAGCATTGCGGATTCAACAAGAGACAATGCAAAGCTTGGAACGGAAATTACCGGAGATGTCAAAACGTGAAAAAACCGTCATTGGTAAACACATGAAATCCATCATCAATCAATTGTTGCGTGAACCGCTATCTTACATCAAAGATGCGGCAGCGAAACCGGATGCTGATGAGCGGATTGCGCAGTTCATGGATACGTTCGCATTAAACGAAGACTTGTTTGATGGGCTCGAAGATGAAATCGTGACGTCAGAAGAGACGACACCTTCAGCAAAAGCTGTGAACCGGTGAACAAAGTACGATTTGTGTTACAATAGAAAATGCATGGGGCGGACTTGTGCCGCCCCTTTATCATTGTACAGGGGGATTTTAGCATGCGAAAAATCATTGTTGGATCGCGAAGCTCGAAGCTAGCGATGACACAGACGAAATGGGTCATTGATCAGTTGAAACAAGCCGGCGCGCCGTATGAGTTCGAAATCAAGAACATCATCACAAAAGGAGACCGCATTTTGGATGTGACGCTCTCAAAAGTCGGTGGTAAAGGGTTATTCGTAAAAGAGATCGAACAGCAGATGATTGACGAAGAAATCGATTTTGCTGTTCACAGCATGAAGGATTTACCGTCTGAACTACCGGATGGTCTCATCATCGGTGCCACACCAGCGCGTGTCGATGCGCGTGATGCCTTGATCACGAAAACAGGAGAAGGTCTTGCTTCCTTGCCAGAAGGTGCGGTTGTCGGCACGAGCAGCTTACGTCGTGGATCACAATTGCTAAAACTCCGCCCTGATTTAAAAATCGAATCGATTCGCGGGAACATCGATACACGACTTGATAAATTAAAAAATGGTCCGTTTGACGGGATTCTGCTTGCAGCAGCTGGTCTAAAACGGATGGGTTGGTCTGAAGACGTCGTCTCGGAATATCTCTCGACAGATGACATGATTCCAGCCGTCGGTCAAGGAATCCTCGGTATCGAATGTCGCGAACATGATCAAGAAGTACGTGATCTCCTGCACCTGATCCATGATCAGATGACAGAAAAAGTGGCATACGCAGAGCGCGCTTTCTTAGCGGCGATCGAAGGTAGCTGTCACGTTCCTGTTGGTGGATTCGCAACGATCAACGAAGACATGTCAACGACACTTGTTGGATTCATCGGATCCGTCGATGGAGAGCAAATCCTAATCGAGCGCGAATCAGGTCTTGACCCGATGCAACTCGGTCAAGACGTTGCCGAACGTCTGCTTGCTTCGGGCGGTCGTGAGATTCTCGCGACACTTCCGGATGACTTGTAAGCAGGTACTCTTCACGGGCAGTCGACCACCGACGACCGAGCAGATGGCGCGACTGCGCGCCGTCGCGATCGAGTCGGTGCACTATCCTGTCATTGAAACGCGACCGGTTTCGTTTACGTTGCCAAGGGGAATTGATTGGCTCATCGTGACGAGTCCGAATGGTGTCCACCGGATTGCTGATGCGTTGCCTGAATTAGCTGCAACGCGTATCGCGGTCGTCGGACGAAAGACGGCAGACGCACTTGCGAAGTACGGTCGAACAGCCGACTTCTGTCCGTCGACCTTTACAGGAGATGCACTCGTCGCAGAACTCGTACCATACTTGTCTGACGGCGATCATATCGTTTTTGCGCGAGGGAACCGCTCGCGGCAAGCACCGGTCGATCAGTTACGAAAACTGAATCGATATACGATCGAGGATATCATCACCTATGAAACCGTCACTCGTCGGCTACCTGAAGCACTTGTCAAAACAGCCACCTATATTGGACTGCAGAGTCCTTCCGCTGTCGAAGCGATTGCTCCGCTAGACCCGAAGACGACCTTCATCGTCATCGGGACGATCACGGAGCAAGCAGCAAAAGCAGCCGGACTTCAACCGATCCATGTCGCCCGTGAATTCACGGTGGACGGCATGATTGATCGTATCATTGAGGAGGAATCAGCATGAACACATTAGAATACGCACGTCACCGTCGTTTACGTCATACCGCATCACTCCGGTCACTCGTCCGCGAGAACCAGTTGCATAAATCAGATTTGATTTATCCGATCTTCGTCGCTGAAGGTGAAGATATTAAACGCGAAGTCAGTTCGATGCCTGGCGTCTTCAACTTATCACTTGATCATCTGACGGCTGAGATTGAAGAAGTCGTCGCACTCGGAATCGAATCTGTCATTTTATTCGGTGTTCCGCATGACCACTTGAAAGACGAGCAAGGATCAGGTGCGTTTCACGATCACGGGATCGTTCAAGAAGCGACACGTCTCGTTAAAAAAGTTGCTCCGCAGCTAACGGTCATCGCCGACACATGCTTATGTGAATATACGTCGACAGGTCACTGTGGAATCGTCGCCGACGGAACGGTCGATAATGATGCGTCATTACCGCTTCACGTCAAAACAGCCATCTCACAAGCTCGAGCAGGTGCCGACGTCATCGCGCCATCATCGATGATGGACGGATTCGTCGCAGCGATTCGTCAAGGATTAGACGAGAACGGCTTCAACCATATTCCGGTCATGAGCTATGGTGTTAAATACGCGTCTGCTTATTACGGTCCATTCCGTGATGCAGCGAATTCGGCACCGGGAGAAGGCGACCGGAAAGGTTATCAAATGGATCCAGCAAACCGTCGCGAAGCGTTCCGCGAAGCAACAGCGGACGTCGATCAAGGAGCTGACTTCATGATCGTCAAACCTGCACTTGCGTTCATGGATATCATTCGTGATGTGCGCGAGCGAATCGATCTACCAATCGTTGCGTATAACGTATCGGGTGAGTATGCAATGGTCAAAGCCGCTGCCTTGAACGGCTGGATCGACGAAGAACGAATCGTCCTTGAGACGATGCTTGGCTTTAAACGAGCAGGCGCTGATTTAATCATCACCTATTTCGCAAAAGACATTTGTCGTTACCTGGAGGGGTCGAAATGAGCTTAATTAACCAGAACTCAAAATCAAAAGAAGCATTCGAGCGGGCACTCCCGCTCATGCCGGGTGGTGTCAACAGTCCGGTTCGTGCTTATAAATCGGTCGGGATGACACCGATTTTCGCAGATCATGCGAAAGGATCAAAGCTCTATGATATCGACGGAAAAGAGTATATCGATTACGTCCTGTCATGGGGACCGATGATTCTCGGTCATGCCGATCCAATCGTCACGTCAGCGATTCAAGAACAAGCGACGCGTGGCTGGAGTTACGGGACACCAACGGAAATCGAATCAGCGATGGCGGAAGTCGTCATCAGTCGGGTACCGTCGGTCGAAGTCGTCCGGATGGTCAATTCGGGTACAGAAGCGACGATGGCTGCCCTTCGTCTCGCACGCGGCTACACAGGTCGGACGAAAATCCTCAAGTTCGAAGGCTGTTACCATGGTCACGGTGACTCGCTCTTGATTAAAGCAGGTTCAGGTGTCGCGACACTCGGATTACCGGATTCACCAGGCGTTCCGGCGCAAATCGCGAGCATGACGCTGACAGTTCCGTACAACGATTTGGATGCTGTCCGGATCGCGTTTGAAAAACACGGCGACGATATCGCCGGTGTCATCGTCGAACCGGCTGCTGGGAACATGGGCTTCGTGCCACCAGAACCAGGCTTCCTCGAAGGCTTACGGGAAATCACGTCGGAAAACGGCGCTTTATTGATCTTTGACGAAGTCATGACCGGTTTCCGTGTCGGATTCCACTGTGCGCAAGGACACTTCGGTGTCACACCGGACATCACATGTCTCGGTAAAGTCATCGGCGGCGGCATGCCAGTCGGGGCTTACGGCGGACGTCGTGACATCATGGAACAGATCGCACCACAAGGTCCAATCTATCAAGCGGGTACATTATCCGGGAACCCACTCGCGATGGCAGCGGGTCTAGCGACATTGACACAATTGAAACCAGAGCACTATGAAGAGTTCGACCGGAAAGCGAGCCGTTTGTCGGAAGGTTACCTGAACGCTGCGGCGAAATACAACATTCCGCTGACGACGAACCGTGCAGGCGCGATGTTCGGTGTCTTCTTCACGAATGAACGCGTCACGAACTTCGAAAAAGCGAAAACATCGAACCTTGAGATGTTCCGTTCGTATTATCAAAAGATGGCGGCGCGTGGTGTCTTCTTACCACCATCACAATTCGAAGGTCTCTTCCTGTCGATCGCTCATACGGATGAAGACATCGAGCGGACGATCGAAGCCGTCGAATTGACGTTCAAGGAACTCCAAGTTGAATTTGGTCGTTAAGCAGTTCTTGACGATTGCTTGAACTCTCGGCTAAAATGAGTAAAGAAGAAAATGGCAACAGCGATGACGGGAAGAGTAGTCCTGTATTCGTACCGGTGTAGAGAACACATCCTTGGCTGAAAGATGTGACGGGCGAACAGGAGGAAGGTCACCCCACGAGCTGGTATCGTGAGTCTTACGAGCGATATCCGTCCTCCACACGTTACGTGGCTCGAGGGCATCCGATTGTGGGTGAACTAAGGTGGTACCGCGGAAAAAAGCAACGGCTTTCTTTCGTCCTTAGCATAGGACGAGAGAAGCCGTTTTTATTATGGACAAAAAGGGAGCGATCAGGATGCAGGAATTATCAATGCCAACGAAGTATGATCCGCAGGCAACGGAAGAAAAATGGTACGACTTTTGGGTGAAAGGTGACTATTTCAAAGCCGATCAGGATCCAGAAAAAGAGCCGTACACGATCGTCATTCCACCACCGAACGTCACAGGTAAATTGCACCTTGGTCACGCGTGGGACACGACGTTACAAGACATGCTGACACGGATGAAGCGGATGCAAGGGTTCGACGTCCTTTATCTACCAGGAATGGACCATGCTGGTATTGCGACGCAAGCAAAAGTCGAACAAAAACTGCGAGCAGAAGGGCAATCACGTCTTGAAATGGGTCGTGAGAAATTCCTCGAGCAATCTTGGGCATGGAAAGAAGAGTATGCGTCAACGATCCGTGCACAATGGGCAAAACTCGGTCTTGGACTCGATTACTCGCGTGAACGCTTCACGCTCGACGAAGGCTTGTCGGAAGCAGTTCAAGAAGTCTTCGTGAAACTTTACGAAAAAGGCTTGATCTATCGTGGCGAATACATCGTTAACTGGGACCCGGCGACGAAAACAGCGATCTCGGATATCGAAGTCATCTACAAAGATATCGAAGGGGCGTTTTACCACCTCAGCTATCCACTGACGGACGGTTCAGGTCATGTTGAACTCGCGACGACACGTCCTGAGACGATGCTTGGTGATACAGCGATCGCCGTGAACCCGAAGGATGAGCGTTACGCTCACCTCGTCGGAAAAACGATCACGTTACCAATTGTTGGTCGCGAGATTCCGATCGTTGCCGATGAATATGTCGACATGGAGTTCGGTACAGGTGTCGTGAAGATTACACCTGCACACGACCCGAATGACTTCGAAGTCGGTAACCGCCACGAATTACCACGTGTCCTCGTCATGAATGAAGATGGAGCGATGAACGAGAACGCAGGGAAATACGAAGGCATGGATCGTTTCGAATGCCGGAAACAAATCGTTGAAGATTTAAAAGCAGAAGGTGTTCTAATCAAAATCGAACCACACTTGCACTCTGTTGGTCACTCGGAACGTTCAGATGCAATCGTCGAGCCGTATCTCTCATTACAATGGTTCGTCAAAATGGAACCACTCGCGCAAAAAGCACTCGAGGAACAACAAGGACCAGACAAGGTCAACTTCGTTCCACAACGCTTTGAGAACACGTATGTACGCTGGATGGAAAACATCCGTGACTGGTGTGTCAGCCGTCAACTGTGGTGGGGACACCGGATTCCGGCTTGGTACCATAAAGAAACAGGCGAAGTCTACGTTGGCAAGGAAGCACCAGCCGATCTCGAGAACTGGGAGCAAGACAACGATGTTCTCGATACATGGTTCTCTTCAGCCCTTTGGCCGTTCTCAACGATGGGTTGGCCGAACACGGACGCAGCGGATTATCAGAAATACTTCCCGACATCGACACTCGTTACAGGGTACGACATCATCGCCTTTTGGGTATCACGGATGATCTTCCAATCGTATGAATTCACGGGACAACGTCCATTCCAAGACGTCTTGATCCACGGATTGATTCGTGATTCGGAAGGACGCAAGATGTCGAAATCCCTCGGGAACGGGATCGACCCGATGGATGTCATTGAGAAGTATGGTGCCGATTCACTTCGCTGGTTCCTAACGACAGGATCGACGCCAGGGAATGATCTTCGTTTCTACTGGGAAAAGATCGAAGCAACATGGAACTTCTCGAACAAACTGTGGAACGCAAGCCGTTTTGCCTTGATGAACATGGATGGTCTAACGTTTGATCAGATTGATTTGACAGGCGAGAAATCACTCGCAGATAAATGGATTCTGACACGCTTACAGACGACGATCGACGATGTGACGCGTTTGTCGGACAAATATGAGTTTGGTGAAGCGGGACGTATTCTCTATCACTTCATCTGGGAAGACTTCTGTAACTGGTATATCGAGATGGCGAAGTTGCCGCTCAACGGAGAAGACGAAGCAGCGAAACAAACGACGCGTTCGGTTCTTGCCTATACACTCGACCGGATCATGCGCTTGATGCATCCGTTCATGCCGTTCATCACGGAAGAAATCTGGCAACACTTACCGCATGAAGGTGAGACGATCACACGTGCCGCATGGCCGACACGCGAGGCGTCACTCGACTTCCCGGAAGCTGTTCCAGCATTTGAAGCGGTTCAGAACGTCATCCGTTCGGTTCGTAACATCCGCGCGGAAGTGAACGCACCGATGTCGAAACAGATCCAACTGTTCATATCGACGAATGACGCACGTGTTCAAGACGACTTGTCGTCAAACAGCTCGTACTTGCAAAAGTTCACGAACGCGTCTGAACTCCGGATTGAAGAACAGATGCCGGCGCCAGAAAAAGCAATGAGTGCGATCGTAACGGGAGCAGAATTGTTCATCCCACTCGCTGACTTAATCAACATCGAGGAAGAAATCGCGCGCTTGAATAAAGAACTCGTCAAGTATACGAAAGAAGTCGAACGGGTCGAGAAAAAACTCAACAACCCTGGCTTCGTCGGCAAAGCACCAGCACATGTCATTGATGAAGAAAAAGCGAAGGCACTTGATTATACGGAAAAACGTCAAGCTGTCGAAGCACGCATCAACGAACTCTCACACTAATTACAGCAGTGGCTCAAGTCTCCTTGAGCCACTTTTTTTAAAGGAGCGAACAGCATGAGGACGCGAGAAGATGTATTGGATTGGTTATCGAGCTTACTAGCATTCGGCGTCAAACCAGGTCTTGAACGGATGCAAGCGATGTTACTGGAATTACAGATTGACCCGGACGCGATTCCGACGATTCATGTCGCCGGAACGAACGGAAAAGGATCGACGGTTGCGTTCTTGCGTGAGATGGGGGTTGCGGAAGGATTGCAAATCGGGACATTTACGTCACCGTACATCATTCAGTTTGAGGAACGGATCATGTTGAACGGGTTACCGATTGCAGAAGATGATCTCGTCACAGCTGCGATTGCCGTTCAAGCTGCCATCGGGCGCATCGATCCGGCACTCGGTACGGTCACCGAGTTTGAAGCATTGACGGGGCTTGCCTTCTACTACTTTGATCAGATTCGCCCGGATTTCGTTATCTATGAAGTCGGACTCGGTGGGTTGTATGATTCGACGAACGTCTTCAAGAAGCCGGTCGCAGCAATCATCACGTCGATCGGACACGATCACCAAGCGATTCTCGGAGATACGCTCCAAGAGATTGCCTTACAGAAGTTCGGCATCATCAAACAAGGGACACCGGTCATCGCCGGAAAACTGCAGGAAGAGCTGACGGTGCCGTTAATGGCGTATTGCGGGGATCGGAATGCGACGTTGAAATGGAGTCAGGAAGCCATCATCCGTTACCGATTAAAAGAGACGGGTACCTGGGCGACATATGATGGGATTCCGGAGACACGTTTAGGGCTCGAAGGCCATCATCAAGTCCACAATGCGGCAAACGCCGTCATCTGTGCGCGACGACTCGGCTGGTCGAAGGCGGCAATCCGAAAAGGACTACGGGAAGCAAAACATCCGGGACGCTTTGAGATCATCTCGCGTAAACCACGAATCATTCTCGATGGTGCCCATAACCCGGAAGGCATCACGGCACTGGTTGAACGGTTAAAAGAGGAGTCCAAACCTGTGACGTTACTTTGTTCGATTTTACGTGACAAAGACCGGGTGGCGATGCTAACGCAGTTACATAGCATTACACCAGATATTTACGAGACGACATTTGATTTTCCGCGAGCAAGGACATTCGATGAGTTAAAACAAGACG
The DNA here is from genome assembly GCF_031844245.1 of Exiguobacterium sp. BRG2. Lineage (NCBI taxonomy): Bacteria > Bacillati > Bacillota > Bacilli > Caryophanales > Exiguobacterium > Exiguobacterium sp. BRG2. The sequence continues at coordinate 247,776 of NZ_JAUZUW010000003.1, forward strand.
GGGCTAATGTAACGACGGTCGAAGCGTTCTTCAATCAATTAGAGATGGACCGGACATACGTCGTGACGGGATCACTCTATTTCATCAGTGAAGTACGAAGATACTGGGAATTAATTAAAAAATAGGTAAAAAGTCATAAAAGGGCGTACAATGAAAGTAATAGTGTCATTATAAAATTCATGTACAAGGAGCGCCCTTGATGAAAACTTATAAACTGCTGGCTTCACTAGTATTCATCGTCTTTCTACTCGGGATTGGTCTTGGTTACACGAGTGCGAAGAATAGTTGTTTTGATAATGGAACACCAATCGCTTCCCGTGATTTAAACGTTCAAAAAGCATTTGTGAAAAACCCAATACCAAACAGCGACGACGATTTAGTTGCCATGGACTATTCGATTGAGTTAAATCGGATTGGTCAAAAATACATCACTGGTAATTGTGGGAACTCGAAGTCTGGGACGTTCGCAATCGGGGAACTCAACTTCGAAGAATTGTTGCCGGATGGATTTACGTTTGAAGGTGTTGTCATGGAAGGTTTAAGCACGAAACTGTTAGCTTCACCTGATTTAAAACAAGATGGTAAGACGGTCTTCTTTGAAAAAATAAACAACACAACAACACAACAAAAAATAATGTTGCATTTTCCACATGTCGTAGAGTTTGAACCGGTCCGTGCCGGAAAAAGTGGAAACGGAGCGATTAAGTCATGGGACCCATTCATTATTCGCTATGATGAGAATGGGAATTCGATTAGTAAGACGGCAGGAAATACACTGACATGGCGTTTCATTTTACGGACAGCACCAAAAGCGGGGACAGTTACGTTTGACGAGACACAAGCTCTGTTTAAATCGACAGCATCTGTAACTCGTTCGACAACGCGACCTAATGGGAATGCATGGGGCTATTGTAAATTTCCTAATCACAAAAAATGTTCATCGGATAGCTCACTAATCGAGTATGAAACACCGTTTGAGACTGCAACACTTCAACTCTACAATCGACCGACATTGACTAATTCTAGATCCGATTTGTATGTCAATGAAACAGCTGCTTATACTTTTAAATGGAGTGAAGCATTTGCCAATACGAAGTCGACTTTTACGACGGATACAAGCTATTTAACGTTTAGTACACCAACTAATACAGCGTCACAAATCGCGACGAACCTTTCTGGTGTTCGACCGAAAGAATCATCTGTGATTAACGTGACGACTGTCTTCTCGGATTTCAAGAAAATCAATGGAACATCGATCTCCTTGAATCATTCTGTACCAATTACTGTGAAGTTGCCGAAAATCGTCTTAGCGGGATCATTTGCGGATGCTTTGAAAAAGGAAATTAGAGTGAATCAACCAGATACTCTTGCATTTCGCCTTGTAACGCAAGAGAATCAATCGTTTACACCGACTAAACCATTTACGTACACGGTAACATCGTCTCTTCCTACGGCTCTCCCGGTCACATCACCGACTGATTTATTGACGGTACCCTTGAATGCGAAAACAAGTGCCAATGAAGTCACGGTGACAATCGGCCTGAAAGATTTTTCGGATAGTACTATCGAGAAAAAATTGAAGATCGTTGAAGATGGATTGACACTGAGCGCAGATGAGTTGAAAGTTCAAGTCGGCTCGAATGCAACACCTTTGTACGGATTCCGTGATCAAGCAGGAAGTGATGCTGTTCCATCATGGTTCTCTGGTTATCGTTTGACGATTGAGTCGGGTGATGCAGATGCGATTGAAATCGTGCCATCAAAGACTGTCAATCGACCGATGATTAAAGGAAAATCACGCGGGAAAGTGTATGTCCGATTGACAGCTCTTGAAACGGTTAAGGTTGATACGGATAATGATTCGAAAACACCTGCAGTGGATCAGTTACAACCAAAACTGGTGAACGGTAGTGAAGTGTCCGCTCGCTTCAAAGTACTCGTTTATGAGGATCCGACACAAATCAACACAAGTGATTTATATTAAAATAAAAAACACACAGCCACAGCTGTGTGTTTTTTATTGGGTATCTTTCCGTTGAGGAGGTTCGACGTACAGATGAATGCGATCGGTCACAGGTAATGAAGAAAGTTGGTTTTTAATGATGTTGGCATCGTAATTCAGTTGAAGACGTGATTGTTGACGATCACCCGAACTACGCATCCGGGAAACGAACTCTGTTAAATCCGTCGGATTGGTCGTTGTCGTAAAGCTACCACGGAATGTGTTGATCGTTAAATTACCTTTCGTAAATAATCCACCGGAAATCGATAAGTTCGATCCAACGGTATAGATTCGATTATTCGTCATCGCATCACTGTATAAAAAGGCTTCGATCTCATTTGTAGCTTGCGAGAATTTATCAAATCGATTAATCAACAACTCGCCTTTACTGAGCAGAACCATCGAGTTGTTTTCAATCGATGAAATGTTCGCGTCGTCAATCGTCGTTTTTCCAAGAACGAAGATCGTCGTATTAAAGGCCACGTTCCCACTTATTTTCAAATCTCCGATGACAATCAAAGGACGAGAAATTTTCAGCGGATTCGATAGCGTACGTACACTCTGAATCGATAGATTACCATTTAGAATAAGTGGACTTTCTGAGAAACCGATATCTTGATCGAGTAAAATTGCTGATAAAGGCGTTGTATAACTAGCGTTGGTGACGAGCAAATTATCGTTTGGATTGTCGATGGTCAGACTCTCGTCAAAGACGGTACTTGTCGCAGTAATCGGAAGAACTTTAATCCCATTCGTTTGTGGCAATGCAGTTCGTAGTTTTTCTACATCGATTTGTTTATCGACTGTAGCGATATTTGATTCCTGAATCGGTAAGTTATGTCGATGTAAATACTCGATAAACGAGTATAGATAGTTGAGTGACGAGAACTCGTACGGTGTTGAGACGACGCGTGTCAATTCAGAAGCATCAAGCCATGAGGAGATGGGTTCCGAAGCGTCTTGCCAAGAAGAGACGGATTCGCTACAGAACTTATTCGCCGTATTACAAATCTCAAACGGTTTTAAAGTAGGGTTTGGCGTTGGCGGACTGACATTGATAACGCCTTCGATGATTGGTTTTGCTGTCCAGTTGCCAGCGATAGATGGCGAATAAGCAGTTCCTTTGTAAGAGAAAAGTGGGATTTGTGATAAGCGAATCGGTTTAGTCGAAAAGACATTTCCTTTGATGCTCGGGGCACCGTTGAGTGTCAGCTGATTTTCCGAGCCGAGTACATGATACAAAAAGCTTGGAAGTGTCGAGAGCGAGACACGTTGCGTATACGTTCGTTTCAGTTCCGGTTGATCTGAAATATGAGAAGAGACGATGGCTGTGATTTCGACGATTTTGACGTTGTCGAGATCTTTTACTGATGCATTTGCTGAAGTCACGAGTTTGTATTCATACGTTCCGATCGACTGTGTCCCTTTTTTTAAGAGACTGTCGTATGTAACAGGTGTTGTCGTGTTCGGTGAATACATCAATTGTTCGAGTTGTTGTTTAAAGTCAGCTGAAACAGGACGTGTCGTCGGAAAGGTATTGTATAGTTTCGCAACCCCTTCGTTTAGTAACGAACGGGCTTCATAAGAGATGGAGACTTCTGTTTTTCGAATTTCTGTTGAACGTTTCGTCTGCAGATTGATACCAATGACGACAAGGGCAAGTGTTGAGACGACTGCTAGTGTAACGAGGACAAAAATCAAAGTATAGCCTTCTTGTTTTTTCATAGTTAATATTTCACCTCTAGAAGCCGATACCACTCTGAAGGGAAAGTAATTTCTCTTCTTGCGTGGATTGAATTTTTAAAGAAATTTCTAATATTCCGTGTTGGTAATAGGTGACACCATTGATTGTCATCGGAGTCGCTTTTTTAATTCGAAACTGAGAAGCGTTATCCGTATTCGATAACAGTAACTCGTCTTCCCAATCAGTCAATGCCAGCGCCCCTTCACCAAACCGAAGAACTTTAATGGGCTTCGGATTCATGATCATGTTCTGATCATTGATTCGAACGAGTAATCCTGAATCGGGATCGACGTTTAACGGAGTTGCATCATAAAGCGATAACGTCTGGCCGTCTTCGCTCAATCGTACGAAATCGTAACCACTCGTTGTAATATCAGATAAGACGGAACTAATCATGATATCCGCCTCCGTTCGAACGTCACTGATGGCATCCGTTTCCTTAAAACTTTTTGCACCAAGTAGAAAAACGGTTAAAACGACCGCACTCAGTATCGATGCAATGACGATACTGACTAAAATCTCAATCAGTGATAATCCTTCATCGTGCCGATAAATCAAACGGAAATTCTTGATTAAGCTGTTCATTACTTAAGACTCCTTTTAAGGAAAATAGAATATCATTCGACTGATCCTTTTTGATCGTTAAGGTAGTATTCAACAAACGAGGATCGTTACTTGTAGTTGAATTAACTTGTAGGTTGATTCGGTATTGTGTTCCGTTGACGACAGGTGCGAATACTTGATTACAGATCGCTACGTTAGTATCAGACGTTGGGCAGATATCAAACGTACTTTTTCCGACTTGAGTCTTTAAGTAATTGAAGGATAAAGGAGATGTTTTGACAAGTGTTTCTCGTTGTAAGTAAGAAGCCGCGTAGGAAGTCAGATTAGCCGCTGTCGTCTCGTCCATACTAGAGTGACTCGAACGTAAAGATTGAGAAAAAATACTGATTAAGGCAATCGACACGATTGATAAGATGACGACGCTGACAAGTACTTCGATTAAAGAAAAACCATTTTCCTTCTGGATCATGAAAAGAACTCCTTTTGAAGAATAGATATAATGCCTCATATTTTTAAAATGCAAAAGAAAACAGTATATGTAAGGAAAAGGCTACGCTTTCACTTATCCATTCATTATAATGGAAATACTAGATACCTGAAATGATTAATTGATACAGAAAGGAAACAGATGATGATCAATTTTAAGCGTTTTGCTGTACATACTCTTTTACTCGTTTTACTCGTCGCCCTCATCTATGTACCTTCGTTTGCCTTGATTTCATTTACGGGCAAAGCGACAGAAACTACGACATTCTCTGAAACGGCACGAATCGGATCTGTACCCGTTAATGGTATGGAACGGAACGAAGCGAAGTCAACTGTTGAAAAAGCAGTGACAGAATGGACGAAGAAGACACCACTGACGACCGGAACCGGGGAAGAAACAACTCCGATTCCAACGAATGTCGTAGCAATTGATGTTGCGGCGGCGGTCAAAAAAGCATCTTTGAAAAAAGGTGGCGATTTGGTCGTTCGAATTGATGAAGTAAATTTAGAGAGTTACTTAGCATCACAACCGATCAGTTACACACCTGAACAAAAGCAAGTATTTGAAAAATGGTTAATCAATACGAGCAAGACATTAACAGAAGGAAACTACGATCCTGCTAAAACAGAATCAGCGGCTGATCCTTCTGAGACGGTCGTCTCAAGTGTCGCCTTTACGACACGGTCTGTTGCAGAAGAACAAATGGTTACTGCAATGGCAAACGTTGAAATTAAAGCAGGACAACTGATGAACGTTAAAACATACGGCATGGACGCTGTCGCTGGATCCTACGTCGGTAGTAAATTGTATGAATTGTTTGCAAAAACACCGTTTGAGATTGTGGAACGGATGCCGCATTCCACGTTACCGGACGGAATCACACTCGGTTATGATGTGCGGATTGATGAAAAAACAGACTTTGCTGTCCGTAATACCCAAGCCATTTCGTATCGTCTGGTCGCAGTTCAAAATGGCAGTGACGTTACGTTGGAACTTAGGGGAACACCATTTAAAGAAACGGTCACTACAGTCTTAGAAGGCGAAAAAACGATTCCATATCGGACAATCACACGTTATTCGGCGACTTTGACAGCCGGATCAACAAGTGACACACAAGCTGGGGAAGATGGGAAATCCATCGAGGTCTATCGCGTTGTAAAATCAGCGAAAGGTGAGAAGAAGCAGCTGTTAGCGCTCGACTTTTACGCAGCGATCCCTGCGATCGTCACGAAAAGTAACCAAGCTGAACCTGTACCGGTAACGCCACCCGTCGATGAAACGACAGACGATAACGGAACGGATACGACAGAGCCAGCGACTGATACACCATCTACAGATACGCCAGCAACTGACACGACAGAACCAGATACGAATGTAGATACACCTGAATCACCATCGACACCGGATATTCCGACATCACCAACATCTCCAAGTAGTGATGAGACAGGTGATCCCGCATCACCGGTCGATGACGAAACGACAGGTGAACCTGTCGGCTAAGAAAGGGGAAACAGCGATGAACTGGACGACGATCGCGATTGAATTAGGAATCATCATCGGACTAGCTACGATTGTATGTGGTTTGATGTTCGCCGTCACGATTCCATATGTGACTTCGATGGCAGCTAAGGCGATTTTATCGATGGCAACGATTGTCATCGTGACCTTGATTTATTTCAGCATTCAGCTTGACTGGATGACGAACCCACTTGTACCGGTCGGAATTTTCATGTTAGGTGTCATCACGGCTGCTGTGACAAGTGTGATTGATGAAAAGAAACAACGACCGAATGTGTTAGAAGCAGAAGAAACATGGCACGCGGAAGGATGACGATTTAAATGGCAATGAAGCGAAAGCGTTTGGGTGAGATGTTGATTGAAGAGAGTGTCGTGACAGAAGCGCAAGTGAATGAGGCGTTGACCATCAAACGATCGACTGAAAAATTGGGAGATGCCCTGTTACGATTAGGTCATTTGACGGAACAACAGCTATTGGAAGCTTTGCACCATCAACTTAATATCCCAATCATTCAGTTGTATAACTACCCGGTAGATGTCGCTGTCACGAAATTGATTTCGAAAGACTTAGCTCAACGCCACAATCTTGTTCCGATTTATCGGGAAGGAAATCGACTATTCATTGCAATGGCTGATCCCTTAGACTTGATTGCCATTGATGATTTACGGATGCAGACTGGTCTTTTGATTGACGTCGGAATTGCCACACGTGAAGAAGTCAGACGAACGATTCTAAAATATTACGATATTGATTCCTCGTTACGGGAATTGCTCGAATCAGACGATGTCATGACGAATGAACAGATTGCCGACGTCGTGAATCGAGAAGAGGCACCTGTCATTCGTCTCGTCAATCAAATTCTTGAAAATGCGATTGCACAACGTGCGTCAGATATTCACATGGATCCGCAAGAATCGTCGATGACGATTCGAATTCGGATCGATGGTGAACTTCGGACGGAAAACAACTATCCAAAACAAGTACAAAACATCTTGACGACACGAATCAAAGTCATGAGTGAACTTGATATTACAGAATCCCGTCTGCCACAAGATGGAAGAATCAAGTACGTCTTCAATGGTTTGCCGTATGACTTCCGGGTTTCAACCTTACCGACCGTTTACGGCGAAAAGGTCGTCATTCGGATTCTCGACAGCTCGAACTCGAATATCTCAATCTCAAAAATCGGTTTTAGTTCGCGTAACGAATCACAATTTCGAGATATGCTGAAGAGACCGAATGGAATCATTTTAATCACCGGTCCGACCGGGTCCGGGAAATCGTCGACGTTGTATGCAGCGTTGAATGAGTTGAATGACGAGTCACGCAATATCATTACCGTCGAAGACCCAGTTGAGTACCAAGTTGACGGCATCAATCAGGTGCAAGTTAATGCAAAAATTGGTCTGACATTCGCGAGCGGTCTCCGCTCCATTTTGCGTCAGGATCCGAACGTCGTCATGGTCGGAGAAATCAGGGATATCGAGACAGCTGAGATTTCAATTCGTGCCTCGCTGACAGGTCACCTTGTCCTTTCGACCTTGCACACGAACTCTGCCGTCAGTTCTATCACTCGGTTGATTGATATGGGTGTCGAACCGTTCCTAGTTGCTGCATCCGTCAGTGGATTGATCGCGCAACGGCTCGTTCGTCGAGTGTGTCGCGATTGTGGAGAAGTACATCCAATTTCGACGCGAGAACAGGAATTATTTGATCAAGAGGAAATTGAGGCGACGATGGTCATGCGGGGACGTGGTTGTCCGTCGTGTAACATGACCGGATACCGTGGACGCGTCGCGATTCAGGAAGTGATCATGATTGATGAAGTTTTACGCCGGATGATCATGAATCAATCGACAGAGGGCGAAATTACCGCGCGTGTCAAATCCCAAGGACAACGCTTCTTGCTTGCAGATGGATTATCAAAAGTTGCTCAAGGTATCACGACGACAGAAGAAATATTACGGACGGTGATTTCTGAATGAACAGTACGATTGAACGTGCCCAAATCGAGGACATACTACGTTCCTCCAAAGAACAAGATGCATCAGATGTCCACATCACGGCGGGATCACCACCCGTTTTTCGAATTAATGGAACGTTAGCACCGTTCGGGACAGAAAAAATGAAACCAGTCATCATTGATGGATTCGTTCGCTCGTTGATCACGGATGAGATGTATCAGCAATTAAAACAAGATCGTGACATTGACTTTTCGTTTGGAGTACCGGGTGTTGCTCGATATCGGGTCAATTGTTTTTATCAACGGGGAGCATTATCGATAGCATTTCGAACAATCCCAACAGAAGTACCAACACTTGAGCAATTAGCATTACCTCCTGTCCTAAAGCGTTTTTTGACGAAACCGCACGGCTTGATTCTTGTGACAGGTCCGACCGGTTCCGGAAAATCGACGACGCTTGCAGCGATGATCAATGAAATCAATCAGACGATGTATAAACGGATCATCACTCTCGAAGATCCGATCGAATACTTACATAGTCATCATAAAAGTCTGATTGATCAGCGGGAGATTGGAATCGATGCGCCACGTTTCGCGACCGGATTACGGTCGGCGCTCCGCCAGGATCCGGATGTCATCTTACTCGGTGAGATGCGGGATCTTGAGACGATCGCAACTGCCGTTACGGCTGCTGAAACCGGTCACCTTGTCTTTGCGACGGTCCATACGTCGACGGCTGCCTCGACGGTCAGTCGGATCATCGATGTCTTTCCGTCAGAGCAACAAGACCAGATTCGAGCTCAGCTAGCGAACGTTCTTGCTGGCGTCATCTCACAACGCTTGATGCCCCGCTCAGACGGAACAGGACGTGTCGCGGCACTCGAGATTATGGTCGATACACCAGCCGTCTCGAACTTGATTCGGACCGGTAAGGAATATCAGATTCAATCTGTCTTACAGACAGGTAAACAATATGGCATGCAGACGATGCAAATGGCGTTGCAGGACCTCGTCAGCCGAGGGTTGATTCCGGCATCTGCTGCAACACCGTACATATCGGGGTGAGAACATGGCAGTATTCACGTATGAAGGTCGCACGATGGCCGGTAAACGAAAGAAGGGCAAAATCACGGCGCTGACGAAACGAGAAGCCGCAGAAAAACTGCGAACGGATCAGATCGCTGTGACATCGCTTGAGAAGCAGGAGTCAAAAGGACTGAACACGGAGATTACGTTTCTTAGTCCAAAACCGAAAATCGAACATCTCGTCATGTATGCGCGTCAGTTTGCGACGCTTGTGCGGTCGGGTGTCTCCATCGTCAAGGCAACAGAGATCCTTCGAAAACAGACGGAATCAAAGCCGCTTGAGCGAGCACTGATTGAAGTCGAGGATGACTTACGCAGTGGAATTCAATTTTCGAAAGCGATCGAGAAACATCCCCGCGTCTTTGATACGTTTTTCGTCAGTATGGCGATGGCAGGGGAAGCGAGCGGTAACTTAGAGGAAGCACTTGAGAATATCGTGACGCAGCTGCAAAAACAGTATGAGATTAAACGAAAGGTCATCTCGGCACTGATTTACCCAGCAGTCGTCTCGCTGGTTGCGGTAGGGGTCGTCGTCTTCCTGATGATGAACGTCGTCCCGACCTTCGCGTCGATTTTTGATCAACTCGGGAGCGAACTGCCGTTGATCACGAAACTCGTCGTCGCAGTATCCGATTTCTTCGTCGCGTACTGGTGGGTCATGTTGTTAATTGCTTTTGGATTGATTGGCTTACTGTACTTTAATTTAAAAAACGAACGCCAACGACTATTTTTCGACCGCTTTTTATTGATTATTCCCGTTTTTGGTCCCCTGATCCAAAAGTCGCAGATCGCCTTGATGACCCGGGGACTGTCGGTCCTGCTTAATGCTTCCGTCCCAATTTTAGCCTCGCTCGACATCACGGAGCGAATCGTCACGAATCGAATTATCCGGAAAGGGATCGCCGAAGCCAACGAAGCGATGGCACGTGGCATTCCGATGCACGAACCGCTTGAGAAAAACAAATATTTTCCACCTCTCGTCACGCAGATGATTGCCATTGGTGAAGAGACAGGACGTCTTGACTCGATGCTGACAGAGGTCGCGAACTTCTATGAGACAGAGGTTGAAACAACGACAGATCGATTGAAATCGATCATTGAGCCGTTGCTGATCGTTGTCTTAGCCGCAATCGTCGGTGTCATCGTCATCGCTGTCGTCGTACCAATGTTTAAAATTTACTCGGATATCCAAGCGAGTTGACAATTGTAAAAACATTTACCTGATGTGAAAAAAAGACATATTCTACAAAAAATATGGTGCTACTATAATAGTATTCATCTGGATAGTATTACCTACTAACCAAAAACAGTGAAAAAGTACTAGGGAGGCATAAAGAAATGGTAGAACGTTTAAAAGAAATCTGGTTAGATGCAAAACAAATGCGCGATGAGCGCGGACTGACATTGATCGAGTTACTCGTCGTTGTTGTTATCTTAGGAATCATTGCAGCAATCGCTGTTGTTGCAATCGGTGGATTGATCGAGAACTCACGTAAGGATGCAGTTGTTTCGGATGCGAAGCAATTGATATCTGCTTCTAAACTCTATACTTCAGCAAATCCAGTTAAATCAGGATCATCGATCAAGCTTGGTGTTTATCGTGAAAGCAACCCATTTGTAGCAGGTAGCAACGAAGCGAAAATGGATGAATACATTGATGATATGAAAGATCCATTTAATGGAGATGCAGCATACAAAGATGCTTACGTCACAGTTACTGCAGCAACAAACGGAAAATATACTTATACAGTTACGCTTAAAGGTGATAAAGACTACTTCACAAACGAAGCTCCTTCTTACTTAAAGCGTGATAATGTCACTAAATCCTCTTCAGCTAGTGAGTAAACTGAACAAAAGATTGTCCCCCTCCTCGGGGGTTTTTTTCTGAACTTTTTTGAAAGGGAGGTCGTGTCATGACGATCGTCTTCACGGTTTATTTTTTCTTGTTAGGCTTACTCATCACGTCGTTTACGAACGTCGTCGGTCTGCGCGTCCCGGTCGGGGAGTCGATCGTTCATCCGCGCTCCCATTGTCCGACGTGTGGACATGTTCTTGGACCGCTCGAACTAACACCGGTACTCGGTTACGCACTGCTCGGCGGGAAATGTCGCTCTTGCGGACAGTCGATCTCAATCAAGTATCCAGCGCTTGAACTACTCGGAGGAATTCTTTACGCCTATGCCTTCTGGCAGTTCGGCTGGTCGATGGAACTCGCGTTGACACTCGTCCTGACGAGCTTGTTGTTCATCCTGACGATGTCCGACTTAGCCTACATGTTGATCCCGAATAAAATTTTGCTCATCTTTTTGCCGATTGCCTTGATTGTGCGCTACCTTTCTCCACTCGAAAACTGGTATAATCCAATTATTGGTGGAATCGTTGGGTTCGTTCTATTATTCGTCATCTTTCTTGCTTCCCGTCGTGGTATGGGAGCAGGGGATGTCAAACTGTTCGGACTGCTCGGAATCTTCCTTGGACCGCTTCACGTCGTCATTGCCTTGTTCGTCTCGGCATTCGTTGGTTCCGTTCTTGGCTTAACATTACTTGGACTCGGACGCGTGAAGCGGAAACAACCCATTCCCTTCGTTCCGTCGATTGCCGTCGGAACATTACTGACATATTATTTTGCGGATGATTGGGTATCGTGGTACCTCGATTTACTGCTTTAAGAAAGGAAGAACGTACATATGGCGCAACGGCGTAAAGGGACTTATATCTACTTTAATTTTACCGATGTCGCAATCTTCGGTGCGGTCGTCAAAAAAGGCGTCATCAAGCGCCGGGCAGTCGTCGCGCTGCCGCCAGGAACACTTCAAGGAGGCTGGTTACAGCCGGAAGCCTCGCTTGATTTCATCTTTGACGGGCTACTGACGAAACTGAAAGTACCGCGTGGTTCGCAAGCGGTGCTTGCGCTCGACGGTTCACTCGTTCTCGCCCGGAAACTTGATATTCCGGAGACGATCGAGACGAATCAAATCCGTGGCTATTTATTTATGGAGATCGGACATAGTATCGTTTTGCCGTTTGAAGAACCATATTTTGATTACACAGTTCTTGAAGAAGACGGCAAGCGGGAAATCATGCTGTATGCCGCCCCAAACGAAGCGCTGAAGCAATACACGCAACTGTTCAAACAAAAGCATTTGCGACTGGTTGCTGCTGAACCTCAACCACTTGCGACCTACTTCGGGACTGAAGCTCATCACCCAGTTGCAACGGAAGCCGATACGTTATTGATTTGGAATGCGAATGCGACGAATCATCAGTTGATCATCATCGAAGATCACGTGCCGCGTCTGATTCGCTCGGTCGACACGTTTGCGGCTGACGCGTGGGATGTTGATGTCATCGATGATCAATTGCATTATCGTTACCGGTCGGATGATCCGACGGTCGAACTCGTCTTAGATGAGATGTTGCTCGAGTTCTCGCGAGTACTCGATTTCTATCGTTTTTCGCTCGCGCGCGAAGGACGAGAGATCACGAATGTCGTCCTTGCCGGGGACTTCCCGTTCCGTGATGAACTGGCAACACGTTTCCGGTCGAACTTTGATTTAAGTCTCGATGAAATTCCAGATATGATGACGATCGACGGACAGTCAATTCCACGAGCGTACTTACCGCTCGCTGGTCTTGCTTCACCGCGAAAAGACCGGATCAACTTATTACCGGAAAACGACGAAGCACCGAAATATCCGCTTGTCGCTTCACTCATTCTGTTGTTGTTCGGCGGACTCGCTGGTGGTTATCTCTACTGGCAAACCGATCAATTCGCGGATCGCGTCGAGTCGACGAACGATCAAATCCAGATCGTCCGTCAGTTGCAGTCGGAATCGGACCAATCGGCAAAGCAGGAAGTCGCGCAACTCAAACAGACGGTCGAAGGACTCGAGACGACGCCGCGCCCTGCCGTACCGACGCTTGAACGGATTACCCGTTATCTCCCGGAACGCGGTTATATTCTTCAATTCGCCTATGGGGCAGATCATGCCGTGACGATGACAACTCAGTTCGAGACGCTCGATGAACTGAACGATTTTTATCGTGAATTGTTGACGGATAAAGTCTTCTCAGGAACGAACCTTGCGAGTGTGACGACTCGGACGATGAATGAAAAGGCAGATGTCGTTACGACGACGACGGTTGATCCGACGACCGGGCAAGAAATTCCGACGACGGAAATCACACCATCGGATGATGCGAAATCTGAAGAACCCCGTTATATCGGACAATTCTCGTTGAACGTCAACCCGACGGAAGTCGTCAAAGGCGAAACGAACGAAGCTGATCCGGCAGTACCAAAAGAAGATCAGCCGTCTGAATCGGAAACGGACAGCTCGACGGAAGCGACTCCTTCAACCGATCCGACGACGGAGACGACTGATCCGAATGTAACGACTGAAATCGAGGAGGTGCCGGACAATTGAAACGTTATAGTAGCTTCATTCTCCTCGGTCTAACGATCTTAATCGTTCTCGGTGCGGTCGGTTACTTCGGTTATACGACCTATACGACACACCAAACGTTGCAAGAAAAAGAAGCGACGCTCAAGCGAGAACAGATGGTGCTCGAGCAAGCGAAAGCGAACGAACAGAAAGTCGACGTCGCTGAGTCGAGCTTCCTGCAACAAAAAGTCCCGGTGACGCCGTCAAATGATGACGTCATCGATGCGATCAACGCGTCAAGTCAGATTGCCGGTGTCAAAGTTCAGTCGATCACGTTTGGTCAGGCGACTACAACGCCAACGTCACAGTCACCGGTGACATCAACGCCTGCCGTTGACGGAGCGATGGCGACGGAGTCTGATCAAGATCAAGCGACAACAGCTGCGGCGACAGGAACGACCACTGCGAATGCGACGCCACTTCCGGCATCATTGACGGTTGAAGCCCCGTCGTATCTTGAATTAATGGCATTCTTAAAACAAATCGAGCGGACGGATCGAATCACGGTCTTACGCCAAATCCAGTTATCGGGACCGGAAGAACCGGGTCCGAGTAGCGGAACGCTTTTGCTTGAGGATGAGATGCTTTCATTCACAGTCGAGATTGAATCGTATTATCGTCCGGACCTGACGAAGTTGACGCCGGATAAGCAAACGCCACTCGAGGAGAAGACGCCGAAGTCGGATCCATTTGTCGATGTGACAGGAAATTAAAAGAAAACAAGCGGTTCCTATGCTGTTAGGGACCGCTTGTTTTTTGTTAGACTATTCGATGACTCGAATTATCCGATTCGAAATTAACGGGAAAGAACGTGATACTAATGATAACGCAACCACACTTGATTCTAGCGTCGGCTTCACCGCGCCGGACGGAACTCCTGCAACAAATCGGAATCGCTCACGCAGTCGTACCAGCGAATGTCGTCGAAGAAGCGCCGTATCCGATGTCCCCGCATGAATACGTCCGTCATCTATCGCAAAAGAAAGCACGAGCGATTATGACAGACGGGGTCATTCTGGCTGCCGATACAGTCGTTGCAATTGACGATATGATTCTTGAGAAGCCAGCGGATATTTCTGAAGCGCGGGCGATGCTTGCGCGTCTGTCAGGACGTGCTCATGAAGTCGTGACAGGCGTGACGATTCGCTTCGGAGAGAAGGAAGAGACGTTCGATGTGACGACGCACGTCCGTTTTGGTTCATTACCAGACGAGTGGATGGAAGGCTATATCGCGACGAACGAGCCCTATGATAAAGCGGGCGGCTATGGCATTCAAGCGATGGGTGGTCTGTTCGTCGAGGCAATCGAGGGCGATTACTATAATGTCGTCGGACTGCCGATCCACGAGATCACAAAACGTCTCGCGTCCTTTGAAATCAAGCCGATGTTTGCGTAATCCTGAAACAGAGAGGTCGGATGCTGTGATTGAATGGCCGAAGGATATGGTTCAGTTGAAAGGCTTGGCACAAGCGACGACAGTCGAGTTACTGGCGTGTCTCGTCCGAAGTGGGACGCGCGACCGGACACCGCTTGAAATCGCGGAAGAATTACTGCACATCTATCCTTCGTTGATCGAACTCGAGGCAGCCGGAGTCGGTGGACTCGAGAAAGCACCGGGGGTCGGGAAGGCAAAGGCGTTGCAAATCATGGCGGGACTGGAACTCGGTCGTCGTCTCGTCACGGAACCGAAGTGGGTTCGACCGACGATCCGTTCACCGGAAGACGCAGCGGAGCTGTTGTTAGAAGAAATGCGCCTCTATCAACAGGAACATTTCATCTGCCTGTATTTGAATACGAAAAATGAGGTTGTCTCGAAAAAGACGTTATTCATTGGAGGATTGAACACGTCAATCGTCCACCCGCGAGACGTTTTCCGGGAAGCGATTCGCTGCTCGGCTGCGAACTTCATTGCCGTCCATAATCATCCGTCCGGTGATCCGACGCCAAGTCGGGAAGATATCGAGGTCTCCGAACGGCTCGTTGAGGCAGGAAGGCTCATTGGAATCAGTTGTCTTGACCACATCATCATCGGGCATGGACAATTTATTAGTATGAAACAGCGCGGATTTATGTAAGAATAACGTCTGAAGGGAAAGTTTCGTTTCTTTCCGTCAGACGTTTTTTTGTGTGTTTTCTAAGGCGAACTGTAAACAAGCTGTAACGTTTTAACGCTTTCCAATGAAGGCTTTTCCGTTATAATTAGTGAAGTGTATTCTCAGAGAGGGGTTTTTTGAATAATGTTTGGATCATTCAGCCGTGAAATCGGCATTGACTTAGGTACGGCTAACACGCTCGTGTATGTAAAGGGGCAAGGAATCGTCGTCCGTGAACCGTCCGTCGTTGCTTTCCGTACGGATACAGGGAAAATTGAGGCGGTTGGTAATGCAGCAAAAAACATGATCGGTCGTACGCCGGGTAACGTGACTGCACGACGCCCGATGAAAGACGGGGTTATCGCGGATTATGAAACAACCGCTACGATGATCAAATATTTCATGGATCAAGCTTCAAAGAAAAAAGGCTTGTTCTCTTCTAAGACGAACGTCATGATCTGTGTACCAAGTGGTATTACATCGGTCGAAAAACGTGCGGTTGAAGATGCAGCGAAACTTGCGGGTGCTCGTGAAGCATACACGATCGAAGAACCATTCGCAGCAGCAATCGGTGCAGGTCTTCCGGTTTCAGAACCAACAGGATCGATGGTCGTTGATATCGGTGGTGGTACGACAGAAGTTGCTGTCATCTCACTCGGTGGTATCGTCACGAGCCAATCGATCCGTGTCGGTGGTGATGAGATGGATGAGTCGATCATTCGTTACATCAAATCAAAATACAACTTGATGATCGGAGAACGGACAGCTGAGACGTTGAAAATGACGATCGGTTATGCTCGCATCGATGAAGAATCAGAGAACGAAACGATGGAAATCCGTGGACGCGACCTCGTCACAGGTCTTCCGAAACAGATCGAAGTCACAAGTGCTGAAATTTGTGACGCACTTTCAGATACGGTCGAAGCGATTCTTGCAGGTGTTAAGCACACGCTTGAGCAGACACCTCCTGAATTATCAGCAGACGTCATGGACCGCGGTATCGTCCTGACAGGTGGTGGGGCGCTCTTGAAGAACCTCGACGCTGTCATCGAAGACGAAACACGTATTTTGACACTCGTTGCAGAAAACGCACTTGATTGTGTCGCAATCGGTACAGGAAAATCACTCGAGATGATGAATGTCCTTCGTTCGAAATCAGGCATCTCGCAAAAAAGATAAGGACGGGATGAGCGATGAAGCGATTTTTAAATAATCGAAAACTGCTCATCACACTCCTTAGTTTTCTCCTTTTGGTGATCTTAATCGGGATTTCGCTGCAAGGGCGTAACCAATCCCACTGGTATCAAAGCTTCGTGCGTGATACCGTGGGCGTCGGTCAACGCTTTTTCGCGACACCGATTGGCTGGATTGATGATACGGTCACTTCGATTAAAGAAGTGCGTGACGTGTACAAAGAGAATGAACACTTGAAATCACGATTGAATGACTATGCCGGTAATGCCGTGAAAGTCCGTGATCTTGAGCGTGAAAATAAAGAATTAAAAGACATGCTCGACCTCAAAGGTTCGATTCGCGACTATAAACTGTTACCGGCAGAGATGATCGGGCGGACATCGTCCGAATGGCAACGGTTCGTCACGATTAACATCGGTGAACAAAAAGGTGTCAAACCGAACATGGCCGTCGTAACAGCAGATGGATTGATCGGTCGCGTCATCCAGGCGAGCGCCTATACGTCCCTTGTGCAGTTGATGTCTGATACGAGTCGGACGAATAACGTTTCGGCAACGGCAGACGACACGAAAGGAAAAGGAGTCTTCGGAACGATTGAAGGCTTCGATGAAGAGACGAAATTACTCAAGTTCACGAAAATTCCGAACGACGCGAAGTTGAAAAAAGGGCAGACCGTCACGACGTCCGGTCTTGGCGGAAAGTATCCGAGCGGGATCGTCATCGGAAAAATCGAAGAAGTGAAATCCGATCAGTATGGGGCTTCGAAAATCGCATACGTCAAACCGGCAGCAGACTTCGAACAGTTCGGTCATGTCTTCGTGATTGAACGCGAAGCGAAGGAACCTTTCGCTGAGACCGATAAGGGAGGGAACACTCGTGAATAACGTTAAGTTGTTTTTCGCCGTGTTCCTTCTTTTTATCTTAGAAGGAACGTTGTTCGCGGGACCGCTTGGAGATGGTTCGCCGTATGTCATTCATACGACCTTGATTGGTCTGATGTTCCTCGGTCGGTACGGGAAGCTTGAACAAGCACTCGGATTCGGACTCGTTTTCGGATTGCTCTATGATTTTGTGTACTCGGATATTATCGGGATTTACTTATTTGCGTTATCCGCCATTCCGCTTTTTAGTAGCTTCGTGCTAAAATATGTAAAGGAGAACGTATTGACGATTCTCGTCACGTTCACGTTCAGTGCCATTTTGTATGAACTCGATATATATTTCTTCACGGCTTCGGTCGTTGGTGTCGGGGTTTCCTTCCAAGAACTCGCGACACAGATCATTCCAAGGAGTTTGGTTGCCCAGTTGATCGGGATCATCATCCTGTATTATCCGATGACCCGACTCGTGCAGTCGACCCTTGACGAGAAAAGAGGATGAGTCATGATTGAGCGTAAACGTTATGTAACGATGAAAGGCCATCGTGGTGGCCTCGCCGTCTATGTGAATGAAAGGTGCAGTGTGGATGAATTTCTTGACGATTTAGAGTTGACGCTTACGGACAAATCCGTCGAGAACGGACGCGCCGTACCCATCACCTTCTTCTTCGGTCGACGTTATGTCGATGAAGGGGTGTTGACGGCCGTCGAATCTATCGTCGCGCGACATGATTCCTTCTCTTTCAAAGGCTATGACAGTGAGTGCATCACGAAAGACGAGGCAAAAGCCTTGTACGGAGAGCGGACGTTCCATTATTTTGGTGGCACGGCACGCAGTGGGCATGTATTAGACGTTGAAGGTTCGATCGTCATCATCGGAGATATCAATCCGGGGGCGGTCGTCCATGCGACAGGAAGTATCTATTGTCTCGGAGCTTTGCGTGGTACCGTTCATGCAGGTAAAGGCGGTAATACGGAAGCAGTCATCGCTGCAAGTGTGTTGCAACCGAAATGGGTCGCGGTCGCTGGAACCGTCCATGAGGAGCCGGATGACGCACCGATTCCTGCTCTCGATATGGGCTGTGCATTTTTAGGCGAAGACGGGGTGGAATTCTCCCGCCTTCAAACCGTTCCGCTTGCGCGGATGGATCAGTTTGCGATTGATAGTGAAAGAGGGTGACGGATATGGAACAAGTGAAAGAACAGGTACATATGGAGGCGAAGACGAATATGGGACGCGCCATCGTCGTCACATCCGGTAAAGGCGGCGTCGGTAAGACAACGACGACGGCGAACATCGGAACAGCACTTGCATTGATGGGGCATTCGGTTTGTCTCGTCGATACAGATATCGGGTTACGTAATCTGGATATCGTGCTTGGTCTTGATAACCGGAGTATCTATAACATCGTTGACGTCGTAACGGGACAATGTAAATTGCACCAAGCGCTCGTCCGCGATAAGCGTTTTGAAGAGATGTATCTGTTGCCTGCTGCTCAATCAAAGGATAAGTCCTCCGTCACACCCGAACAGGTGAAGGCAATCATCGATACGCTGAAACTTGAATACGACTTCGTCTTGATTGACTGCCCGGCCGGAATCGAACAAGGATTCATGAATGCGATCGCTGGAGCGGATGAAGCTGTCGTCGTAACGACACCGGAAAAGGCAGCCGTCCAAGATGCGGACCGGATCATCGGGATGCTCGAACGCTCAGAACGAAACATCGTTCCAAAACTCGTCATCAATCGGGTGCGTTCGCACATGATGGCATCAGGTGATATGCTCGATATCGATGAAATCATGCGTATCCTCTCGATTGATTTGCTTGGTCTGATCATCGATGATGAGGAAGTCATCGCCGCTTCGCACCGTGGTGTGCCTGTGACGATGAATCCGGATAACCGGGCTGGACTCGGCTACCGGAACATCGCTCGCCGGATTCTCGGAGAATCCGTGCCACTGCTTGATTTAAATGAACAACCGCAAAAAGGCTTCTTCGTCAAATTGAAGAAGATGCTTGGGATGAAATAAGAATGGGAAATTAGACTAGGACGACATCGTCGCGCCTAGTCTAATTTTTTTGGAGGGATCAGTATGCGATGGATTAGTGAACAGACCGCTTCACTCGAACGATTGGCGTTGGTCGAAGGCGGTCGATTGATTGAATATCATGAACGGATGCGTGACGAGATCCGGGTCGGAACGTTCGTCTATGCCAAGGTCGACCGGTTGCATCCGACGCTCGGAGCAGCCTTTTTGATCGCGACTGACGGTACGCCGCTTTACTTACCGCTTAATGAAACGGTGGAAGCACTTCGTCGCTATCCGGACGTGCCAACGATCGGACAAGCCGTCCAGGTCGGGCAGACATTGCTCGTTCAGGTCGTCAAGGAAGGGGTCGCACCGAAGCAACATAAGGTGACGCAGAACATCACTTATGGTGGACGTTATCTTGTCTATTTCCCGTACGGTCGCCGCGTCCGTTTCAGTCGGAAGTTGGATCTCGTCGTCCAGCGTCAACTGGCGGAGCAATTGACGACGACGGAAGAAGAAGGGATTCTTTACCGGACGGAGGCAGCGAAAGCATCAATCGACGAATTGAAACAAGAGTTACAGTCATTACGGATACGGCATAAAGAACTCATGCAGGCGCCGCGTCTTGAGCAAGACGAGGCATTGATCGTCCAGGAAGCGAAGCGACTTCCGCATGTCACCGATGCGCTCGTCATGACGCGTCAGGAAAAGGAACGCCTCGAACTGCTCGGTCTGTCCGTTGAACGATCGCTACGAAAAGGACGCTTACCCGAGATGGAAGCCATTGATGGGGCGATCGAAAAAGCGATGCAAAGAGTCGTCTGGCTTGATGGTGGAGCGTATCTTTTAATTGAGGAAGTCGAGACGATGACTGTCATCGACGTCAACAGTGGGAAGACGATCTCCGTCAAGGAACAAAAGCGGACGTTCGATCAAATCAATGAAGCGGCTGCCGTCGAAGTCATGCGGCAATTACGGTTACGTAATATCAGTGGGATGATTGCGATTGATTTTTTACGTGGCTCAAGTAAAGGGCAGACTCGGGTGACCCAACTTCTCAAAGAACGAGCCGCACTTGAGACGAAACAGATCGAAGTGTATGGATTTACGAAGATGGGCTTATGCGAGCTGACGCGACAACGACACGGAAAATCATTGCAGGAACGATCGCAGGAATCCGGTCAATGGACACGATTAAGCGTCTATCGGTTGATTGAACCGAAATTGCTTGAGATCGCGACCTATGCGGAAGCGGTCGTGATTCGCGCGCCGCGTCACTTGTTACAAGACGAATTCATCTCCCGTCAACCACTAGAAGTCCATGTGCTCGAAGGCGATCCAGCCGTCCTATTCACTGGGTCGTCACAGGACTGTCTCGATTTCATCAAGCGATCGGAATAATCCTTCAGAACAGCATTGACAAGGTGGAAGAACGTTTGGTATTCTGAATAACGTTAGTTCGTTTGGAAGCACCCAAATGACTACAACCGCACAGACCGGGTTTTAAAGCATCTGCTGCCCGTGATGGCGAGTCTGAGTTCCTAAGAGGAGGTGCACGTAATGTACGCAATTATCAAAACTGGTGGTAAACAAGTCAAAGTCGAAGCTGGCCAAGAAATCTACGTTGAGAAATTAAACGCAGACGTCGACAGCACAGTTGAATTTGGTGAAGTATTGATCCTTGGTGGTGACGATGTTAAAGTCGGCGCTCCACTCGTAGAAGGTGCGAAGGTCGTAGCAACGGTCATCAAACACGCTCGCGCGAAAAAGATCACTGTCTTCAAAATGAAAGCGAAAAAGAACTACCGTCGTAAGCAAGGTCACCGTCAACCTTACACGAAGGTCCGCATCGAGAAAATCGAAGCGTAAGCCATGATACGTGTCAAGATTCGACGAGATGAAGCGGAACTCGTCCGCTCCATCGAAGTGACAGGACATGCCGAGTTTGCAGAACCAGGTCTCGACCTTGTCTGTGCCGGCGTATCGTCGGTGATCTTCGGGGCATACAATGCCATAGAAGCATTACTCGGGCAGGTCCTGCTCCTTGAAATGGCAGAACAACAAGAAGGTGGCTACTTTTATGTAGAACCGTATGCTGACTTAGCACCGGATGTCAGTGAACGCACCCAATTGTTACTGGAGGCGACTTTGGTCCAGCTTGGTACCATCGCTGAAAGTTACGGTGAGTTTATCCAACTTGAACAAGTATAGGAGGTGGATTCCACATGTTGAAACTTAATCTTCAGTTCTTCGCATCGAAAAAAGGGGTAGGTTCGACAAAGAACGGTCGTGACTCGCAATCGAAACGCCTTGGGGCGAAACGTGCAGACGGTCAAACTGTTTCTGCTGGTTCAATCCTCTACCGTCAACGCGGTACGAAGATTCACCCAGGTATGAACGTCGGACGTGGTGGCGATGATACACTTTTCGCAACTGCAACTGGTGTCGTTCGTTTCGAACGTCTCGGACGCGACAAGAAACAAGTCAGCGTTTACCCAGCATAAGGATCGACGAAGCAGACTCTAGCCACTTTCGAGGGTTAGGGTCTGTTTTTTTTAGGAGGGAACGACCGATGGAGGAACAACAGGTACTTGATCTTTTAAAGACTCTTCGTCACGAGTGGTTGAACCGGATACAACTCGTCCGTTCGTATGGCGCGATCGGAGACGAACAAGCAGTCGAGTCGATCTGTTCGGCGTACCGGGAGCAAGCATCTCGGGAAGGACGTCTAGCGCAAATCGGATTGCCGAAAACCGCACTGGCGTTGCTGCAAGCTGAATGGTCAGGCAAAACTGTGACGTATGATGTCATCGGAACACCCCACATGGAAGATGAGCGGTTGAAGCAACTCGTCGAAGCAGCCATCACCATGATTGATGTAGGAGTAGGAGAAGTATCCGTGACCTTCCACGAGGGCGTGACCATCGAGATCTATCGGGATCTACTAGATATGTCGCGCCTTAAGGATCTAGTGACGCCGATGGAAATCGAGTCGCAGACGGAAAATGAGTGTGTGATTGAGATTGAAAGTCTTCCGTTTGAGGAAGAGAAGTAAGAGGAGGGATCCGACATGTTTGTCGATCAGGTAAATATTTATGTAAAAGCAGGTGACGGAGGACGTGGACAAGTAGCGTTCCGTCGCGAGAAATACGTTCCAGACGGTGGACCAGCCGGCGGTGACGGTGGTCACGGAGCTCACGTCGTCCTCGAAGTCGACGAAGGACTTCGGACATTGATGGACTTCCGTTACAAACGTCACTTTAAAGCAGTTCAAGGTGAAAACGGAATGTCAAAAGGCATGCACGGTCGTAAAGCCGAGCACCTAATCGTCAAGGTTCCACCGGGCACAGTCGTCTACGATGATGATACGGATGCGGTCATCGCTGACCTCGTCCATCACGGACAACAAGCAATCGTCGCAAAAGGCGGACGTGGCGGACGTGGGAATACACGTTTTGCGACACCAGCCAACCCAGCTCCAGAGCACGCGGAAAACGGTGAGCCAGGAGAAGAGAAGTACTTGAAGCTTGAACTGAAGATGCTAGCAGACGTTGGTCTCGTCGGCTTCCCGAGCGTCGGGAAATCAACGATATTATCGGTCGTTTCAGCAGCACGTCCGAAAATCGGAGCATATCACTTCACGACGATCACGCCAAACATCGGTGTCGTCGAAACGGAAGATAGCCGTAGCTTCGTCATGGCTGACTTGCCTGGATTGATCGAAGGTGCAAGTGAAGGCGTCGGACTCGGTCACCAGTTCCTCCGTCACGTCGAGCGGACGAAAGTCATCGTCCACGTCATCGACATGAGTGGGATGGAAGGACGCGATCCGATCGAAGACTACAACATCATCAATAAAGAGCTCGCAGACTATAACCTTCGTTTGACAGAGCGTCCACAAGTCGTCGTCGCGAACAAGATGGATATGCCGGATGCGGCAGAACATCTCGAAGCCTTCAAAGAAGCTTTCCCAGAGCTTGAAGTATTCGAGATTTCAGCAGCAACACGTCAAGGGCTACGCGATCTGTTATTCCGAATCGCTGACCTAGTCGATGCAACACCAGAATTCGGTCTTGAGGAACTCGAAGAGAAAACAGCGACACCACGTGTCGTCTATGGTTACGAAGCACCAGAGGCTGGCTTTACGATCACAAAAGATGAAGACGATTGCTTCGTCATCAAAGGACCACGCATCGAAAAACTCTTCACGATGACGAACTTCATGCGTGAAGAATCGATTAAACGTTTCGCTCGGACACTTCGTCAAATGGGTGTCGACGAAGAGTTGCGTCGTCTTGGTGCGATTGACGGCGATGTCGTTCGTATCCGTGATTTCGAGTTCGAATTCGTCGAGTCATCATTCTAAGCGGTTCATTCCATTAGGAAACGGAGTGTGAAAGCATCGTGGACCCATTGCCCATGATTTCAGTCGTTTGGTTAATTCCGATTCTCATCTTATCCGCATTCTTTTCCTCAGCCGAGACGGCACTCGCGAGTGTCAACCGGTTGCGGTTGTTGCACCAATCGGAAGCAGGGGACGCGCGTGCGTCCCGTGTATTCCGCTTACTTCAACGCTACGAAGAGACACTGACGTCGATATTGATTGGGAATACGATTGTCAACGTCGCCTTTATCCTATTTGGTGGATGGTGGATCATCCAGTTCGTCGAGACGATCGCAACACAAACCGTTGCCTTTCTTGCGCTATTTTTCCTGTTGCTGTTGTTCGGGGAATTGATACCGAAGTCGTATGCTCGTGAACATACGGAACGTTACGTGTTATTGATCGGACGTCCACTTCGTTTGTGTCTGTTGGTCTTTCGACCGCTTGTCTTCCTGTTACTCCGCTTACGCCAGTTTGCGCTTCGATTGATTGGAGCGGATCCGAAAGGACCGCTCGTGACCGAACAGGAACTCAAGGCACTCGTCGATATCAGTCAGGAAGAGGGAATCATGGGGCTTGCAGAGGCTGAACTCGTTCATCAAGCAGTTGATTTTCAACATGCGACGGTCGAGGATGCGTTGACGCCACGGATGGATATTCAAGCGATTGATATCGATGCGCGGCTCGAAGACATCCTTGCTGAAGTCCAGAAGGGCGGCTATTCTCGTCTGCCGGTCTATAAGGATTCGATTGATCACGTCATCGGCGTCTTATCGGAGCGGGACTTTCTGCGTGCATACGTGAAGAATGGCTCTGTGGATATCCGGGAATGGATTCGACCGGTATCATTCGTCGTGCCGCAGACAAGATTGATGGATTTATTGCCGGAACTCAAAGTCAAGCAGTCTCATATGGCAGTTGTCCTTGATGAATTCGGAGGGACGGCAGGTCTGATCACCCTTGAGGATATTTTAGAAGAAATCGTCGGGGAGATTTGGGATGAACACGATGAATCATTGGAATATACGAAACGGATTGGTCCAGAGCAATTCGAATGTCTAGCGGAGTATGACATTGAAGACTTCTGTCAGCAATTT
This sequence comes from Exiguobacterium sp. BRG2, assembly GCF_031844245.1. NCBI lineage: Bacteria > Bacillati > Bacillota > Bacilli > Caryophanales > Exiguobacterium > Exiguobacterium sp. BRG2. The sequence continues at coordinate 273,269 of NZ_JAUZUW010000003.1, forward strand.
CAATTGACGATGCCGGACACGGATGCCCAGTCACTTGGGGGATGGATCATGGAAGAGAGCGGACAGCTGCCGGACGTGGGAACGGCGATACGCTATGAACGTGTCACGTTGACCGTCTTGCATATCGAGAACCGTCGCGTTCGAAAAGTCTTAGCAACGTTCGATCCGCCCGCTACGATGCCAGAGCTACCACTTGAATCGATGTAACAATAAAAACCGCTTATTCCTTAGGAATAGGCGGTTTTTTAATGTTTAGACATCGAGTTCCGAAACAAGAATTCCGAGACGATCGAGTTTCGCGATGGCGGCTTCTAGTGCGTCTTCATGGTCCGCTTCAAGCGTATGAATATGGACTCCGTCCGTCAGGCTCGACAGTGGAGTAGCTTGTGTCTCATGTAACTGCTCTAGCAATACCCGGACATCCCGGCGACTCTTTAGCATCAACTCTCCTGTGATGAAACCATAGACAGGATGCTCGATGATGACATCGCGGATGACGACGCCTTCGTCAACAATGGCGTCACACTCATCCTTTAATTGATCGATGCCATGACGGCAAACGATCTTGCGGCGTAATTTCGAACCGTCGATTTCAGGATCATTGATCAAATACCCACGAGCTGTCGCGATGACGGGGTACCCTTTTGCTTTTAATAATGATAAATCCTGCACGATCACTTGGCGGCTGACGCCTGCTTGTTTCGCCAGTGCTGTTCCCGTGACAGGTTGTTCACTTTCCTCAATCATACGAAGTAATGATTTCCGGCGTTCTTCTCCGGAGATACGTTTCCCCATCATGTCTCCTACCTTTCTCCAGTGTCATGAAATCGTGTTCAACACATCAATGCACTGTTCGATTTCTTCGTTCGTCGTGTGTCTTCCAAAACTGAGTCGGATCAACCCATGAGCCGCTGATTCGTCAAAGCCGATGGCGCGTAATGTCGCATTCGGACCGTTTTCTCCAGCCCGGCAGGCACTACCGGCGGAAACGGCGATTCCAGCACGATTCAAGGCGAGCAACGCGTATTGACCGTCCCGTTGTTTCGTATGGATGGCGCAGATGGAAGCGAGTTGCGTTGGCGACTCAATCATTGTGTAACGAGACGAAGACAATGTTTTTTTTAGCATACCACGAAATCGACGGCTTGAAGCTTGGATTCCTGGATTTTCGAAGCGCGACGCTTCACAGGCAGCGATGAAGGCGGCAATTCCCGGAACATCGACTGTGCCTGGGCGAATCCCGAACTCATGATGTCCTTCGTAGTAGGGACTAAAGAGCGGTCGTCGCAAATACAGGGCACCTAACCCTTTAGGACCGTAGACTTTATGGCTACTCATCGTGTAGGCGTCAAAGGAGTCAATGTTAACATCATCTTTTAAAAATCCTTGAACCCCATCGCAATGAAACAAAATCCCGCGTGATTGACAATATACTGCAATTCGTTCGACTGGGAACCGAAAACCGGTATCCGAATTGACGTGTTGAATCGAGACGACACCAACCTCGTCCGTACAAGCCGTAACGAATCGATCCCAGTCGAACGTTCCGTCCGGTAGTAGAGAAAGATGACGTGTTTCTTGTGCCCAGCGCGCAAGTGGAAGCAAGACCGAGTCGTGTTCACATCGAAGTGTCAAGACAACTGATTTGTTACTCTGTCGTATCAAGTGTGTCAAAGCGATGTAATTTGCTTCTGAACCGCTTCCTGTAAAGATGATAGATCCTTCTTTTTGAGCTAATTGTTGCATCAGGTACTGTCGTGCTCGTTGAAGCAGGCGTTCTGCATCCCCACCGATATCATGAAGAGAAGAACTGTTGCCGTAGAACGATTGAGCGGCTTGTTGATAATGGTTGAGTGCTTGTGGATGTAGCGGAGTAGTAGCTGCGTAATCGAGATAGATCATGAAAAAATCCTGTCCTTTCGTCTTGTCACTCAGCTAAAAGTATGCCAAACTTATTGTCAAGTCAATAGTAAACATTTAGATATAGAGGTGTAAAACATATGTCTTTACATAAAAGGCTTGAGACGGATGTGTTGATCATTGGAACAGGGCTTGCCGCGATTTCGGTCGCCTTGCATCTTCCGCCTGGAACTGATACGTTGCTTGTCACAAAAGGCACGCGATTTGAGACCAACTCTGTCCGAGCACAAGGTGGGATTGCTTCTGCTTATGCGGAAGTTGATCATCGTGGTCATTTTGAAGATACGTGTCAGGCGGCAAAAGGGCGCATCAATTTGTCAGCTGTTGATTATGTGACCCGATCAGGAGCCGAGGCAATGGAATTCTTGTTACGACAAGGTGTCCCGTTTGATCAATCCGAGGGAGAGTTCTTGCTCGGTCGAGAAGGTGCGCACCGTTTGCCGCGGATTTATCACTCTGGCGGGGACGAGACCGGCAAACGGATCATGGAGACGTTAATGCCGCGAGTGCCTTTTCCGATTCTCGAGCAGACGTGTATCACGGAATTGATTCAAGTAAATGGACAGATTGTAGGTGCAGTTGGATATAGCCTTGGAGAACCGATCGAGATTGTGGCGCGAGCAACGATTCTCGCTACTGGTGGAGTTGGTGGATTGTTCGCGGCGTCGACGAATGATCCATCGATTCAAGGAAATGGGATTGCACTAGCTTTTGAAGCGGGAGCGACGATTCGTGATCTCGGCTATATCCAGCACCATCCGACGGTACTTGTTCATGCAGGTCGCTCAGAAGGTTTGATTACGGAAGCACTACGCGGAGCAGGAGCCATTCTTGTGACGAAAAGCGGGGACCGGATCATGGCAGATCATCCGATGCAAGATTTAGCGGCGCGCGATGAAGTCGCAAAACGAATCCATGAGGTGCGAAAACACGAACCGGTCTATCTCGACACGTCAAACGTCGTTGATCGAACAAAACGGTTTCCAACGTTTGTTGAAAAATGTGAAAAACTGAACATAAATCCGGATCTCGTTGAAATCGCACCAGGCATTCATTTCTTAATGGGTGGAATCGAGACGGATCTGACAGGGCAGACGAATGTCGAAGGACTTTACGCGGTCGGCGAGACAGCATCGATCGGACTGCACGGTCGAAATCGTCTGGCGTCGAACTCGCTTCTTGAGTGTGTCGTCATGGGGAAAGCAGTAGCAGAACAGCTCAAGTTATTACCTGATTTAAAGCTAGAACGCGTCAAACGACGTCCAGGAACACTTCGTTCCGTAACAGACCGTTTATCGCAGGTCATCGGTGTCGAAATGGATATTAGGCAGGTACAAGAATGTCTGGATGCGTTAAAAGGCTGGGCATTAGAAGAATCCGGACAGGAAGCAGAAGAAAATCGATTACGTTACGTGACAGCATGTCTATTGCTTGAAGGGGCGCGAAGTCGGTTGACAGGAGAGGATGAGAACATTGAACAAGTGGCAGTTACGGCAACAACTGGAGGCATTTTTAATCGAGGACATCGGACAGTGGGATATCACGAGTGAAGGATGTCTGACGGGACAAGAACGCGGAATCGGTCGTTTTTTAGCAAAGGAAGACGGTGTCTTTTGCGGAGTAGACATCATTCAGGAGATGGCGCATCTCTTACAAGTCGACGTGACGATTCATGTAGCGGAAGGGACGGTCGTCACGCGAGGAACACTCCTTGCCGAGTGGTCTGGCTCGTTACAGGATATTTTAAGCGGAGAACGGGTCGCCTTAAACCTTGTACAGCGTTTATCTGGGATTGCGACGAAGACACGTCAAGCGGTCGAGGTAGCAGCAGGACGAATCCGAATCACGGATACACGGAAGACGACCCCTGGATTACGAATGCTCGAAAAACATGCCGTTCGCGTCGGTGGTGGCTATAGTCATCGCGGACGACTCGATGACGCGGTCATGATCAAGGACAACCACATCACGGTCGCGGGATCGATTACGGAAGCGGTGATGCGAGCAAAACGTGTCGCGGGACATACGACACCAATCGAAGTTGAAGTCGAGACGGAAGCGGAAGTGCTTGAGGCAGTGGCTGCAGAAGTCGATATCATCATGCTCGATAATCGGACGCCAGCAGAAATTAAACAGCTCCGGCAATTGATTCCACCGCATATCACAATCGAACTATCCGGTGGGATCACGGTAGACACATTATCGGACTTCGCGGATAGCGGAGCAGACGTCATCTCACTCGGGGCACTTACTCATTCAGCAACAGCACTCGATATCAGCATGAAAATCGAAGGAGGAAAAAAAGATGTCATTTGATCTATTACGTCACGAGGGAATTCCGGCGTCATACTTACAGCAATCAGAAGCAGACTTGATCGCGATCATCGAAGGGGTCAAAGCACGGATGGGCAGTCGCTTATTCTTACCTGCCCACCACTACCAAAAGGATGAAGTCGTCCAGTTCGCGGATGCGACGGGAGATTCGCTCCAGCTCGCGCAAGTCGCGAAGCAGATGACAGAAGCGGAATATACAGTCTTTTGTGGTGTCCACTTCATGGCAGAGACGGCAGATATGCTAACCGATGCGTCGCATACGGTCGTTTTGCCTGACATGCGTGCTGGCTGTTCGATGGCGGATATGGCAAATGATACGCAAACGGAGCGTGCTTTTACGATCTTGACGGAACGATTTGGGGAGTCGATCTTACCATTGACGTATGTCAATTCGACAGCAGCCATCAAAGCATTCGTCGGTCGTCACGGTGGGGCGACGGTGACATCATCGAACGCTGTCCAAATGGTCGAGTGGGCGCTTGCTGAACGAGACATCTTATTCTTCCTGCCGGATCAACATCTCGGTCGCAATACGGCACATGCGCTCGGAATTCCGTTAGAGCAGATGGCGATTTGGGATCCGATTCGCGACGAACTCGTTTTTGACGGGGAGGACCAAGACGTCCGCGTCATCTTATGGAAAGGGCACTGCTCGGTGCATGAGAAATTCACAGTCGGTCAAATTGAACAGTTCCGTAAGACGGATCCGGAGCGAAAGATTCTCGTTCACCCAGAATGTTCGCACGAAGTCGTGACGGCGTCTGATCTCAATGGATCAACGGCGTACATCATTCAACAAATCGAACAGGCTGCTCCTGGAACGAAGTGGGCGATCGGAACAGAGATGAACCTCGTCAATCGACTCGCGACGACTCATCCGGATCTTGACATCGTGTCGCTCAATCCGTTCATGTGTCCATGTCTGACGATGAACCGGATTGACTTGCCGCATTTGGCTTGGGCGCTCGAACAAGTCGAAGCAGGTGAGCCGGTCAACATCATTAAAGTCGACGCAGAGACGACGCGGCATGCCGTGTTGGCGCTCGAACGAATGCTTGAGCGTTCGTAAAATAGAGAGTGAGAGCGTGGTCGTGCAAACGATCACGCTTTTTGTTTTCTGATTGAGAGAGCGAACGTATGTATTGATTTTTGCTGAAGAACGCTTTGAAGCCAAACGAAGATGTATGCTACAATAACACGAGAGTTTGTTTATAGATGGGAGCGTTCCACATTGATAGAATTCGTACGCGGCGAAGTCGCTTATGTCTGTGCGGAATTCGTGACGGTAGAAGTTGGCGGGATTGGCTACAAGATCGTAGCACCGAACCCGTTTTTTTATCGGACCGGAGACGAACAGATCATCGTATATACGTATCACTATGTCCGTGAGGACCAAGAAGTCTTATTCGGATTCCGTTCCCGGCGTGAACGTGCCTTGTTCACGAAGTTGCTCGGTGTGACAGGGATCGGACCTAAAGGAGCGCTTGCAATCGTCGCATCAGGGAATGTCGATGCGCTTGTTGAAGCAATCGAACAAGAAAAGGAAAGTTATCTCGTCAAGTTCCCAGGTGTCGGCAAAAAGACAGCAAAACAAATGACACTCGACCTAAAAGGAAAGTTAGCAGAGCTCGCGCCAGACTATGTACCGAGCGAAGGCTTGTTCGCACAAGGTAACGCTGAGTTGAACGAAGCCTGTGAAGCTCTGACGGCGCTCGGTTACAGTGATCGAGAAGTCGAAAAAGTCAAAAAAGCGTTGCAGGCAGAAGTCCTGTCAACGGATCAATATGTTAAACGGGCACTCCAGTTGTTATTGAATGTGAGGTGAGGACATGGAAGAGCGCATTTTGTCAGAATCCGCCCATGCGGAAGATCAAGAAGAGTGGAGTCTGCGTCCTCAGACGCTCGAACAATATATCGGGCAGGAGAAAGCAAAAGGAAACTTAAGTGTCTTCATCGAGGCGGCAAAAATTCGTCAGGAAACACTCGATCACGTTCTTCTCTACGGTCCTCCAGGTCTTGGGAAGACGACGCTTGCGACAATCATCGCAAACGAGATGGGGGTCGGCATCAAGACGACAGCCGGTCCTGCAATTGAACGACCGGGTGATCTAGCGGCGATTCTCTCATCGCTTGAACCGGGAGATGTCCTGTTCATCGATGAGATTCATCGGTTGAGTCGATCGATCGAAGAGATTCTATATCCGGCAATGGAAGACTATTGTCTCGATATCGTCATCGGTCAAGGGGAACTCGCGCGTAGCGTTCGGATCGACTTGCCACCATTTACACTCGTCGGTGCGACGACGCGTGCCGGGATGTTATCGGCACCGCTACGTGATCGTTTTGGCGTGACGCTGAAGCTTGAATATTATACGATGTCAGAGTTGTCTGCCATCGTGACCCGGACGTCACGATTGTTCGGATTCCAAGCGGATCGTCTGGCAGCAGAAGCGATCGCCCTTCGTTCACGCGGAACACCACGTGTCGCGAACCGGTTATTACGGCGTGTCCGCGACTTCGCTCAAGTTGCCCATCAAACCGAGATCGATGCCTCGCTTGCGACAAGTGCACTTGATCGCTTGCATGTCGATGCGCTCGGACTCGACGATGTCGACCATCGTTTATTACGATCGCTTGCAGAACGGTTTGCCGGTGGTCCGGTCGGTCTTGAGACGATCGCAGCGACAATCGGTGAAGATGCGCAGACGATCGAGGATGTGTATGAACCATATCTACTGCAACAAGGATTTTTACAACGTACTCCGCGCGGACGCGTCTTAACACCGTTCGCCCGCCAACATTTAGGACTGAAAGAAGGAAATTGAACCAATGGATGTAAACTTATTTGATTTTCATTTACCAGAAGAACAAATTGCTCAAGTGCCATTGCTCGACCGGACGAGTTCGAAACTGATGGTTCTCGATCGGGAGACGGGTGCGATTCAGCACCAGCACTTCCATGATATCGTCGACCACTTCCGGGAAGGCGATACACTCGTCATCAACGATACGAAAGTCTTACCAGCACGTCTCTTTGGTGTAAAGGAAGAGACAGGTGGAAAAATCGAATTGTTGCTCTTGAAGCAGACGAGTGACGATGTGTGGGAAACGCTAGCAAAACCAGCAAAACGCGTCAAACCAGGAACGATTTTGTCGTTTGGTGACGGGTTACTCCGTGCTGAGTGTGTCGAAGCACTTGAAGACGGTGGACGAATCCTGAAATTTTTCTACGACGGGATTTTCTACGAAGTGCTCGACCAACTCGGAACGATGCCATTGCCACCGTACATTCATGAACAACTCGAGGATCAAGATCGTTACCAGACGGTCTACGCTCGCGAACGTGGGAGCGCTGCGGCACCAACAGCGGGTCTTCACTTCACACCGGAATTGCTTGAAGCGCTTCAAGCGAAAGGCGTCCGGATCGCACCATTGACGTTACACGTTGGACTTGGCACATTCCGTCCTGTTTCGGTCGACGACGTCGATAGTCACAAGATGCACAGTGAGTACTACGAACTGCCGGAAAGTTCAGCTGCTCTACTACGCGAAACACGGAAACAAGGCGGACGGATCATCGCGGTCGGTACGACGTCGACACGAACGCTTGAAACGGTCATCCGTGATCACGGTGACTTCGTCGAAGCAACGGGTTGGACAGACATCTTCATCTTCCCGGGTCAGGAAGTCAAAGGGATTGATGGTCTGATCACGAACTTCCACTTACCGAAATCAACATTGATCATGCTCGTGTCCGCGTTATCGACACGGGAACACATTCTGCATGCCTACGAAGAAGCTGTCGCGAATGGCTATCGTTTCTTTAGCTTCGGTGATGCGATGTTCTTAACGAGAGAGGAACGAAACTAATGACAAAACACGCGGTAACATATGAACATATCAAGACATGTAAACAATCCGGAGCGCGGTTAGGAATCGTCCACACGCCGCACGGTAGTTTTGAGACACCGGTCTTCATGCCGGTCGGAACACAAGCGACGGTCAAGACGATGGCACCGGAACAAATCAAGGACATGAACGCGAACATCATCCTCGCGAACACGTACCATTTATGGGTGCGTCCTGGACACGATGTCATCAAGGAAGCAGGGGGTCTGCATAAATTCATGAACTGGGATGGCGCGATTCTCACGGACTCAGGTGGTTTCCAAGTCTTCTCACTCGCTGATCTCCGGAATATTTCGGAAGAAGGCGTTCATTTTCGTAACCATTTAAACGGTGACAAACTGTTCTTATCACCAGAAAAAGCAATGGAAATCCAGAATGCACTCGGTTCAGACATCATGATGGCGTTTGATGAGTGCCCACCGTATCCAGCTTCTCACGAGTACATGAAAGCATCTGTTGAACGGACAAGCCGCTGGGCAGAACGTTGTCTTGCAGCGCATGAACGTCCACATGATCAAGCGCTGTTCGGTATCATCCAAGGCGGAGAATACGAAGACTTACGTCGTCAAAGTGCAAAAGACCTCGTTGCGCTTGATTTCCCGGGTTATGCGGTCGGTGGTCTATCGGTCGGAGAACCGAAAGACGTCATGTACCGTGCGCTCGAATTCACGACACCACTCATGCCGGAAGACAAACCGCGTTATTTGATGGGCGTTGGTTCACCGGACGCGTTGATTGAAGGCGCGATTCGCGGAATCGATATGTTCGATTGTGTCTTACCAACACGAATTGCACGAAACGGAACGTTAATGACCTCAAAAGGTCGTCTTGTCGTTCGGAACGCGAAATATGCACGTGATTTCCGTCCGCTCGATGAGAACTGTGATTGCTACGCGTGTAAGAATTACTCACGTTCGTACATCCATCACTTGATTCGTGCGCAAGAAACGTTCGGTCTTCATCTGTGTTCGACACACAATCTTCACTTCCTCGTCAAGTTGATGGAAGGCGTTCGTCAAGCGATTCGTGAGGATCGTCTGCTCGATTTCAAGGAAGAATTCTTCGAAGAATACGGTTACAATTTGCCGAACGCAAAGAATTTCTAACAAATCGTCTGACAAATCAATCCTTTCACGGTATAATGAACGTGATTTGAATGATAAAAGGAGCTGAATATGATGCAACAATTATTGACATTCCTCCCGATGATCTTGATCTTCGTGGTGTTCTATTTCTTGTTGATCCGTCCACAGAACAAACGCCAGAAGCAAGTGCGTCAGATGCAAAATGAACTCTCACGCGGCGATTCGATCGTAACGATCGGTGGTCTTCACGGGGTTGTCCAAAAAGTGGACGACACGACGGTGACATTGAAGTCAGGAAACGCACAATTGACATTCAACCGAAGTGCTGTGGCAGAAGTGACGAAAAAATCAACGACTGTCATGGGCGACGAAACGGTCGAATAAGGCATTGAAAAGACGCTTTCCGGATTCCGGAGCGTCTTTTCTGTTTATATATGAGAAAAACGTTTGCTAAGATTACCATTTCTTTTGTAAGCTAGGGTAGGAGAACAAAGTTGTCTGAAAATATACTGGGAACTAGAGAAAGGATAATGTAGCATGATCAAGAAAGGGAAACTTGCCACATTCTTCATCGTCGTCATCGCGTTGCTCGTGCTGATCGGTACGACATCGTCATGGTTGCTGAAGGATACGAAGCTTGGCCTTGACCTTAAAGGTGGCTTCGAAGTCTTGTATGAAGTACAACCACTGAAAGAAGGAGACGTCATCGACCAAAATGCGATGAGTGCCACATTGACGGCAATTGAGAACCGTGTCAACGTTCTCGGTGTCTCTGAACCGGATATTCGGATCGAAGGTAACAACCGGATTCGTGTTCAACTTGCTGGCGTCAAGGATCAGACGGAAGCGCGTCAAATCCTATCTTCGACAGCACAATTGTCATTCCGTGACATCAACGATAAGTTGTTGCTTGACGGTTCAGACTTAAAAGCTAAAGGAGCAAAAGTCGGATATGATCCGAATACGAATGAACCACTCGTCGAATTGACGATGAAGTCAAAACAGAAATTTTATGAAGTAACTCAAAAAGTCTCACAAATGCAAGCACCGGCGAACCGCCTTGTCATCTGGCTCGATTACGAAAAAGGTGATACGTACGAAAAAGAGATTCAAAAGAAGAATTCGAAAATCGTTTCGGATGCATCGGTCACTCAACCAATCAACTCGGATAAGGCAATCATTTCCGGTGGCGATATCGATGCCGAGTATGGTAAACAATTGTCCTCAATCCTTAACGCAGGAGCACTGCCGGTCAAACTCGAGGAAATCTACTCGACGTCGGTCTCTGCTGCTTTTGGACAGGACGCACTTGATCAGACGCTCTTCGCCTCAGCAATCGGTGTAGCTGCAGTCTTCTTGTTCATGCTACTGTTCTACCGGGTCTCTGGATTCGTTTCGATTATTACGTTGCTGTTCTACATCTATCTCGTCATGATCTTCTTTAACGGGATCAATGCTGTCCTCACATTACCGGGGATTGCGGCACTCGTTCTTGGAGTCGGGATGGCGGTCGATGCGAACATCATCACTGCTGAGCGGATCAAGGATGAATTACGAAGTGGTAAATCTGTCTTGTCCGCGTTCAAAGCCGGTAACCGTCGTTCGTTTGGTACGATTCTTGATGCCAACTTGACGACGTTAATCTCTGCTGGCGTGTTGTACTACTTTGGTACAAGTACGGTCAAAGGATTCGCCATCATGTTGATGGTTTCGATCGCCGTCACGTTCGTCACGAACGTTTTTGTCTCACGTTACCTGATGCAACTCCTTGTCAGTAGCCGATGGTTCGATAAGAAGAAATCATGGTTCGGTGTAAAGGAGAGTGAAATCCGTGAGCTTTAATCCTACGAAATTCGATTACGTCAAACATCGTAAAATCTATTTCGCAATCACGATTGCGCTTGTCATCGTGTCGGTCCTTTTGTTGTCGTTCCGTGGTCTGAACCTCGGGATCGACTTCACGCAAGGTACACGCGTCGAGATTTCTTCTGAGAATCAAATCAAGGAAGCCGATGTCCGCTCTGTCATTGAAGAGTCAGGCATTGATGCTGCGGAAATCGATGGCATCCAATTTGCTCAAGGTGGAAAACTAGCGAACGTCACGTTCGTTGGGGAATTCAGCCAAAATCAAATCTCTAAAATGAAACAAACGATTGAAACGGAATATAAGAAAGAACCGAGTATCTCGACGGTTTCGGCACAAGTTGGTCAAGAAATCGCGCGTAACGCGATTTATGCCGTCTTACTCGCGTCACTTGGGATCGTCATCTATGTCTCGTTCCGATTCCAACCGTTATACGGGATTGCGACAGTGCTTGCACTATTGCACGATGCATTGATGATTGTCGCCTTCTTCTCGCTGTTCCAGATTGAGGTCAATCTGTACTTTATCGCAGCGATTCTGACGATCATCGGGTATTCTGTCAACGATACGATCGTTACGTTCGACAGGGTGCGAGAAAATCTCGGACTTGCTGAAAAAGGTGGACGGAAAGTCTCATTTGATGAATTGGCACACATCGTCAATGAATCGATTCAACAAACGATCATTCGCTCGATCAATACGGTCGTCACGGTCATCATGACGGCAGCGGCACTCTACATCTTCGGTAGTGAGGCAATCCGTGGATTCAGTCTCGCCCTGCTTGTCGGTTTGATCATGGGGATGTATTCTTCGATCTTCATCGCCGCGCAGCTCTGGCTCGTCATGAAAGGTCGGACACTTGGTCGCACAAAACGCGCTTCTTAAAAGAGTATCCGCATCAGCTATCGCTGGTGCGGATTTTCAATTATAATGGGGAAGTTGATTGGAGGGTTTGAGATGTACCATGCTAAAAAAACATGGCTTGATAAAGTCATCGATTCAGAACAAATCGAACAATTGACGGCGGATGGCACGATCTCACCGCACGTCGCACAATTACTTGTCCAACGGGGATTCACGACACGTGAAGCTGCTCGTGATTTTTTAGAGACGGATCAAATGGCATTCCACGATCCATTTGCTTTTAAAGACATGCCGAAAGTCGTTGAACGGATTCAACGTGCCGTCAACGAAGGTGAGATGATTTTAATTTACGGTGATTATGACGTCGATGGTGTGAGTTCCGCTGCGATTCTCTGGCATGCCTTGATTGAAATTGGAGGGATGGCAGAGTGTTATATCCCAAACCGATTCACGGAAGGCTATGGACCGAATGAAGCAGCATTTCGCTGGGCAGCGGAAGAAGGGTTTAGTCTCGTCATCACTGTCGACTGTGGGATTTCCGGTATCCACGAAGCAGATGTCCTGAAGGAACTCGGGGTCGATTTAATCATCACCGATCACCACGAAGCCAAAGAAACGTTACCCGATGCCTTTGCCTTGATCCATCCAGGTGTCGATCCAGACTATCCGTTCTCAAAACTTGCTGGGGCAGGCGTCGCCTTTAAAGTCGCACATGCTCTCCTTGATCGTGAACCAGTCGAATTACTCGATCTTGCCGTGCTCGGAACGATTGCCGATCTTGTCCCGCTCGTCGGCGAAAACCGCTTGCTTGCGATTCGTGGAATCGAGGCGCTAAACGCAAGTGAACGTCCAGGTATCCTTGCGTTACGTGACGTCTGCAGTTTAACTGAGGACGAACTAACGGAAGAGTCGGTCGGATTTGCATTCGGTCCACGGATCAATGCAGCAGGTCGTCTTGATTCTGCGATGCCAGCGCTCGAGATGTTGCTAGCAGAAAGTAAAGATGAAGCACTTCATCTCGCGAAACAACTCGACCAACAAAATAAACAACGTCAAGATATCGTCAAGCAGATTGCGGAGGAAGCAACGGCGCTTGTCGAGGAACGCTTCAAGGATGACCGCGTCCTCGTCGTCGATGCGGCAGACTGGAACCCAGGTGTCGTCGGCATCGTCGCCTCGCGACTCGTTGAAAAATATCATCGTCCTGTCATCATGCTGTGTCATGATGCTGAAAAAGGAACAGCGAAGGGTTCTGGACGGTCGATTCCAGCCTTTGACCTCTTCGCTGAACTGACGAAATGTGAAGATATCTTGCCGCATTTCGGAGGACATCCGGCTGCTGCCGGCATGACGCTCTCTTCCGATGACGTTGAGACGTTACGTCAACGCTTGAATGAACAAGCGAGCACGTTACCGGATGACGCGTTCATCGCGACAATCGATGTCGACCTACGTCTACACGTCAGTGATGTCTCGATTCAGTTGATTGAAGACATTCAGCGACTGGCACCGTTCGGGATAGGAAACCCCGCGCCACGGATTGTCATTGAGCAGGCGAAGATTCGCGATATGAAACGGATCGGTCGTGATTTGACGCATGTCAAGGCACTCCTATCAGGCGACGGGAAGGAACTCGATGCAATTGGCTTCAGCTTCGGCGACCTCGTCGATGAAGTTTCAACCTTATCGGAGATTCACTTGATGGGCAGTCTGAACATCAATGAATGGAATGGTTTCCGTAAACCTCAATTGATGATTCAAGACGTCGCTGTCGAAGATGTTCAAGTGTTTGATTACCGTGGAGGTAAGCGTCCGCTGAGCGATCTATTCGCCTTACCGCACGAGACGACGACATTCGTCGCCTTTACCGATGAGATGAAGGAGAAATACACTGAACGTCCATTGAATGGTCCGATTCGACAAAACATTGTCTTTCTTGACCTGCCGGAAGAGGAAGCAGCATTTTATCCATATGTGGAACAGGCAGAGCGGATTTATTGTGCCTTTAAGGATGAAGGATACTATTTCGAGACGATTCCGTCGCGGGAAGACTTCAAGCATTACTTCCAGTATTTCGCGAAATGTCCACGAGACGAGCTCCGGATCGGTCTCGTACGTTTGTCGAAATCGCGAAAATGGACGAAACGATCGATTAACTTTATGCATTCGGTATTCTCGGAACTTGATTTTCTTGTTACAATGGAGGACGGGCTGCCGGGTGTGAACCCAAATGCTGCAAAACGAGATCTGACGGAAGCTCCGACGTACCAGCGTCATGAAGCGCGTCAAGAGCTCGAGCAACAATACATTTATTCGTCACTCGCTCAGTTGAAAGAGCGTTTTGATACTTTGGTAGAAGCGGCGAAGCAGGAGGAAAAGACATGGAGTTCAAACAGCATATAAAAGAGGTCGAGAACTGGCCGAAAGAAGGAATCAGTTTCAAAGATATCACATCACTCATGCAGAACGGACCAGTGTACAAACAATCGGTCGATGCACTCGTTGAGTATGCACGGAGTAAAGGCGCGGATGTCATCGCGGGTCCGGAAGCACGTGGATTCGTCGTTGGTTGCCCAGCAGCTTACGCGATGGAAATCGGATTCGTTCCTGTTCGTAAAGAAGGAAAATTACCGCGCGAGACAGTCCGTGTCGAGTATGGTCTTGAGTACGGAAAAGACGTCTTGACGATGCACGAAGATGCAATCCAACCGGGACAACGCGTCGTCATCCTTGACGATTTGCTTGCGACAGGTGGTACGATTGAAGCAACGATCCAAATGATCGAAAAATTAGGCGGAACAGTTGCCGGAATCGGATTCTTAATTGAACTCGATGGTCTTGGCGGACGTGAGAAACTCGAAGGATATGACATTCTTTCATTGATTCGCTACGAAGACTGAAGACACTATACTCTCTTGGTACTTGATGACCAAGGGGGTATTTCTTTTTATTTTGACATCTTCTCAAGATTTCACGATAATAAGAATTATATATTAGGGATTCCGTTGCAGACGATCCCGGGGACTGGGTGAGGAAAAGGGATGACAAATAAACAAATCGTAAATGTAGAAGACCTTCTCGCTCGATGTGCGGAATACATGACGCAAGCTGAAGTCAAAGACATCGAACGTGCTTACCAATTCGCGAAAGACGAACATGATGGGCAATTCCGCCGTTCAGGGGAACCGTACATCATTCATCCGGTACAAGTTGCCGGTATCTTAGTCGATATTGGTTTGGATGCAACGACGATCGTCGCTGCGCTTCTTCATGATGTCGTCGAAGATACGGACATTACACTCGAAGAATTATCCGAACGATTCGGATCTGACGTTGCGATGCTCGTCGATGGCGTCACGAAACTCGGGAAAATCAAATATAAATCGAAGCGCGAAGAGTTAGCTGAGAACCATCGGAAGATGTTCATCGCGATGGCGGAAGACATTCGTGTCATCTTGATCAAACTGGCTGACCGTTTGCACAATATGCGGACGTTGCAACATATGGTCAAGGAAAAGCAAGTGCAAAAGGCAGAAGAGACGCTTGAAATCTTCGCGCCACTTGCGCATCGTCTCGGGATTTCGACGATCAAATGGGAACTCGAGGACATCAGTTTGCGCTACATCAATCCGCAACAATACTACCGGATCGTTTCGATGATGAAACAAAAACGGACGGAACGAGAAGCGCTCGTTAGTTCGGTTATTGAAGAGGTCAATGAAGTACTCGATGATGTACAGATTGCAGCGGAAGTCGATGGACGTCCGAAACATATCTATTCCATTTATAATAAGATGCAAAACTCGAAAAAAGAGTTCAGTGAAATCTATGATTTGATGGCTGTTCGCATCATTGTTGATTCAATCAAAGATTGTTACGCCGTACTCGGAATCATTCATACGCAGTATAAACCGATGCCGGGACGTTTCAAGGATTATATCGCGATGCCGAAGCCGAACATGTATCAGTCGCTGCATACGACGGTCATCGGACCGAAAGGCGAGCCGCTCGAGGTCCAAATTCGGACGCGAGACATGCATTTCATTGCCGAGTACGGGATTGCCGCTCACTGGGCGTATAAAGAAGGTAAGGAACAGGAAGCAAAATCTGGGTTTGAGGATAAGATTGCTCACTTCCGCGAGATTTTGGAGTTACAGAAGGACACGGCAGATGCCGAGGAATTCATGGAATCGGTCAAAGTCGACTTCTTCAGTGACATGCTGTACGTCTTCACACCAAAAGGTGACGTCATCGAGTTGCCGAAAGGTTCTGTTCCGATTGATTATGCCTACCGAATTCATACGGAAATTGGTCACCGGACGATCGGAGCGAAAGTCAACGGACGGATGGTACCGATCGACTATAAGCTAAAGACAGGTGACATCATCGAAATCGTCACGTCGAAGCATAGTTATGGTCCAAGTAAGGATTGGCTCAAGATTTGTGTGTCGAGTCAGGCGAAAAATAAAATCCGTCAATGGTTCAAACGTCAGCAACGCGAAGAGAACGTCTCAAAAGGACGGGAACTGATCGAAGCAGAAGTGAAGAAGCTTGGCTTTGAGCCGAAAGAAGTCATCAATGAGAAGACGCTCGAAGACGTGACGCGAAAGTTCAACTTCTCGCAAGAAGAAGACATGTACGCTGCTGTTGGCTATCATGGTCTGACCGCTGCCCAAGTCGCGCATAAATTAACGGAAAAATTACGCAAAGACAAAGAAACCAAAAATCTAGAACTGAACGAAGCAATCAGTGAGATGAAGACGTTCGATCGTCCGAAAAAGGAAAATCCGGAGGGGGTTCGGGTCAAAGGCATCGATAACATGCTCGTTCGCATGAGTCGTTGTTGTAATCCGGTTCCAGGGGACGATATCGTCGGATATATCACGCGTGGGCGTGGCGTCTCAATTCACCGGACGGACTGTTTGAACGTCATTCACGAACAAAATCCAGAACGTCTGCTCGAAGTCGAGTGGGAACATGAAGGTAAAGCCGTCAAGAGTTATAACGTCGAAATCGAAATTTCTGGATTTGACCGGGCAGGATTGTTGAATGATGTCTTGCAGTCGGTATCTGCAACGAATACGAACATCGTCGCTGTCAGTGGGAAGGGCGACGACAGTAAACAAGCCAAAATCACGATGACGATTGCGATCAATAATGTCAATCATCTACAAAAAGTCGTCGATCGAATTAAACAAATCTCTGACGTGTATGCTGTACATCGCGTCATGATGACGTAAGGAGCGGATCCGTCGTGCGAGTTGTATTACAACGAGTCAAAGAAGCAAGTGTCACAGTCAATCAGGAGGTCATCGGTCAAATCAAACAAGGATTTCTCTTGCTCGTCGGTGTCACACACGAAGACACGATCGATCAGGTGAACTGGTTAGCTGATAAAATCGCAGGACTCCGTGTGTTTGAAGATGAGGAAGAACGGATGAATCGCTCGTTACAGGATGTCGACGGTCAGATTCTATCCGTCTCGCAGTTCACGCTGTATGGTGATGTCAAAAAAGGACGTCGTCCAGCCTTCACGGAAGCGGCGAAACCGGATGTTGCCAATGAGTTGTATGAAGCGTTCAATGAACGTCTTCGTGCGCAAGGACTGACGGTCGAGACAGGTCAGTTCGGTGCCATGATGGATATCGCGCTCATTAATGATGGACCTGTAACGTTGATTCTTGAAAAAGAAGCAAACGCTTGACAGGAACCGAGAGACGAGGCAATATTAGACGTAACCAAATGATTCATACGACCGAAGACGAAGAGGAGTAATCAAGACCTCGTCTGCTTAGAGAGTCGCCCCTTGGCTGAAAGGGCGAACAGACGAACTCGATGAAAGACCCTTCCGAGGTATCTTCCTGAACCGATAGTAGGGAAGGTCGTACGCAGGCGTTAACTGCACCGAGTGGTCAAATGTGATTTGACAACCAGGGTGGTACCACGGGATCTTCAAGTTCTCGTCCCTTTGCGGACGAGAACTTTTTTGTATTCAAAAAAGGAGGAATTTGAGATGAAATTACCACGCGGTACGTTTGATGTCCTTCCAGGAACAGTCGAACGTTGGCAGTACATCGAACAACAATTACGTGAAATTAGTAAGCGTTACAACTATAAGGAAATCCGGACGCCGATTTTTGAGGAGACAGAACTTTTCAAACGTGGCGTTGGTGAGACGACGGATATCGTTCAAAAAGAGATGTTCATGCTTGAGAAACGCGGAAAAGACCAGTTGACGTTACGCCCGGAAGGAACGGCTGCCGTCGTTCGTTCATTCGTGACGAACAAACTTTTCGGTTCACCGAACCAACCAACGAAATTGTTCTATATCGGCCCGATGTTCCGTTATGAACGTCCGCAAGCAGGACGTTTCCGTCAGCTCCACCAATACGGAGTTGAAGCACTCGGAAGTGAACAACCGGCCATCGATGCGGAAGTCATCAGTCTCGCGATGAGCATCTACCGTTCATTCGGATTGAAGCATCTTAAACTGGTCATCAACACGCTCGGGGATAACGAAAGTCGCGCCGCACACCGGGCAGCACTTGTCGCTCACTTTAAACCAGTCGTTCACGAATTATGTCAGGACTGTCAGAACCGTCTCGAAACGAATCCACTTCGTGTCCTTGATTGTAAGGTCGACCGCGATCACCCGAGCATGGCAACAGCACCATCGATTCTTGAATACTTAAACCCGGCATCAAAAGCGTACTTCGACGAAGTGTTGCTTCACTTAGATGCACTCGGCATCGAGTATGTCGTTGACCCGACGCTCGTTCGCGGAATCGATTATTACAATCACACGGCGTTCGAAATCATGTCAGAAGCAGAAGGCTTCGGAGCAATCACGACACTGTGTGGTGGTGGTCGTTACAACGGTCTCGTCGAACAGATCGGTGGACCAGCAACACCGGGAATCGGATTCGGAATCGGTATCGAGCGTTTATTGATGGCGCTTGAGAATGAGAACGTCTTACCGGCAGTCGATGATCAAATCGATGTCTTCATCGTCGCGCAAGGCAGTGACGAAGTCGAAAAGACAGCAACACGTCTCTTACAATTGATGCGTCTTGAAGGACTTGTCGCGGATCGCGATTATCTCGGTCGGAAGTTCAAAGGACAATTTAAGGCAGCAGATCGCTTGAAAGCACGTTACACGGTCATCCTCGGGGATGAAGAAGTCGAGCGTGGTGCAGCTGCCCTCAAAAACATGGCTACAGGGGAACAGACGGACGTTCCGTTATCAGCAGTCGCTGATACGATCGTCGCGAAATTAAAGGAGGAAGCACAATGATCGGACGCACGCATATGAACGGACAGGTGACAGAAGAAGTCATCGGACAACACGTTCAACTTAAAGGATGGGTTCAAAAACGACGTGACTTAGGAGGATTGATCTTCCTTGATCTCCGTGACCGTAGTGGCATCGTCCAAATCGTCTTCCAACCGGAAAACGAGCAGGCACACCGTCTTGCCGAATCGATTCGTTCGGAATATGTCCTCGATATTAAAGGACATGTCATCGCACGTGAGAATCCGAACCCGAACATCCCGACTGGACAAGTCGAGGTCGTCGCGGATGAAGTCGTCATCTTAAACGCAGCGAAGATGACACCGTTCCCGATCAGTGAAGAAGCGGAGCAGACGTCAGAAGATTTACGTCTTAAATACCGTTACCTCGACTTGCGTCGCCCATCGCTCCAAGAGACATTCCGTCTCCGTTCGAAAGCATCGAACATCATGCGGAACTTCCTCGATGAGCAAGACTTCCTTGAAGTCGAGACACCGATCTTAACGAAATCAACGCCAGAAGGCGCACGTGACTATCTCGTCCCAAGCCGGGTTCACCCGGGCGAGTTCTACGCCTTGCCACAATCTCCACAATTGTTCAAACAATTGCTGATGGTGTCTGGTTTTGAGCGGTACTTCCAAATCGCACGTTGTTTCCGTGATGAAGACTTACGGGCAGACCGTCAACCTGAATTCACGCAAGTCGACATCGAGACAAGCTTCATGGACATCGAAGACTTGTATGCCATGATGGAGTCGATGATGACACGCGTCATGAAAGAAACGCTCGGAAAAGATATCGTGACACCATTCCCACGGATGCCGTATGCAGAAGCAATGAGCCGGTATGGTTCGGATAAACCGGATACACGCTTCGGTCTCGAATTGATCGATGTCGCGGATGCCGTCAAAGGAGCAGGATTCAAAGTATTCGATATGGCACTTGAAGCAGGTGGAGAAGTCAAAGCATTGAACGTCAAAGGTGCAGCTGAACGCTTCTCACGAAAAGACATCGATAAGTTACAAGAATTTACGGCGATTTATGGTGCAAAAGGTCTCGCATGGGTCAAAGTGACAGTGGACGGATTGAATGGTCCAATCGCGAAGTTCTTCGACGAAGAAGCAACCGCTCGCTTGACAGCGGCGACAGATGCGGAAGCAGGCGACTTGTTGTTGTTCGTCGCAGCAAAAGCATCGATCGTAGCAGACAGCTTAGGTGCGCTCCGTCAGAAGTTGGCGAAGGAACTCGACTTAATTGATGAGTCGGTCTTCAACTTCCTTTGGGTGACAGACTTCCCACTTGTCACGTACGAAGAAGAAGATGGTCGTTTCTATGCGAACCACCACCCGTTCACGATGCCGCGTCGTGAGGATCTCGAATTGCTCGAGACGGATCCTGGCAAAGTCCTCGCCGTCGCGTATGACCTCGTCTTAAACGGATATGAGCTCGGCGGTGGATCACAACGGATTTATGAACGGGATATCCAGGAGCGGATGTTCAAGTTGCTTGGCTTCTCAGAAGAAGAAGCAAACGAGCAATTCGGCTTCTTGATGGAAGCATTCGAATACGGAACACCACCACATGCGGGGATCGCACTTGGTCTAGACCGTCTCGTCATGTTACTCGCAGGGCGTTCGAACTTGCGTGATACGATTGCCTTCCCGAAAACAGCATCAGCAAGTGATCTGTTGACGGCAGCACCAAGCCCAGTCTCGGATGCGCAATTAAATGACCTCTCAATTCGTACAGCAGTCAAACAATCGTAAGTCACGACAAGCGAATCTTCCGGTATGGGAGGTTCGCTTGTTTCATGAAGGAGGGCGAACGGATGGAACGACACTTTTTTGAACGGTCTCCAGTTGAAGTCGGACCAGATTTCTTAGGAACACACATCACGGTCGATGAGGTAACGATGCGAATCGTCGAGGTCGAAGCCTATCTCGGTCCTCACGATCAAGCGGCACACTCGTTTTCCGGTAAACCAACGAAACGAACGGCACCGATGTTCGGTCCACCCGGACATTTATATGTTTATTTCACGTATGGTATGCATCACTGTATGAATATCGTTTGTGGACATGAAGGGGAAGGATACGGACTGCTGTTACGAGGTGCCGAAATCATCAGAGGGCACGATCAGGTCGCTAAACGCCGTTTTGGTTGTTCCTACGCGGAATTGACTGCGATTCAAAGACGAAATCTCGTCAATGGACCGGCAAAATTGTGCCAAGGATTCGGTCTAACGACTGCTGATTCAGGTCAGGATCTTTATCAAGACCGGTTTCGACTCGTTGCCGACCCGGTCGATGCAATCGTCCAGACGACACGCATTGGTATTCCAAATGCTGGAGAAGCGACGGCCTATCCATGGCGTTTTTATGTCGACGCGAGTGAAGGTGTCAGTAAACGTTAAAAAATGGACGCTCCGATCAGGAAGCGTCCATTTTTTATTTAGGATTGTTGATTGATTTTTTAGCTTGTTGTTTTTTATAGAATTTATAAACGATTGGCCCAACCGTCGTTACAAGCGTCACTAATGTTCTGAGTTTACCGCGTTTTGCAGCCATTGATCCATTCACTCCTCTGATTTGTTGTAGTAATCATATTCCACGAAAACAACGTCTTAAAACCTCGTCGGCACATCGATTGGTTTTCTAAGTCCCTTGGTCGGGTCATAGTATAAGAGAAGGGAGCCGATCAATATGGGAGCAGTCGTCTGGTACCGCAATGATTTGCGTGTCGATGATCATGAAGCACTTCGAAGCGCATGCGAAGAACAAGATACGATTCGGGCAGTATACGTTAAAAATCATAAGGGACAGCTGTTTGAAAGAGGCGCACAACAAGCGAAATTCGAAGAAGAGTCATTAGCGAATTTAGCCGATCATTTGTCTCAAATCGGAATTGCATTAGATATTTTAGAGGGGAAGGTGAATGAGGCACTTGATTCTTATCTCCAAGCGGATGATACCGTCTATTTCCATAAGATGACTGGAACAGAAGAAGTGGCAAGTGAACAGTATATCGAAGACAGATATGCCGTCCGTTCTTTTGAGACACAGACACTACATCGCCGGGAAGATATCGGAAGTGACGAACTGAAGCGCGTCTTTACAGCGTTTCGAAAACGTGTCGAGGCGAAAGGAACCTTCTACGATCCACTTGATCCACCAACCGGTATTCGATTAATAAGGGAGGAATCAGTCAAAGCGGATCCAGAGATCGCGTTCCCGTTCCGTGGTGGAGAATCAGCGGGGAGAGCACGTCTTCAAGAATACTTTGTTGATCCTGTATTCATCTATAAAGAAACACGTAATGGTTTTTTGCGAGATGATTCTTCGAAGTTATCTGCCTGGCTAGCGAACGGATCGCTGTCACCGCGTCGCGTCATGGCTGAATTGCAGGAAGCCGAGCGAAAAAAGGGAGCAAATGAATCAACGTATTGGTTGTATTTCGAACTGTTATGGCGTGACTTTTTCCATTTAACGATGCGTGAGACAGGAAGCCGTCTGTTCCGGTCGAGTGGATTACAAGACGGTCAATACACGTGGAAGACGGACCAGCTAGCTGTCGAACGTTGGATAGAAGGAAAGACCGGTGTTCCGTTCGTCGATGCCTTCATGAACGAGATTCGCGAGACGGGATGGATGTCGAACCGCGGCAGACAAATCGTTGCCAGTTATCTGATTCATGAATTAAAGCAGGACTGGCGCATCGGAGCACGATATTTCGAACAACAGTTGATCGACTATGATGTCGCTTCGAACTATGGCAACTGGGCGTTCATCGCGGGTGTTGGGAATGCAACACGCACACCACGATTTGATCCCGCATTCCAACAACAACGATATGATCCGAATCAACAGTTCACGAAACGTTGGACCTAAAAAAGCATCTTTTTCTGGAGTGGGAAGTAGTTGCATTTCAGAGGGGAGGATGCTATATTAAATGCATCAGATGGGGTTCCTGAATTGTACGAGAGCCGCCTTTTATCTTTGAGCCACTCTTTTTTGATAGGGAGTTTGACGTTCCAACTAGTAGTACATGCCTCGTAACACAGCAGGAGGACGTACGAATAGGAATCGGATAAGACACCCACCTGCACAGCAGGTTCAAAAATAAGGTATCGACACGGCACTTCGGGTCCCATCGTCTTATTATTTTATTGTTCGACACGTCGCATGACGTTT
Source organism: Exiguobacterium sp. BRG2 (assembly GCF_031844245.1). NCBI lineage: Bacteria > Bacillati > Bacillota > Bacilli > Caryophanales > Exiguobacterium > Exiguobacterium sp. BRG2. The sequence continues at coordinate 296,726 of NZ_JAUZUW010000003.1, forward strand.
TTTTTTATGATATAATTCCGAGTAAAACAGTATGAGTATTGTGAGGTTATGAGATGTTACATCAATTTTCGCGTAATGAACTAGCAATCGGTAAAACTGGACTTGACGCATTGGCATCCAAGTCTGTCGCTATTCTGGGAATCGGCGGTGTTGGTTCGTTCTCAGCAGAAGCACTTGCCCGTAGTGGTATAGGTCGTTTGATTCTCGTCGATAAGGATGATATCGATATTACAAACGTTAACCGACAAATTCATGCCTTGCTTCCGACGGTCGGTCAGCCGAAGGTCGATGCGATGGCAGAACGTCTTGCGTTAATCAATCCAGACCTTGAAATCGTTCGTTTAAAGATGTTCTACAATGAAGAAACATTCGAGTCGTTCTTTGAACAGCAGCCGGATTATGTCATCGATGCATCGGACACGGTCTCGTTCAAAATTCACTTGATTCAAGAATGTAAGAAACGTAACATTCCGATCATTTCGAGCATGGGGATGGCAAACAAGATGGATCCGACACGCATTAAGATCGTTGACATCAAAGATACAAGTTATGATCCTCTGGCGAAGGTCATCCGGACGAAACTTCGAAAAGCCGGTATTCATAAAGGCGTTCCTGTTGTCTTTTCCGATGAACCGCCCGTTAAGATCATTGAAGAAGTCCGTCAAGTTGTCGGAAACGATGCAGCTGCGATTCGTAAAGCGAAGATGCCGCCGAGTTCGAACGCATTCGTGCCTTCAGTTGGTGGATTGATTGCAGCGAGCTACGTCATCAATGAGATCGTCCGTGAAGCTGGCGTGACGATCGAACGCGTTCGTTAAAAAAGCGACCTTATGGTCGCTTTTTCTGATGTGTGGCTGTTTGTTTGTTCCAAAAATCGAGTCGAGCCTGCAGTTGTTTTTCAAAACCGCGTGGGCTTGGACGATAAAAGATGGGTTTGGTCCGGGCAAGGTTTTCTGGCCAATAATTCTGTGGCACATAGGCATGTTCGAAGTCGTGCGGATATTGGTAGGTGACGCCATTCCCAAGTGCCGCTGCACCCGGATGATGGGCATCGCGCAGGTGTGGGGGAACAGGTCCACCATCTGAACGACGGACGAGCGTCAATGCTTGGTCAATGGCTGAGATGACGGCATTCGATTTCGGTGCTGTCGCGAGATATAGGACCGTTTCAGCAAGCGGAATCCGAGCTTCCGGGAAACCAACGTATTCGCACGCGCGCGCACAGGCATCGACCATCAATAACGCTTGCGGATCAGATAGACCGATGTCTTCTGCCGCATGGACATAGAGACGACGAACGATGAAACGGGGACTTTCACCGGCTTCAATCATGACGGCGAGCCAGTAGAGCGCGGCGTCCGGATCGGAACCACGAATCGATTTAATGAAAGCGGAGATGACATCATAATGACGATCGCCGTCCTTATCATACTTCAATGCCTTTTGCTGAATCGATTCCTCCGCGACAGCGAGATCGATCGTGATTTGACCATCGATTTCCGGAGTCGTCAAGACGGCGAGTTCGAGCGCATTCAATAATGCCCTGTAATCGCCATCTGACAACTTGACGTAATGATCGATCGCGTCCTCCGTGATCGTGATCGGATATTTGCCAAGACCACGCTCTTCGTCCTTCAGGGTTCGGTCGAGGACGATTCGTAAATCGTCTGCCGTCGGGGGCTCGAAACGAAATACCGTTGCTCGTGATAAGAGAGCAGCATTGACTTCAAAACTCGGATTTTCAGTCGTCGCACCGATCAACGTGATCGTACCCGCCTCAAGTGCCGGCAGTAAGGCGTCTTGCTGCATCTTATTGAACCGATGGATCTCATCGAGAAAGAGGATCGTTTTTTGATCCTCGAACTGAAGACGAGCCTCGGCTGCTTTTAAAATCTCCCGTAATTGTTCCAGTTTTGCCGTGACCGCATTCAATTGCTCGAATGCTGATTTCGTATAACTGGAAATGACACGTGCGAGCGTCGTCTTACCGGTGCCCGGTGGACCGTAAAAAATGACGGTCCCGAGACGGTCGGCTAAGATGGCGCGCCGCAAAAGCGTCGTCTCTCCGATTAGATGGCGTTGTCCGACGATTTCATCCAGATTCTGCGGACGCATCCGATTTGCGAGCGGTCCGGCAGGAGACTGGGATTCAAATAAATGTGCCATACACATACGCTCCTTCCACTTTTAGCTACTACTATACTAGAAAGGATGATCCTTCGCATGATGAAAATCTCGACGAAAGGGCGATATGGTCTGACGATCATGATCGCACTCGCAAAAGAAGCTGAATCAAAACCATTGTCCTTAAAAAAAATCGCCCAGATGTATGATTTATCAGAGCACTACCTCGAGCAATTGATCGCACCACTTCGAAATGGGGGTCTCGTCAAAAGTGTCCGCGGCGCTTATGGCGGGTATAAGCTCGGTCGTGAAGCACAAAACATTACGGCGGGTGAAATCATCCGCCTGCTTGAAGGACCACTCGTCGTCGTCGAAGTCGATGCTTGTGACGAGGTCACGAAACGCAAACTTTGGGATAAAATCCAACAAGCGGTCGATCAAGTACTCGATTCAACGACACTACAAGACTTAGCAGAAGAAGACGATACAGGATACATGTTCTATATTTGAGAGGTGAATACGAATGAATTACTTTGACCATTCGGCGACGACGCCGATGCGTCCAGAAGTCCTTGAGGCGATGACGCCTTATTTGCTCGAACAGTACGGGAATCCATCAAGTGTCCATGCGGCTGGTCGTTCTGCTCGGGCGGCGATCGACAATGCACGCCGACAGATCGCACAAGAATTAAATGCGAAACCAACCGAACTGATTTTCACGAGTGGTGGAACGGAGTCGGATAACTACGCCATCTTCGGTGCGGCTGAGGCAGCGCTTGAAAAAGGGCGTCATCTCATTACGACACGGTTTGAGCATCATGCCGTACTCCGTGCGTTCGAAGAGCTTGAAAAGCAAGGCTATGATGTCACATATCTCGATGTACCGTCGTCTGGCGTTGTGTCGTTGACTGCCTTACAAGAAGCAGTTCGGGAAGATACGATACTCGTCTCGATCATGTTTGGTAACAATGAAGTCGGAACGATCCAGCCAATTGCGACATTCGGTCAATTTTTACGGGAACGCGGTATTTTGTTTCATACGGATGCGGTGCAAGTGTTCGGCAAACAAGCAATCGATGTTGAAGCGTTACAGGTCGATCTCTTATCCGCGTCTGCTCATAAAATTAACGGTCCAAAGGGAATCGGACTATTGTACGTGCGGACTGGTGTGAAGTTAGCACCTCACACGTTCGGCGGAGAACAAGAACGCAAGCGTCGTGCTGGTACAGAGAACGTACCGGGAATCGTCGGTTTAGCGAAGGCGCTCGAACTGATGGTAGCGGAGCGTGATCAACAACAGGATCAGATCACACAGTTGCGTACCGTCTTGCTGACTCGATTAGATGAAAGTGGTATCAAGTATGAAGTCAACGGTATCGAGGGATTACCGAATGTCCTCAATCTTTATTTCCCGCAAATCGAGATCGAACCGTTCTTGATCATGCTCGATATGCGGCAGATGGCGGTATCGAGTGGGAGTGCATGTACGGCAGGGTCTGTCGAACCTTCGCATGTCCTGTCGGCGATGTATGGCGAAGATGAACGAACGCGCGCATCTGTTCGGATCAGCTTTGGGCACGGAAATGATGTTCCGCAAGTCGAACTACTCGCACAAGCCTTGCAAGATGTCGTAAAATCGTTTCAGAATTAACTAAGAGGTGAAATGAATGAATACACGAGCGAAAGCCCCGAGTGAAACGACAGTCGTCGTTGGGATGTCGGGCGGTGTCGATTCGTCTGTGACGGCTCATTTATTAAAAGAGCAAGGCTATAACGTCATCGGGATCTTCATGAAAAACTGGGATGACACGGATGAGAACGGCTTTTGTACGGCGACGGAAGATTATGAAGACGTCATCGCCGTAGCCAATCAAATCGGCATTCCGTATTATGCGGTCAATTTTGAAAAAGAGTACTGGGATAAGGTCTTCACGTACTTCCTCGATGAATATAAACTCGGTCGGACACCGAATCCAGACGTCATGTGTAACAAGGAAATCAAGTTCAAAGCGTTCCTCGATCACGCGATGCGCCTTGGTGCCGATTTCGTCGCAACAGGTCATTATGCACGTGCTGTCTATGAAGATGGAGAACATAAATTGCTTCGAGGCGTGGATGCAAATAAAGATCAAACGTATTTCTTGAATCAATTGTCGCAAGAGCAAATCGCGAAGGCGATGTTCCCAATCGGTCACATGGAAAAATCAGAAGTGCGCCGGATTGCAGAAGAAGCGAACCTTGCAACAGCTAAGAAAAAAGACTCGACCGGTATTTGCTTCATTGGCGAGCGGAACTTTAAACAGTTCCTCGGTCAATACCTACCGGCACAACCCGGTGAGATGCGGACGCTTGACGGCAACGTCATGGGTCGTCACGATGGATTGATGTACTATACGATGGGGCAACGCCACGGGCTTGGTATCGGTGGAGACGGAGAACCTTGGTTCGTCGTCGGAAAAAACCTAAAAGAGAACATTCTCTATGTCGATCAAGGATTCCATAACGAATTATTGTATTCGGAAGGATTACTTGCTTCAGATGTCAGTTGGACATCAGAACGTCCAGTCGGTGAGACATTCCGTTGCACAGCAAAATTCCGTTACCGTCAACAAGACACAGCCGTCACGGTTCGTGTCCTTGAAGATGGACTCGATGTTTCGTTTGACGAACGTCAACGGGCGATCACACCAGGACAAGCGGTCGTGTTCTATGATGGAGACATCTGCCTCGGTGGTGCGACGATCGATGCAGCCTATAAAGCAGGCGAACGCCTCGCTTATCTAGCGTAAGGAGCAAAAGAAGATGAACTATAATGAAGTAGGGTTCCGGCATCTAGAAGCTGGAAATTATGAATTAGCAGCGCAAGCTTTTAATGATGCGATCGAACAAAACCCAAAAGATCCGACAGCATACGTCAATCTTGGAACATTACTGCAATCGATGAACGACGCTGATCGTGCCCTTCGTTTTTATGACCGGGCACTGATGATCGATAATACGTTCGCGAGTGCCTATTATGCGAAAGGTGCTCTGTTCTTTGCTGCCGATCAACTCGTCGAAGCAGAGGAATCATTGCGCGCAGCCTTATTATATGGACTTGATGACGCTGATCTCCATTTCATGCTAGGGATGACGTATCAAAAACTCGGTGATCCAGTACGCGGCTTACCTCGTTTACAACGCGCGTCAGAACTAAACGGTGTCGATATCGAGATCGCATTCCAATACGGACTTGCCTTAGCGCAAAACGAGAAGTTGGAAGAAGCGGTCGAGATGTTCGAGCATGTCTTGATGCTGGACGAAACGCATACAGATGCACGCTATAACTATGCGATCGCCCTTGCCTTCCTCGGTCAACAGGAAGCGTGTTACGCAGAACTTGAAGCCGTTCTTGCCTATCAGCCGGAACACGCCCTTGCACGAGATGCGAAAGCGAAGATGGATGCGTTATTAAAACAAGCAGACTGATTCAAAAAAGACGATTCCAAATGGAGTCGTCTTTTTTACGCTATTTAATTCCCGACTTCACGAATGACGCGAAGTGGAGGTCCGGAAAAGTCTTCATAGGCTTCATCCATGTTTTTCGTATACAGTTCGATGACGTTATTTTCTGTATCCTTGAAATAAGCAGAATGCTCTTTTTGATTCGATGTCTCCTGTTCGTCCCATTCTCTGAGCTTCACGGTAATCGATGCTTCCCGCAATTGATTCAAGGCTTGTTGGAACTCGTCCTTCTCAACGTAAAAGGCACAATGAACATGGACACCACCTTCATCGTACAACGTGTCCCATTCGGACACTGGTAAGTGTTTGACGGTCCGTTCTTCCATCGTGAAGTCCCGTTTCAGCCACAGACCGAGTCGAGTGTTACCGCCGATGTAAAGCCACGTTGCCCAAACCCCGTCTTGTTTAGATTGTTCTTTACTTGGTTCCGCATCCTCAGGAGCCCATTGCTCGACGATCGGAATGCCAAGTGTCCCATTCCAAAAACCGACCGCACGGTCCATATCCTCGACTTCAAGTACTAATTCACACAATCCTGCAATCGGTAAACGTGCCATCCTTAAACTCCTCCTCTTAACGAAATGGTTCACGGTATCTTTCCCTGATTTAAAATCCGGTAAACGAATGCTATGATGAAAGCAGCGAATGAAAAAGAGAGAAAGAAGGTGGAGTGATGGAGCACCCCCATCAAGTCGTCGGGCGCGTCAAACGTGTGCTCTTTTCTTCTGAAGAAGAAGCACACTCCATTGTATTGGTCGCCGTCAAAGAAAAGAACTTTGATTTAAAAGAAACCGAGCTCGTCATTACGGGTACAGGAGTCGGAATCGAACTCGGAGGAACGTATCAAGCATTCGGCCGTCTCATTGATCATCCTCGCTTCGGAAAACAACTGAAGGCGGAGCTGATTCGCCGATCGGTTCCGATGACCAAACATGCGACGATCCGCTTCTTGACGAATGGTTCGTTCACCGGCATTGGTCCGAAGACAGCGAAAAATATCGTCGATGCTCTTGGAGAAGAGGCAGTGGATCTCATCTTAAAGGATGAACGGGTACTGAATCAGGTGCCTGGGTTAAAACAAAAACAAGCCGACATCATATTGAATCGACTCGCCACGTTATACGGTGTCGATCAGTTGATGCTGTTCTTAGCACCGTTTGATGTCACACCGAAGCTAGCGGCAAAGATCTATGCCGCGTACGAGGGCGACGCCATGGCACGGATTCGGGAGAATCCGTATTCCTTGATGTATGAAGTAAACGGGATCGGCTTTAAGACAGCCGATCATATTGCCTCACATCTCGGACTTGTCGGGCTACACCCGGAGCGTGTCGCTGCTTCGATCATGCATATATTAGAACAAGAAGCGGGCGAGGGACATGCCTTCGCGACGGTCGACTCTCTGTTGCAACGGGCACCCCGTCTGCTAGGGGAAGATCCGGGAGAGCGGCTGGAACAAGCGATCGAACTGTTGCTCGCTGAAGATAAGGTCAAGCTTGAAGAAGGTTGCTTGTATTTACCGACGATCTTTTATGCGGAAGTCCGAGCGGCGAAGGAGCTAGCACGCGTCATGGCAAACGGTGCTGAACAGGAAGTCGATGTCGCGACGATTCTTGAAGCAATCGGGCACCTCGAAGAACAGTTTGGCATGGAATATGCCGCGCAACAGCGAGAAGCGATCGAGTTAGCGGTCAAAGCGCCGCTGATGGTCTTGACTGGTGGACCGGGTACCGGTAAGACGACTGTCATCAAGGGAATTTTGCATGCGTTGCAAGAAATTCATGACTGGCCGCTTGAGAAGAGTCGCGTCAAGACAGGAGAGGTCTATCCATACGTCCTTGTTGCACCGACGGGACGTGCCGCTAAACGTCTGTCGGAAGCAACGGACGTGCCGGCGATGACGATTCACCGTCTATTGAAGTATGATGGAACGAACTTTCAACTGAATGAGGATCAGCCGATCACGGGAAAAGTACTGATCATCGATGAATCGTCGATGATTGATATCTACTTGTTATCGAGTTTGCTTCGCGCCGTCCCGAACGGCATGAAAATCTTGTTCGTCGGTGACCGCGATCAATTGCCATCCGTCGGTCCAGGACAGGTGCTGGCAGACTTGATGGATACGGAAGGAATTCCCGTCGTCCGTTTGAACGTCGTCCATCGTCAAGCAGAAGATTCTTCGATATTGCGTCTTGCGCACGATTTGAAGAACCGGACGACGTCTGCTGATTTGTTATCACCACTTGCGGATCGCCGCTTCTACACTGCGTCTCCGCAAGAGACGTTACGGGGCATCTCGGCCTTCGCGGAAAAAGCACTCGCAAAAGGCTACTCGAAATTCGATGTCCAGGTCCTCGCGCCGACCTACCGAGGTCAGGTCGGGATCGACGAATTGAATGTCGCCTTGCAACGCGTCTATAACCCGGAGGAACCGAAGAAACGGGAAGTCAAACAAGGGACGCGGATTTACCGGACCGGGGACAAGATTCTCCAGCTCGTCAACAATGCGGAAGAAAACGTCTATAACGGAGATATCGGCGAAATCGTCAATATCTTCTTCGCTAAAGAGAATGTCGATAAAGTCGATAAAATCATCGCCCGGTTCGATCAGACGGAAGTCGAGTACAACCGGAGTGACTGGGATCAATTCACGCACGCCTATGCGATTACGATCCATAAAGCGCAAGGATCCGAATTTCCGATCGTCTTGATGCCGGTCTATTTCACGGGGGCGTTCAAACATTCCCGAAATTTAATTTATACGGCAGTTACTCGGGCAAAATCGAGTTTGTTATTATTCGGTGATCCGCGTGCGTTCCATAAAGCGTCGCAAGAAGAGGAACCCCGGCGCCGAACACGATTGATCGAACGACTCGGTGGGGTGACAAAGACTTGACGGATGCTGTTCGATAGGTAATAATCACGATAGATGAATGGACGTAACACGTTGATGGAAGATAAGTAAAAGGAAAACTCGAGTCCAGAGAGAAGTGAGTCTGCTGCAATCACTTTCTCGAGTCCCTTTGAAGCTCCTTCCGGAGTCGGGTGTAAACACCTGCGGGTCATCCCCGTTATCAGATGTTCGAGGTAGGCAATAGGTTGCTTACGAACGAGGGTGGTACCACGGAAGCGATGCTTTCGTCCCTTTTCAGGGATGAAAGCATCGCTTTTTTGCGTCCAAATAAAACCAATGGAGGTAACTGTTCATGAAAGCTCTAAAACCATTAACGGGTGCACAAATCCGTCAGATGTATCTTGATTTCTTCCAAAGCAAAGGGCATGCGATCGAACCGAGTGCTTCACTCGTGCCGGTCGAGGATCCATCGCTCTTGTGGATCAACTCGGGTGTTGCAACACTCAAGAAATATTTTGATGGTCGTGTCATTCCTGATAATCCACGTATCGTCAACGCACAAAAATCAATCCGGACGAACGATATCGAAAACGTCGGGAAAACAGCGCGTCACCATACGTTCTTCGAGATGCTCGGAAACTTCTCTGTCGGTGATTACTTCCGTGAAGATGCAATCAAATGGGGTTGGGAACTCTTGACGAGTGATGACTGGTACGGTCTTGACCCAGAACGTCTTTCGGTCACGATTCATCCGGAAGATGATGCAGCGCGTCAAATCTGGCTTGAACTCGGCGTACCGGCTGAGCGGATCATTCCGCTTGAAGATAACTTCTGGGAAATCGGTGAAGGTCCATCTGGTCCGAATACGGAAATCTTCTTCGATCGTGGTCCAGCTTTCGGAGACGATCCGAACGATTCAGAACTTTATCCAGGTGGCGAAAACGAACGCTATCTCGAGATCTGGAATATCGTCTTCAGTCAGTACAACCACGACGGACACGGCAACTACACGGAACTTCCGCGTAAAAACATTGATACTGGGATGGGACTCGAACGGATGGCGTGTGTCATGCAGGACGTGCCGACGAACTTCGATACGGATCTGTTCATGCCGATCATTCATAAGACAGAAGAAATCAGCGGCAAGATATACCGTGATGATTCGAAACTTGATGTAGCATTCAAAGTCATCGCAGACCACATCCGTACTGTATCATTTGCAATCGGTGATGGGGCTCTTCCTTCGAATGAAGGACGTGGATATGTTCTTCGTCGTTTACTACGCCGTGCGGTTCGTTATGCGAAGATGCTTGGGATCGAACGTCCGTTCATGTATGAACTCGTTGATACGGTCGGGAACGTCATGGTTGACTTCTACCCACAAGTTCCGGAAAAAGCGGACTTCATCAAACGCGTCATTAAAAACGAAGAAGAACGTTTCCATGAGACGCTTCATGACGGTCTTGCAATCTTGAACACGGTCGCTCAGACGTCTAAGGCAAACGGTGAGCATGTCATCAGTGGCGAAGATGCGTTCCGTCTGTATGACACGTATGGTTTCCCACTCGAATTGACAGTTGAGTATGCGGAAGATCATCAGATGTCTGTTGATGAAGAAGGCTTCAAACAAGCGATGGACGCGCAACGTCAACGTGCGCGGGCAGCACGTGAAGAGAGCGGTTCGATGCAACAACAATCGGAAGTCCTCTCGACACTAAAAGATAAAAGTACGTTCGTCGGCTATACCGACCTTAAGGCGGATGCAAAAATCATCGCATTGTTGCATGATGGAGAACGAGTCACAGAAGTGGCTGCTGGTGAAGAAGCGCAAGTCATTCTCGATATCACGCCGTTCTACGCTGAAAGTGGTGGTGAAGTCGCGGATACAGGAACAATCGAAGGCAAAGACTTCGTTCTTGATGTCAAAGATGTTCAAAAGGCACCAAACGGTCAAAACTTGCATACGGTCATCGTCCGTACAGGAATCGCAACGGAAGCGGCGGATGTCGTTGCAAACGTCGAAGCAGCAGAACGTAAAGCCGTCACGAAAAACCATACGGCAACACACTTGCTTCATAAAGCATTGAAAGACACGCTCGGAACACACGTCAACCAAGCGGGATCACTTGTTTCTCCAGAACGTCTCCGCTTCGACTTCTCACATTTCGGTGCCGTGACACAAGAAGAGTTGACAAAAATCGAACAAGACGTCAACCAAGCGATCTGGGCATCATTACCGGTTGATATCGAAGAGATGAACATCGCTGATGCAAAAGCAAAAGGCGCGATGGCATTGTTCGGTGAGAAGTACGGGGAAACGGTCCGTGTCGTCTCAGCAGGCACATACTCGATTGAATTGTGTGGCGGAATCCACGTCGGAAACACTGCAGAGATCGGTCTGTTCAAGATCGTCTCAGAGTCTGGGATCGGTGCAGGTACACGCCGGATCGAAGCCGTGACAGGTGCAGACGCGTATCGTGTGATGAATCAACACTTAGAAACACTCGAACAAGCAGCAGCTGTCTTGAAAACGAAAACGACGGAAGTTCCGGTCCGTATCGAAGCATTGCAACAACAACTTCGTGAGACGGAACGGGCGAACGAATCGTTGCAAGCAAAACTTGCGAACATCGAAGCTGCTTCACTAAAGGACGATGTTGAGGAAATCAACGGCGTACGTGTGCTTGCGAAACGTGTCGACGTCTCAGATATGGATGCCCTTCGCGGTATGATGGATGAGTTGAAGAGCTCACTTGGATCAGCAATCATTGTTCTCGGTAGTGCGCAAGGTGAAAAAGTCAATCTCGTCGCAAGCGTTTCAAAAGATTTAATCGACCAAGGCTATCATGCTGGTAAATTGATCAAGGAAGTCGCAACACGCTGCGGTGGTGGCGGTGGCGGTCGCCCTGACATGGCTCAAGCTGGCGGGAAAGATGCGTCGAAATTAGAAGAAGCACTCGCGTACGCTTCACAATACGTGCAATCACTGGCATAATAGAAACGTAGTGTATATGAAAGAGGTGATGAACGTGAGTCAGATGGATCAAACGATGAAATTCAACTTTCCAGAAGACGATAACAAAGCAGCGACACGGGATGTGTTGTTGACGGTCTATCATGCTTTAGAAGAAAAAGGATATCATCCGATCAACCAAATCGTCGGCTATCTCCTATCTGGAGATCCTGCTTACATTCCTCGTCATAATGACGCACGTAACTTAATTCGTAAGATTGAACGTGACGAATTGCTCGAAGAACTCGTGAAATCTTATTTGGCGGAGAGTGGAAATTCAAAATGAAACGTGCAATGGGACTAGACGTCGGTTCGAAGACGATCGGGGTAGCGGTCAGTGACTTGATGGGCTGGACGGCGCAAGGTGTCGAGACGGTCAAGTGGACGGAACCGGATTACCCAGAAGCCTTCAAACGGCTCGATGTCATCATGGAGACATACAATGTCGAAATCCTAGTCATTGGTCTTCCGAAAAACATGAACGGTTCCATCGGTCCCCGTGCGGAGGCGAGTGAAGCCTTTGCGAAGGAAATTGAACAGCATACTGGGCTTGAAGTCGTCTTCATGGATGAACGGTTGACGACGATGCAAGCAGAACGGATGCTGATCGATGCCGATGTCAGCCGCAAGAAACGAAAACAAGTCATCGATAAGATGGCTGCCGTCATGATCCTGCAATCGTATTTGGATCGGGCGAATCGATGAAGGGGGAGAAACCGATGGCTGAAGAAAAACGTCAGTATCTCTTTCCAGATGAAGAGGGCGGCGAACATCTTTTCGAAGAATGGTACCGTTACTCAAGTGAACGTACAGGAAAAACCTATCTATTTCTTGAAATGATCGGTAACCCTGACGAAGGAGCGGATGATCTAATCATCTGTGAGATCGATGAATATGGAGAAGGCGAAGATGATTTTGAATTGAGCCTGATCGATGAAAATGATGAGCAAACTTGGGATGAACTCGAGCTTGCATTAAAGGAGCGGATCACTGATGCAACAGAATGAGCCAACACGTTACGTAATTCCGGACGGCGAAGGAAATGATTTCGAATTCGTAGAACGTCTGCGTTATGAAAGCCCACGTTCGAGCAAGACATACATCTTCCTCGAGCCAATCGGAGCAGATTATGACGAAGCAGAAGAAGTCGATATCTTCGTTTACGAACTCGACGAATACGGTGATGGAGACAACGACTTCAACCTCGTACCAATCGACGAAGACGATACAGCGACTTGGGATGAAATCGAAGAAGTCTTTAACACGCTCGAAGATCAGTTAGACTAACCCGACTCATGACAGGTGACGTCGTAAGAGACTTTCTCTTACGGTGTCACCTTGTTTTAAGAGAAGAAGGAGGAACCGATGGAGAACGAATGGAAGCAAAATGCTGAAATCGAAAAAAGGCGACGCCGGACATCACGCCGGATCACGCTGATCATCCTTTCTGTATTGTTGACGATTTTTCTAGTTACCAGTGCGGTCATCTATGTCTTTTTGAAAAATGCGCTTGAACCGGTCGATGAAGCAGCGACGAAATCCGTCAAAGTCGAAATTCCTTTAGGCGCAGGAACGAGTACGATCGCTTCCTTACTAAAGGAAAAAGATTTGATTGCAAACGAGACGATTTTCCGTTATTACGTCCGTTATAAGAATGAATCGTCATTCCAGGCGGGTACATATACCCTGTCACAAGCCATGTCCCCGGATGAAATCATCAATGAATTGAAAACGGGAACGGTCATGAAGGCAGCGGATGTGAAAATCACGTTACCTGAAGGCATCACGATGGATCGTCAAATTGATTTAATCGCGAAAGCGACGAAATTCAAAGAAAAGACGATTCGTAAAGAATTGACGGATGCGATGTTCATCGATGCCATGATTGAAAAATATCCGATGTTGACGGATGAAGTGAAGAAGAAGGGCGTCTTGTACGCACTTGAAGGATATCTCTTCCCAGCAACGTATGAGTTCGATAAAGGAAAAAGCATTGATCAAATCGTCGAGACGATGCTCGACGAGACAGAAAAAGTCTACGATGAAAATGAGGATGCCATTCGAAAGTCAGGCATGACCTTCCATGAAGTGCTCAGTCTCGGTTCAATGGTCGAGCGTGAAGCCGCGACACCGAAGGATCGTCGTGAAATCGCAGGCGTCTTCAAAAACCGTTTAGATGATGGCATGAAACTTCAGTCGGACCCGACGGTTTGGTATGGCACAGGCGAGAATACGGCATTGACGACGCTGAAGGATCTTGAGAATAACTCGAAGTACAATACGTATAAGTACGAAGGAATTCCGATTGGTCCGATTTCAACGGTCAGTAAGGATTCAGTATTAGCTGTCTTGAACCCGAATAAAACAAAATATGTCTATTTCTTCGCCCGTCCACCAAGTGATACACATCCACGAGGACAGATTCTTTACGAAGAGACATATGAAGAACATCAACGAAACGTCGTTAAGTATAAACCGGAATGGGTGGAATACGAAGCGAGTAAAGAGCAATGAGCAACGGGTTGGGTTGAAGCGGGAAGTTCGCTTCAAGTCAGCCTGTTTATGCGGAAGAGGGAGTGAATGGCGTGAAGGATTTCACGACCTATGTCGAATCGATGATTCATCCTCGTGATGCCCTACTAGAAGAAATGGAGCGTTATGCGGAAGAACATCATATACCGATCATCGAGTTGACCGGTTCCGAAGTCTTATTGTCGCTCCTGCGATTACAGCAACCGAAGCGTATTCTAGAAGTCGGAACAGCAATTGGTTATAGTGCGATCCGGATGGCACGTGCGTTACCGGATGCGCGTATTACGACAATCGAACGGAATGCAAAGCGGTATGAAGAAGCAAAAACCTTCATCGCCCGGTCAGATGTGGCGGATCGGATTGACATCATTTTTGGTGATGCAGTAGAATTAGCCGAAACGCTTGAAGACCAGTTTGATGCAGTCTTCATCGATGCAGCTAAAGGACAGTATAAAAAATTCTTTGCGGGATATGGGCGACTCATTCCAGAGGGCGGCGTGCTTTATACGGACAATCTCTTCTTACACGGAGATGTCCTTGAGCCTGACCCGAAGACGTTCGATCGAAGAAGACGTCGGCTCGTGCGTCTCGTCAAAGAATTCACGGTCTGGATGATGGAACAAGAACAATATGATACGACGATTTTTCCACTCGGTGACGGTGTATCCGTCAGTCGGAAAAAGTCGAAATGATGGAGGAACGAATGACATGCAAAAACCGGTAGTAATAGGCGTAGCGGGCGGAACGGGTTCAGGGAAGACGACGGTGGCACGTTCACTTGTCGATGCGTTCCCAAGCGAATCAATCGTCATGATTGAACAGGACGCATACTATAAAGACCAAAGTGAATTATCAATGGAAGAGCGATATCAGACAAACTATGATCATCCATTTGCTTTCGATAATGGTCTTTTGATCGAACACATTCAAGCGCTCCGCGAAAACATTGCCGTTGAAAAACCGGTATATGATTATGTCGCACATACACGTGCTCAAGAAACGATTCGTCTCGAACCACGTGATGTCATCATCGTAGAAGGAATTTTAGCGCTTGAAGACGAACGGTTACGGGAACTAATGGATATTAAGGTGTTCGTCGATACGGATGCGGACGTTCGCATTCTTCGTCGGATGCAACGTGATATCAACGAACGTGGGCGTTCAATTGATTCTGTCGTTGAGCAGTACACGAATGTCGTCCGTCCCATGCATCTACAGTTCTGTGAACCGACAAAACGTTATGCGGATATCATCGTACCAGAGGGCGGTGAAAACCACGTGGCAATCGATTTACTCGTAACGAAAATCCGAGCGATCCTTGATTATCGATCATCACTCGACCAAAGAGGATATTGATTCCAAAAAAGATGTGAATATACTATACTAGTGGAATAAAAAGGAGCGTGACAAAAATGGCAGAAAAGCAATACTACATGACGCTTGAAGGTAAAGCGAACATTGAAAATGAATTGAATGAATTGAAGTCAGTCCGCCGGAAAGAAGTCGTCGAGAACATCAAGATTGCCCGTTCGTTCGGTGACCTTTCAGAGAACGCAGAATATGATTCAGCAAAAGAAGAGCAAGCAATGGTCGAAGGCCGGATTGCTCAACTGGAAGAGATGCTTCGCAACGTTGCCATCATCTCGGAAGAAGAGAAGGATATCTCAGTCGTCGGTATCGGAACGACAGTCACTTTCTTGAGTGTCGAAGACAACGAAGAAGATACGTATACGATCGTTGGTAGTGCCGAAGCAGATCCGTTCACGGGTAAAATCTCGAACGAATCACCAATCGCAAAAAGTTTAATGGGGCACCAAGTCGGAGATCAAGTCTCTGTACCAGCACCAGGCGGCGAATACGCAGTAAAAATTACATCGATCAAATAAAGAACACAGGAGCCGGAGCAATCCGGCTTTCTGTTTGATGGAGGAATGGACCATGCCAATCGCAATCATCGGCGCAATGGAAGAGGAAGTCAACTTATTGCGCAACGAGTTGTCAGAACGTAAAGATACAGTCATCGCAAACTATCATTTTTATGAAGGACTCTTGAATAGCGTTCCTGTCGTCATTTTGAAGTCAGGAATCGGGAAAGTGAACGCTGCGATCGGTACGACATTATTGCTTGACCACTACAAACCAACTGCTGTCATCAATACCGGCTCAGCAGGCGGATTTAAAGAAGGCTTAACGGTCGGGGATGTCGTCGTCTCAACAGAAGTACGTCACCATGACGTAGACGTGACAGCGTTTGGTTACGAATATGGTCAGGTACCTGGAATGCCAGCTGCCTACCAAGCAGATCCAAAGCTCGTAGCAACAGCAGAAGCTGTCATCGAGCGCATGGATGCAATTCGTGTCGTTCATGGATTGATCGCGACAGGTGACTCCTTCATCCATGATTCAGAGCGTGCTGCTCAAATCAAGGCGCACTTCCCAGAAGTCGCAGCCGTCGAGATGGAAGCTGCGCCAATCGCACAAGTCTGTCATCAGTTTGGTGTTCCGTTCGTCGTGACACGTTCGATTTCAGATAGCGCTAATGAAGAAGCGTCACTCTCGTTTGATGAATTCCTCGAGATTGCGTCAATCAATTCCGCTAAAATGGTCATGGAAGTCGTTCGGACGTTAGCAGAATGATGTAGAAGGAAGGGCACGGGAGACCTTGCTCTTCCTTTTTTCTTTGACAAAAGCAAATTAACGCTTTATATTAGTACCAGATACTAATAACCAAAAGGGGATGCCTTATGAAGATCGGGATTGTAGGATTAGGAACGTCTTTGCCATCACGTCGCGTAACGAATGATGAGCTAGCAACGACGCTTGACACAAGTGATGAATGGATTCGGACACGAACAGGAATCGGGGCACGACGAATTGCAGCCGATGATGTGGATGTAACAGACTTAGCGACAGAAGCGGCTCAGAAGGCACTCGATGATGCTAGATTGACAGTAGAGGACATCGGCTTGATCATTGTCGGAACGGCAACAGGACGTGCGTTCCCTTCTACAGCCTGTATCGTTCAAGAGCGCTTGGGAGCACGAGGGGCGACCGCTTTTGATATCAGTGCGGCCTGTAGTGGATTCATCTTCGCATTACAAACAGCTGCAAGCATGTTATCAACAGTCGAAGGAAAACATGCACTGGTCATCGGTGCCGAAAAAATGTCGAGTATCGTTGACTGGTCAGACCGGTCTACAGCGATTTTATTCGGGGATGGTGCAGGAGCGGTCGTCATCGGACAAACTGAGCAAGAGGGATTAAATGCTTTTGAACTCGGAACAGACGGACGTGGAGCCCATCTGTTGTTTAAGGATGTCGATGGACCAATCGAGATGAACGGTCGCGAAGTCTTTAAGTTCGCCGTTCGTAAATTACCGGAAATCGTTGAGAAGGTCATTCAAAAAGCAGACAGCACGCTTGAAGATGTCGATATCTTGATTCCGCATCAGGCGAACCTACGCATCATCGATGCAGCGTGCGAACGACTGCATATTCCGCAAGAAAAAGTCATCGTTACGATCGATGAGCATGCGAATACATCTGCTGCTTCGATCCCACTCGCACTCGAAGAAGCACGTAAGCAAGGTCGTCTGACACCAGGTACGAAACTTGTACTTGCTGGCTTCGGTGCCGGATTGACTTGGGGAGCAGCATATATTACTTGGACTAAAGGAGAGAACACATAAGATGATGAGAAAACGCGTTGTAGTCACAGGAATCGGGGCATTGACACCAATCGGGAATGATGCGAATACATTCTGGGATGCATTAAAAGAAGGAACGAACGGAATTCGTCCGATGGAGCGTCTTGATATCGATGAGTATCCAACGAAGGTCACGGGCGAATTACAGAACTTCGATGTCACAGAATTCATTGAGGCGAAAGAAGCACGTAAAATGGACCGCTTCGTTCATTACTCACTTGTCGCAAGCATGGAAGCTGTAAAAGATGCTGGAATTGATATCAAGTCGATTGCTGAACGTGCAGGTGTCTGGATTGGATCAGGAATCGGTGGCGTTGAAACGATCGAGAAACAAGCGAAAATCTACTTTGAACGTGGACACCGTCGTGTCAGCCCATTCTTCATTCCAATGATGATCCCGAATATGGCAAGCGGTCAGGTATCGATTTATACCGGAGCAAAGGGACCGAATAACTGTTCCGTCACAGCATGTGCTTCAGGAACGAATGCCATCGGAGAAGCACTGCGTGTCATCGAACGTGGTGACGCGGATGTCATGATTGCTGGTGGTGCGGAAGCGCCGATCACGAACTTAGCATTTGCTGGTTTTTGTGCCAACAAAGCGATGTCAACGAACCACGATCCTGAGACGGCAAGCCGTCCATTTGACGAAGGACGTGACGGATTCGTCATGGGAGAAGGGGCAGGAATCTTGATTCTTGAAGAATATGAGCATGCAGTAGCTCGTGGTGCGAAAATCTATGCAGAGGTCAGTGGGTATGGATTAACAGCTGATGCGTACCACATCACAGCTCCGGATCCAGACGGAGACGGTGGAGCACGCGCGATGGCGATGGCGATTCAAGATGCGGGCATCACTCCGGAGGCAGTCGGATACATCAATGCTCATGGAACGAGTACACCAATGAACGACATCCTTGAAACAAAAGCGATCCACAGTGTCTTCGGTGAACAAGCGAAACAACTCGTCGTCAACTCGACGAAATCGATGATCGGTCACTTACTTGGTGGAGCAGGTGGCGTCGAGGCAATTGCGACGATTAAATCATTACAAGAACAAACAGTTCACCCGACGATTCATCTCAAACAGCCGAGCGAAGGCTGTGATCTCGATTATGTGACAGAAGGTTCACGTCACGTCGAAATGACTTATGCGCTCAGCAACTCGCTTGGGTTCGGTGGACACAACGCATCACTCGTCTTCAAACGGTATGAAGCTTAAGCTCAAGCGACTCCCTTGAAACATCAAGGGGGTCGCTTTTTTGATGAAATTCTGATTCAATAGAGAAATGCGTGTTTGACGCAGAAAGGAGTCGTTTATGACTAACATCACAAGAAAAACATCAATCCTGATATTGATCTTATTTTTATTGATTGGTCTCAGTGGTACGCTCATATATCGTCTATCATCATCTCAAAAGACCAAAACAGATCAGGAGACCCAAGCAGTGAAGGTTGAATTAATTGAATCATCACTCCCGAAGACATCCGATATTGCGTTAGCGACAGATAGTCGTTCTCAGACACTGTTAGCACAACTGTATGAAGGATTATATGTCTTTACTTCTGGGACATCCGTCCGTCGAGGATTAGCACAGGATATGTCAGTCTCAAAGGATCGTCTGACGTATACGATTCAACTCAAACAAACGAAAAATGCGCAGGGTCAGCCGATCACGGCACAAGACTTTGTCGATAGTTTCCGACGTGTCGCAGCTAATAAAACGAATTCTCCTTATGGTTTTTTATTTGAAGTGTTTGAAAATGGACGTGCCGTCAATGACGGAAAAATGAAGCCAGAGCGTTTAGGTGTAAAGGCGAAAGGACGCAATCAACTTATCATCACGTTGAATCAGCCGGTTTCGAATCTAAAGGAATTACTTGCGATGTCCGTCTTCTATCCACAACCGGAATCAAAGAAGTGGGAAGAACTTGTTGGAAATGGTGCATTTACACTAGAAAAAATGTCGAAAAGCGGATATACGCTTAAGAAAAATGATCAGTATCATCAGCAAAACGTTGTTACAGTAGCGAAAATAGAAAGCCGTATCATTCCCGATCATCAGACGCAATGGAGTTCGTATGAGAAAAGCAAGGCGGCTATCCTTCCATTACAAGAAAGTGTCGAAACACAAGGTGATCAGGTTTCACGACCGACCTATCAAAAAAAGCGGAGTGGTGTCTTTTATATCGCCTTTAATCAAAAAAATGACACGTTCCGCGATACGACACTCAGAAAGCGGATTGCTCACGCCTTGATGGAAAAAGAATCGGTTCAACTTCCTTTAGGGTATGCAGGTATTCCGACGAATCGATTCGTCGTCACTGATACGAACGTATTGATGTCAGAATCCGTTCAAGAGAAACCTGAAAAATCACAAGAACACAGTAAACAACAAATTGAGATGCTTAATTTTGATGATCCACAAGCAAAACGGATTGGGGAACAACTCGAAACCTATCTTGAGAAACAAATACCTGAGATTGATATCATTCTTAAGCCAGTCGCGATTGAAGAGAAAATCGACAAAGAACAATCATCACGATATGCGATGACTTTGACTGGATGGATGCCAGATTATCCAGGACCGCTAGCCTATTTAAATCAATTCGTCTCAGACAATCCTTTAAATTCGGTGAATTATCAATCCAAGGTATACGACCAGACAGTTGAAAAAGCACGAAAAGAAAAAGAGATAAAACGAAAACAAGCACTCTATCATCAAGCCGAAAAACGGTTAATCCATCAGGATGCTGTCGTCGTTCCTTTGTATCAGACGACTGAGAAATTATATGTTTCTGATACGATTCAAGGAATTGAAGTACCGATTTATGGACCGGAATACCTACTCCGCTCGATGAAAATTTTAAAATAATCACTTAACTGGGACCATTATTTCTTAAGGTCCCAGTCTTTTTTTGAAAAAATATTTAGAAAAATCGGATAAAAGGTTTGCAAAATTATCAGAACATTGTAAACTATTTGTAACGAAGGGTTTGATTCGAATATAGTAATTCTTTTTTTTTCGGTCAAAAACCTGACAGTATCATTTTTTTAGAAACCTAGGGGGGTCATCGTAACATGAAGAAGAAAAGCTTTGCTTTAGCTACATCGGTAGCACTCGTATCAAGTGCGTTCCTCGCAGCTTGTTCGACAACGGATTCAGGCGACAAATCGGGCGACACAGGTTCAAGCAAAAAATCCAATGATCAAACACTTAATTTGATCGAAGGTTCGGATATTCCGACACTCAACCCGACGACTTCAACAGACTCAGTTTCATTTAACGTATTGAACAACACGATGGAGGGTCTTTACCGTCTTGATGACAAGCAGCAGCCGACTCCAGGTATCGCTGAGAGTCATACAGTCTCAGATGACAAATTAACATACACGTTCAAATTACGTGATGCAAAATGGTCTGATGGTACACCACTTACGGCAAAAGATTTCGAATATGCATGGAAAGAAGTTCTAAATCCTGAAAACGCTTCACAGTATGCATACGTCTTTTACAATATCGAAGGTGCAGAAGAGTACAATACGAAAAAAGGCGATCGTGATGCTGTCGGTGTTAAAGCAGTCGATGACAAAACGCTCGAAGTTAAGTTAAAAGCACCTGCAGATTACTTCCTCGGACTCACTGGATTCGGACCATTCATGCCGAAATCAGAAGAACTCTCGAAGAAAATCGGGAAAGACTTCGGTTCGACTGCAGACAAGGCGCTCTACAACGGACCATTCAAGTTAACAGAATGGACACGTGAACAAGGCTGGAAAATGGTTAAAAACGATAACTACTGGGATAAAGATGCCGTCAAACTTAAAACGATCAACGTTAAGGTCGTTAAAGAGACAGCGACAGGTGTTAACCTTTACGAAAAAGGTGACATCGACCGTACAGGTCTAACTTCTGAGTTCGTTGCTCAGTACAAAGACAATAAAGAATTTAAAACAAAAGGTGAATCAACGATCTTCTACCTTAACCTCAACACAAAGGTAAAAGCGCTTGATAATGAAAAAATCCGTCGCGCCATCGATATGGGTTACAACAAAAAAGGAATCACGGATGTCATCCTTGCAAACGGATCACTTCCAGCAAACTACCTCGTACCAAAAGATTTCGCAAAAGATGCTGACGGAAAAGATTTCCGCGACAAGTATCCGGCATTCAACGAATACAATGCCGATGAAGCGAAAAAACTCTGGGAAGAGGGTCTCAAAGAAATCGGTCAAAAATCGGTTGATCTTGAGCTCTTGAACTACGATAGCGACGATGCTAAGAAAATCGGTGAGTTCTTGAAAGGGGAACTTGAGAAAAACCTTCCAGGTATGAAGGTTACGATCAAACAACAACCATTCAAAAACAAACTTGATCTTGAAAACAAAGGTGATTTCGAGTTCTCATTCGCTGGCTGGGGTCCTGACTACCAAGATCCAATGACGTTCCTCGATCTCTTCGTCACGGGCGGACCATACAACCGTGGTAAATGGTCGGACAAAGAGTACGATAAACTCATCAAAGATGCACAAACTCAAACAGATGCAACAAAACGTTGGTCTGAACTACAAGAAGCTGAGAAAATCCTTCTTGATTCAGCAGCAATCTCACCTGTTTATCAGCGTGGACGTGCATTCCTCGTTAAACCATACGTCAAAGGAGTCGTCGAGCATAACTTCGGCGCAGACTTCTCTTACAAATGGGCTTCAATCGAAGGAAAATAAGCAAAATAAAAACTACTTCCGATTTGATTCGGAAGTAGTTTTTTGTTTGGAAATATCAAAAAAGACCGGAGCATTCCGATCTCTTTTGGAGAAAATCTTATTTTTTTACTTTGGCACGCTTCCGCTGTAAGCCCATTGCCTTTTCGATTTTCGCGAGTTTTTTGGCAGCGACTGCTTCTGCGCGATCACGTCCAGCGTCAAGAATTTGATCGAGTTCTTCAGAGTCAATCAATTCATAATAGCGCTGTTGAATCGGTTCGAGTTCCGCAATGATCGCTTCTGCGACATCTGCTTTGAATGTTCCATAATTCGAGCCCTCGTATTTTGCTTCAAGAGCTGGAATCGAGATACCAGCGAGTAGGGAATAGATCTCAAGTAAATTCGACACACCTGGTTTGTTTTCACGATCGAATTTTACGATGCCTTCTGAGTCTGTGACAGCTGATTTCACTTTTTTACGAATGACATCTGGTGCGTCAAGCATCGAGATGAAGCCTTTCGGATTTTGATCAGATTTTGACATCTTTTTATCTGGCGTCGTCAAACTCATGATCCGGGCACCTGATTCAGCAATGATCGGTTCTGGTAATGTGAACGTCTCATAATAGCGGCTATTAAATCGTTGGGCTAAATCGCGCGTTAACTCAATGTGTTGTTTTTGATCGTCACCGACCGGAACGAGTTCCGCGTCGTAGAGAAGGATATCAGCTGCCATGAGCGTCGGGTAGACGAACAACCCTGCACCAATCCGCTCTTTTCCTTGTGATTTATCTTTATATTGCGTCATACGTTCTAGTTCACCCATACCGGAAAGACATGTCAACATCCAGCCGAGTTGCGCGTGCGCTTTGACTTCTGATTGAACGAAAATCGTTGATTTTTCTGGGTTCAGACCACTTGCGATATAAAGAGCAGCAAGGGCGCGTGTATTGTTCATCAGTTCGACACGATCGATATCGACCGTGATGGAGTGCAGATCGACGACGCAGTAATATGCATCATGACCGTCCTGTAAGTTCACGAAGTGTTTCATGGCACCTAAGTAATTTCCGAGTGTGACCGTTCCGGTTGGTTTGATACCTGAGAAAATCGTTTTCATAATGAAATCCCTCCAAATAATAAGATCAAAATAAAAAACGCCCCTTGAAAATCAAGGGACGAGTCATCGCGTTGCCACCCAAGTTGCTATTTACATAGCCGCTCAATTTGCTGTAATGGGCAAACCCATCTGACTCTACTTGATTCGAATCAGCCACTCGAAAGTCCATTCACTTAGGCATCACCTGTCCATTTTCAGCACCATGGACTCTCTGAGAGGAATGGATCTAAGTTACTACTCTTTGTCGTCGTGTTTTCTTGTTTGATTAGTTTGAGTTTACCATACCTGAGATAGAGCGTCACGTTGATTTCGTTTAAAAATAGGAGATGATCAGCGAGACGACGATGAAGATGACACCGCTTGAGACGTAGGGTTTCGTCCGTGCTGAAGCACGGCGTTGCTTTTTGCGAAGCACTTCTTCCTCCTCGTCTTCATCTTCGTAATAATCGCCATCAATCTCTCGCAACTTTGCTTCCCGCTGCTTTTTGAATCCAGCTGTCATGCCGCGGAAGAAGCCGTTAGCAGACATGTTCGAGAAGAATCCTACTGCAATTAACAAGAATCCTGCTATGAATAAACCACCAGACAGATGATACAGGATACCGTGTGTCGAATCCGTCATGGTTGCCCAAATCGTATAAAGCAGAACAAGAATGACCGCAACGATGACCGGTCGGAAATACGTCGATCGCATGAAAATCCCCCTTTACGTACATAGATATTCTTAGTATACGAAACTTTTAACGCTGTTACGAATCGGTAACAAACGAATGATGCAAAATAGCAAATAGTGTGACTATTCACTTGACGTTAATGCTATTCTCACATAAAATCAATTTATCACTTCGTTTAAGTTTTTGAAACTAGGTCAATGCATTTTGGGGAATACATTGCAGTTTCGACGGGACGTTATTGATGTCATAGGCATTATGGGAACTTGGAAATTGAAAAGGAGATGACTTACCGATGAAGAAAAAAACAGTCGGTCTCGCTTTATCAGTCATGCTTGCAGGAAGCGCTGTGCTTGCTGGATGTTCGACAGGTGGCGGAGACAAAGATTCAGGTTCGACAGACGGCAAGAAAAATCTACGTTTAACGGACACTTCGGATATTACGACAGTGGACCCAGCGAAAGCTACGGATTCCGTCGCTTTCAACATGATCGGAAACACGATGGAAGGTCTTTATCGTTTAGACAAGGACGGAAAAGCGATTCCAGCACTTGCAGAAAAAACGGATATCTCAAGCGACAATTTGACGTATACGTTCACGCTTCGTGATTCGAAATGGTCAGACGGTTCACCCGTCAAAGCACAAGATTTTGAATTCGCGTGGAAACGTGCTGCTGATCCAAAAACAGGTTCTAGTTACTCATACATCTTTGACACGTTAAAAAACGGCGCTGATGTTACACAAGGTAAAAAGCCTGTTGATGAACTAGGTGTTAAAGCAATCGATGATAAAACGTTAGAAGTAAAACTCGAGCGTCCAGCTCCGTATTTCCTCTCACTGACATCGTTCGGTACGTATACACCGATCAGTGAAGACTTCTACAAGAAAAACGAAAAAGACTTCTCGCTCAAACCAGATAAATTGCTTTATAACGGGCCTTTCGTTTGGGAATCTTGGAAAACGGATTCAAAACGTGTCCTGAAGAAAAACGACAACTACTGGGATAAAGATGCTGTCAAACTCGACGAAGTCACGATCAGTGTCGTTAAAGATACGTCAACAGTCGCAAACTTGTATGATTCAAATGAAATTGATTACGCAGGTCTGACTTCAGAGCAAGTTGAAGCTTACAAATCGAAGCCTGAATTCAAGACAGCGCTTCGTTCTTCAATCGCTTATCTGAAGTTCAATAACGAAGATGCAACGATGAAAGATGTCAATGCACGTAAAGCAATCGCTCGTGCGATCGATCCAAAAGGTATCACGGATACGCTTCTTGCGAATGGTTCAATTCCAACAACAAGCTTCATTCCAAAAGACTTTGTCAAGGATGCATCAGGTAAAGACTACACGAGCGACATCAACTGGTTCGATCGTGATGCGAAAGAAGCAGCAGATCTTTGGAAAAAAGCAAATGGCGATAAGAAAACGACGATTGAATTGCTTTCGTTCGATAGTGAAGATGCGAAGAAAATCGGTGAGTACATGAAAGGTCAAATCGAGAAGAATCTTCCGAACGTCACTGTCTCAATTAAGCAACAGCCGTTCAAGAACAAACTCGATCTTGAAGCAAAAGGAGATTACCAAATCTCTTACTCACTTTGGGGTCCGGATTACCAAGATCCAATGTCTAACCTGTCCATCTTCGAATCAACGAACAGTCAAAATGACGTGAAGTACAAATCAGCTGCGTATGATAAATTATTAAACGCGGCAAACGACGAGTCAGATTTGACGAAGCGTTTAGATTTGTTCAAACAAGCTGAGGCACAATTGATTGAAAAAGATCAAGCCATCGCACCAATCTATCAAGCTGGTTCTGCATACTTGAGCCGTCCATCGGTTAAAGATTTTAACCGTCAATTGTTCGGAGCAGATTTCCAATACAAATATGTTGATGTGAAGTAATCGAGAACGGGAGCGTCCCTAAGTCAGTTCGGGTGCGCTCCTGTTTTATACTACTTTGAATGAACGGAAACTCATTTTTAGCGGAAATGTGAAATTTTCGTAAAAAAGTGGTTCTAATTACTTTGTTAGCAAAGTATAATGGAACCAAACGAAAAATTCTGACTATTGGACGACATTAAAAAAGCGTCTGATCGAACATCGAATCAAAGCACAATTAAAAAGAATTTTAAATTTTTATAACAAAATTCTTGAATGTTCCGACAATTGTGGGTCATACTGATTTTATTGATGTTTCGAAAAAACAGAAAATCTTTATAGGGGGTGCCATCTTATGGGCCGTTATTTAGCTCAACGCCTGGTTTACGGCGTATTGACGTTTTTACTCATCGCTTCGTTCACTTTCTTCCTGATGGATCTGCTACCAGGTTCACCATTCCAGAACCAGGAGAAACTTTCTCCTGAACAGTTGAATATCCTTCGGGATAAGTACAATTTGAATGATCCACTACCACAACGCTATGCAGCGTACATGGTTAACTTATTCCAAGGAGACCTTGGTGTATCGTTCAAATATGACAGCCGTCCAGTTACGGATTTAATTTCTGAACGAATTGGACCATCGGCTCAACTTGGAGTTCAAGCACTCGTACTTGGTGTACTCTTAGGTCTCGTACTTGGGGTAGTTGCTGCACTTCGTCACAACACAGTTGTCGACTACGGAGCAATGTTCATCTCGGTTCTCGGGATTTCAGTACCATCTTTCGTATTTGCCTCACTCCTTCAGTATTATGTCGGCGTGAAATGGGGCGCTTTGCCAGTAGCGTTCTGGGAAAGTCCGGCGCATACGATTCTACCAACGATTTCGTTGTCTCTTGGGGTCACCGCCTCGATTGCCCGATTCGTAAGGACGGAAATGCTTGAGGTTACAGGTCAGGATTACGTCACGTTAGCTAAAGCAAAAGGCCTAGATGGTCAATCAATCACTTGGAAACACATGGTTCGGAATGCATTGATTCCTGCTATTACGATTCTTGGACCTATGACTGCTGCATTGATCACAGGTACATTTGTCATCGAAAAAATCTTTGCTGTACCTGGACTTGGTGAGTTGTTCGTATCGTCAATCACACAAAATGACTATACAGTTATCATGGGTACGACGCTGTTCTTCTCGGCAATCTTCATTCTCATGATTTTGATCGTCGACTTGCTATACGGTGTCGTTGATCCACGGATTCGTTTGGGGGGTAGTAAATAATGGCTGAACAAAATTCAAATGCAAAAGCGGAACAGTTCGATTCATCGTTATTTCAACAAGTCGAGTTCAATGAACAAGCCGGTGAACGAATTGCCGGTAAAAGCTTAAACTTTTGGCAGGATGCTTGGATGCGCTTGCGTAAAAACAAAGCAGCGATCATTTCTCTTGTCTTGATCATCGTGATTGCCATCATGTCATTAGCGGGTCCTGCAATCTCTGGTAAAGATGCTTATACCCAAACAATCACTCAAGCTAAACTTCCACCTAAAGTAACAGGATTAGAGTGGGCTGGCTTTGATGGTATGGCAACACTTGGTGAGACACCAATCGATTTTTATAAACAAAAACAAGTAAAAGAAAATTATTGGTTTGGTACGGACCACCTTGGTCGTGATCTTTGGTCACGTGTCTGGGAAGGGACGAAAATTTCACTCTTCATCGGTTTGATGGCAGCGCTCATTGACGTTCTCGTCGGTGTCACATACGGTGGTATTTCAGCTTATTACGGCGGTCGTGTCGATAATATCATGCAACGGATCGCGGAAATCCTGACAGGGGTACCGAACTTAATCTTGATCATCCTCTTCATCTTGATTCTTGAACCAGGAATCACGACGATCATCCTCGCGATGACGATTACTGGTTGGATCGGGATGAGTCGACTCGTTCGTGGTCAGATCCTGAAACTAAAGAACCAAGAATTCGTTCTCGCAGCACGTACACTTGGTGCTTCTAGCGCACGTTTAGTCTTCAAACATTTGATTCCAAATACCTTGGGTACAATCATCATCTCGCTCATGTTCACGATTCCTGGGGCAATCTTCTTCGAAGCTTTCCTAAGCTTCATCGGTCTTGGGCTTGCACCACCGCAACCGTCGCTTGGTACACTGATCAATGAAGGGTACAAAGAACTTAAGACGTTTCCTTTCTTGCTCGTCGTTCCATCGACAGTGCTCGTACTCCTCATGATCAGCTTCAACATGTTGGCAGATGGATTACGTGATGCGTTCGATCCACGTCTACGTCGCTAACAAATATTAGATTAGAGAGGAGCTCATCCAAAATGGAAACAATCTTGTCAGTCCGCGACCTGAACGTCGCTTTCCATACGTACGCCGGGACGGTACAAGCCGTCCGCGGAGTATCGTTCGATTTAAAAAAAGGTGAAACACTCGCAATCGTTGGTGAGTCCGGTTCTGGTAAATCGGTTACTTCAAAAGCCATCATGCGTCTGATTCCAAATCCGCCAGGTGAAATCACAAAAGGTGAGATCTTATTCGAAGGTCGCGATTTGGTTAAGCTTTCTGATAAAGAAATGCAAAAAGTACGCGGTCGTGATATCGCAATGATCTTCCAAGATCCAATGACATCACTTAATCCGACAATGACGATCTACAAACAGATTGCCGAAGGTTTAAAACGTCACCAAGGATTGACAGGTGATGCTGCTAAAAAACGTACGCTTGAATTACTGACGCTTGTAGGGATTCCAAACCCAGAAGCACGTCTGAAACAATATCCACACCAATTGTCTGGTGGGATGCGTCAACGGATCGTCATCGCAATCGCACTTGCTTGTAATCCGAAAGTCTTGATTGCCGATGAGCCGACGACAGCACTCGATGTTACGATTCAAGCGCAAATCCTTGAGTTATTGAAAGACATTCAACAAAAAACGGGTACAGCGATCATCTTCATCACGCACGATTTAGGCGTCGTAGCGAACATGGCCGATCGTGTAGCGGTCATGTATGCAGGTAAATTAATTGAGAAGGGTACAGTCGATGAGATTTTCTACGAGCCACGTCATCCATATACTTGGGGACTCCTTGGTTCAATGCCACGTCCATCGGATGACCGTTCACAAGATTTACCGGCGATTCCAGGAACACCACCTAACTTACTTCATCCACCAGTCGGTGACGCGTTTGCACCACGAAATAAATATGCAATGAAGATTGATTTTGAAAAAGAACCTCCTTTCTTCAAAATTACAGATACTCACGAAGCGGCGACATGGTTGCTCCATCCACAAGCACCGTATGTTGAGCCACCACTTGCAATTCGGGATCTGGCGTTGAAATACCGCCCAGATAGCGTATTCGCGAAATCGCTTCTGAAAGGCGGTCTGAAATAATGGAAAACCGTAATAAATTACTTGAAGTAAAAAACTTGAAGCAACACTTCAACATTGGACGCGGACGTGTCGTTAAAGCGGTTGATGGTTTATCATTCGATATCTATGAAGGCGAAGTACTTGGTCTTGTAGGTGAATCAGGTTGTGGTAAATCAACGACTGGTCGCTCAATCATCGGATTGTATGAGGCGACAGACGGCGAAGTCATGTTCAAAGGTGAAAACGTTCATGGTAAAAAGTCGCGTAAAGATAAACTGAAGTTCAACCGTGCTATGCAAATGATTTTCCAAGACCCTTATGCGTCACTTAACCCACGGATGACAGTCGGTGATATCATCGCTGAGGGAATTGATATTCATGGTCTAGCAAAGTCGAAAGACGAGCGGAATAACCGTGTGTACGATTTACTCGAAACAGTTGGTTTGACGAAAGAACATGCGAGCCGTTACCCACACGAGTTCTCAGGTGGTCAGCGTCAACGGATTGGAATCGCGCGTGCGCTTGCTGTAGAACCGGACTTCATCATCGCGGATGAGCCAATCTCGGCACTTGACGTATCGATTCAAGCGCAGGTCGTCAACTTGATGAAAAAACTGCAACGTGACCGTAGTTTGACTTACTTGTTCATCGCCCACGACTTATCGATGGTAAAATATATCTCGGATCGTATCGGCGTTATGTACCAAGGTCACCTCGTTGAACTATGTAGTGCGGATCGCTTATATGAGAATCCGGTCCATGCTTATACGAAATCGCTCTTGTCTGCGATTCCTCTTCCGGATCCAGAGCACGAGCGTACGCGTAAGCGGATCGTTTATGATCGTCCGACGAGTGGACCTGTTGGTAAATCAGATGAAGATTCAAGCATTCCACCACTTCGTGAAATCGAACCAGGTCATTTTGTTTCGATGACGGATGCAGAACTGGAAGCATATCAAGCGCAACTCGTATAATTGTTTAAAACAAAAGGCATTTCCACGTTGATCGTGGAAACGCCTTTTAATTTTCTGATGCAATTCGTGGAAGATGCGCGAAGCGATGAACGACAGAATCAATCGCATCAAGACGGCGCATGGCTTCATCAAAATCGATTTTTTCATAGTGATGTAGTCCGCCTGGTTGTTCTTCTAGCGTATCCGCATCATGCACAAGTTGTTGAAGTGGTGTCCGATTGATTGCACCAGGTGGAAGATACGAATCCGTATGCAAGAGAACGGCAAGTGCGATTTCTTTGGCGCGTGCTGGTTCTTCACCAAGGCGAATCAAAAGTTTATGGGCGCGTTCAGCCCCTTTAATGGCATGAATATCATTTTGACGATAGAGATCATAGTTCCAAGTGCCATCGGTATACCATTCGTAATGCCCGATGTCATGGAGGAGTGCAGCTTTCGTAGCTGTATCCGCATCTAAACCTCGCTTCGTAGCGAGCGTCAGAGCGCGTTCAGCTACTGAAATCGCATGATTCAAGCCAGAACGGGATAAATATTTTTGAGCGATCGGATGATCGAGAATAGTGACGAGTGTTAATGACATGAATGAAAAACTCCTTCCTGAGCGTTGATATTTCTATACACTCTACAGAAAATTGAAAGAAATTGCAACTGTTTTTCATTACTCAATCGACAATCTCACATATTTAATTGCTTAAAGTAGGAATAGATTATTGATATACGTGGTATACTTACTATGTAGAAGATGATTATTTTGCTTTCGTAGGTTGTTAGTTCTGTTTCGGACCGATTGGGGTGTCGGAATATGAAAGAACGTGACAAAAAGAAAAAGCTGAAGAAGCGCCTTTTGCGGGATATTTTAGAGAAAAAACTAAAAGAAATGAAACTTCCTAAAGCAAAAGAGACGATTTCTCAGCCATTTGATCACACGCCAGCTTGTTAAAGCCACGTGGTGGCTTTAACAAGCTTTTTTACGAAAAGTTCTTTCATCTTTATAAAAAAGCTAGGTTTTCTGCTTTATTAGATGTAAACTGTCAAGTAATAGAACCATCATCGATATCTATGTATTCACTTAGGTGTTGAATGATGTTAAATCAGGGGGAGGATGTTTTTCAATGGTAACACTCTATACTTCACCAAGTTGTACTTCTTGTCGGAAAGCACGCGCGTGGCTTGAAGAACATGAAATCCCGTTCGTAGAACGTAATATTTTTTCAGAACCATTATCGCTCGATGAAATCAAACAGATTCTTCGAATGACGGAAGATGGAACGGACGAGATTATCTCAACGCGTTCAAAAGTCTTCTCGAAACTCGATGTTTCCGTTGAAAACTTATCGTTGCAGCACCTATACGATTTAATTCAAGAATATCCTGGATTATTGCGTCGTCCGATTTTGATTGACGAAAAACGTCTTCAAGTAGGATATAACGAGGATGAAATCCGTCGATTCTTACCACGCAAGGTGCGTACATTCCAACTTTTGGAAGCACAGCGTCTTGTAAACGAGTAATTTTAAAAAGCACGCTGCCTCGTGAGCAGTGTGCTTTTTGTTACCGATAAAAAAGGTTAAAATAAAGATAACAAAGGAATAGAAATATATCCTTCGGATTCGAAAGTGTGAATCCAAGTCATGTCCTCGTTCGTATTCTAAATAAGGAACGAGAAGAAAGGAGTGGACAGATTGAAAATCGAACGCGTCAATGACAATACGGTCAAGTTCTTCATCACTTATACTGACATCGAACGCCGTGGTTTTGCCCGAGATGAGATTTGGTATAATCGGGAACGGGGAGAACAGTTATTCTGGCAGATGATGGACGAAGCGAATGAAAAAGAGTCCATCTCCTTCGAAGGTCCACTATGGATACAAGTGCAAGCTTTTGAAAAAGGTCTTGAAGTCACTGTAACGATCGCAAAAAATGCAGTCGATGGTGAACAAGTCGATGAAGACGAACTCGATTCACTTTTACGATCAGCGATGTCTGAGACAGAAGATAAAGATACAGAATTAAGCCAGGATGTCTTATTCGAAACGCATGATTTCGAGCATATCATTGCGCTTAGTCAATATGCGAATGCTCCTGTCTTCGCAGAACTTGAAACAG
Source organism: Exiguobacterium sp. BRG2 (assembly GCF_031844245.1). Lineage (NCBI taxonomy): Bacteria > Bacillati > Bacillota > Bacilli > Caryophanales > Exiguobacterium > Exiguobacterium sp. BRG2. The sequence goes on from NZ_JAUZUW010000003.1 coordinate 329,322, forward strand.
CGCTTTACCAAAAGGATGGACTTTATCTACTACATGTTCATTTCGAAGATGATGTGGATGTAGAAGCACAAGAAAATGTCATGAGTTTAATTGCTGAATATCTTCACTTCAGCGAACAAACGATTCATCCTGTCGCTGAATATGGAAAACAAATCATTGCTTCAGATGTCTTTGCCTTTATTCGGAAACACTTTCCGAACTAAAGGAACTAAAAGCGCGAGTAAAAGGAGGATCACGAATCGTGATACCTCCTTTTATTCTGACATTAAGTGAGGGTATATCCACCGTCTACGATAAGGGCTTGCCCATTGATGTAACTCGCTTTATTCGAGAGTAAGAAACAAACGACTTCTGCGATTTCAGAAGGTTGTGCAGGTTCGCCACGAAGATGATGCTTCATCGCAAGATCAAACTTATCTTTCCCGCCATATAATGCGTGGCTCAGTGATGTGTCGACCGGTCCCGGACAAATGGCATTAAAACGATACTTGCCATGGAAGCGGGCAGCGTATGTCTTTGTCAGTGTCAATAAAGCGCTCTTAGACGATGCATAGGGTAAGAGCATGGCGGGAAACTTGACGTGACCGACAATGGCGCTATTATTGACGATAGAGGCACCTTTTGAGAAACGTTTCGTCGCGAGCTGGATGATTCGTTCAGGGGCATGATAATTCACTTGGAACACTTCTTTTTGTTGATCGGTGATTCTCTCGGGTGCGACGGGTTTTCCAAATGTCCCTGCATTATTAAAAATCCCGTCGATTTCTGGAAAATCTTCGAGTGTTTCTTCAAAGAACCTGTCGATGGCAGAGGAATCAGTCAAGTCGACAGGGAAGAAATATAAACGTCCTTCTCCGCTAGATTCAAGAGAAGCTCCTTTGTCTTGATTACGACCAATGGCAAGAACGGTATGACCTTCTCGAATCAGTTGGAGGGCAGTTGCTTCTCCGATTCCACTTGTTGCACCAGTAATGATATACGTACCCATTTAAACGCTTCCTTTCTGTCATGAGTTCTTAACTACAATTTTTACAACATACATAAAAGGAGGGGGATTCATGCTACGACGTGTACAACTTCTCATGACCCTCATCTTGACCATCGGTTTAATCGCCTTTTTATCCTACTATTGGAGCGTCTATATGGTAGGCTGGCTGTCCATCGTCATCATTTTGGTCGTCATGAGCGTGTTCATCATCATTTTGCTTGAAAATCGTAACCCAGAACGCACACTCGTCTGGGCACTTGTCATGATGGCACTACCTGTTGTCGGCGTGTTTGTTTATTTTACGTTTGGTCAGAACTACCGCCGGAAACGAATGTTTCGATTGAAAGCAATGCTTGATGAAGAGTCTTATATTAAATACCGTACCCAGTTTAAAACAGCAGTACACCAATCAGTGTTCCAAGAAGGACATTATGGAAAAGTTGTCACACTTATCGATTCGATCAGTCGACTTCCGATTTCGTATAATACACATACAAGAATTTTGACGAATGGTCAGGAGAAATTTCCGATTCTTTTAGAAGAAATTCGTCAAGCACAACATCATATCCATTTGGAGTACTATATCGTACGGGATGACGAGCTCGCATTGCAGTTACAGGAAGTATTGATTGAAAAGGCACAACAAGGAATTGAAGTCCGTTTTCTTTATGATGCCGTCGGGTGTTTTTCGACAGATAAGCATTATTTCAAGAAGATGCAGGAGGCAGGTGTTGAAGTTCGGGCATTCTTCCCTGTCGTATTACCGTTCATTTCGAGTAAGTCCAACTACCGAAATCATCGGAAGATCGTTGTCATTGATGGAACAGTTGCTTTTACGGGTGGAATTAACGTTGGGGACGAGTATATCGGTCGCGATCAGCATTTTGGATTTTGGCGTGATACGCATCTTCTTGTACGCGGAGAAGCTGTTTCTGAACTTCAATTAATTTTTCTCCAAGACTGGTACTATATGACGGGGGAACGCCTGTTTACACCGTTTTATATGGAACCACTGGAATATGTCGATGAAGCAACGGGAGGCGTTCAAATCATTGCCAGTGGACCTGATGAGCCACATGAGGCAATGAAGTCACTTTACTTCGGACTCATCACAGAAGCGCGTGAATCTGTTTACATTGCATCTCCATATTTAATACCAGATGAAGATTTGATGACAGCACTAAAGACAGCCGCTATGTCTGGAATTGATGTTCGTATTCTTCTGCCAAGCTTTCCGGATCATAAAATCGTATTTTATGCGAGTCGCTCTTACTTTGATGATTTACTCCAGGCTGGTGTGAAAATCTATGAGTATAACAAAGGATTCATGCATTCGAAAGTCATCGTCGTGGATGACGCCATCGCAACGATTGGAACAGCAAATATGGATTTACGGAGTTTTCATTTGAATTTCGAGGTAAACGCTTTTTTATACGGAACAAATTCGGTTCATCAATTAACACGTGATTTTTATGAGGATTTTAGCCAGTCTACACAAGTTGATGCTGATTTGTTTCATCGTCGTCCATTACGCCGCCGTTTAGTTGAATCAATTTCACGCTTATTCTCACCGCTACTCTAGCAAAAGGGGACGATGCTGATGTTTGAAGCTATTGATGGGTCAGGTAAACGCATTCTGATTCATAGGTTTTCTGTCCATGAATTAAAAGCGATGTCCTTACGTTGTCCGTATTGTCTGAAGCCATTGCGCGTCAGGCAGGGACGACGACCACATTTTGCACATATCTCAGCATGTTCAGGAGAAAGTAGCTTACATGTATCTTGGAAACGACGAATTGCAGATTCGTTGAGGAATGCAGGCGTTCGCGTCGAGACCGAATGGACGATTGGACAGCGACGCTTCGACCTGTGGATTCCGGAAAAAGAGATTGGGATTGAAATTCAGCGTTCTCCGATGTCGGCAGATGAATGGATTAGACGAGCAAGACTTGATGCGAAACAAGGACAAACGGTTCGTTGGATTGGGTTTCATCCGTCACATGGTGTCACATTTCGTTTACAAGGATGGATGCGTCAAGCCTTCTTAGAAAATGAGTATTTGGACTTGATCGTTGACAATCAAATCCGACGGTTTCGACATCCGGTTCCTTTTGCGAAACATTATGTCTATTGTACCGTTCAATCCCTTTCATTATCCGACTTCCTTTCGACGGAACTTCCATCATTTCCTCGGAAATTTTCAATGGCTCGATGGCAAGGAATCGTCTTGCGCTATCGACAGCGTCCTTTTTATCCTTCGTTACCTCCACGAATGCTTAAACTTCCATTATATGAGGCAGGCTTTCATCTTCTGAATCTGCCGTCATCGGTCTTTCTTCCGATCGGTCACTTATTATCGTATCCCGTTCATCCTTTTGAGTTTCAAATGGCAGTCTTTTTGCGGTTAAAAGGGGTTTATTCCTCTACTGCTTTAGAACAAGCCGTCTTTCATTTACTTCATCGATTGGATATCCCGTTTGAACGACCGATGATCGATTTACTTATCACGGAATGGTTAGAGCGGATCGAGGAGGCGAATCGGCTGTTTTAGCAGGAGCACTTCGATTGTTTGTCGAAAAGAAAACAGGTATAACTGAATTAAAGGAGTGAGGGAAATGGCAGAAGTATTAACACGTCAAGATGTTGACGTTTCAGAAACTTGGAATCTAGAATCGATTTATGCATCAAACGAAGCGTGGGAAGAAGAATTTGAATCGGTAAAAGCGATGCTTCCATTACTCGTCGAGTATAAGGGTCGTCTTGGACAGAGTGCGGATACACTCTATGAAGGGTTACAGTTACGAGACGAAGTCTCAAGACGTCTTTATAAGCTCTATACATACGCGCACATGCGTTACGACGAAAATACAGCGGATAGTTTCTATCAAGCTATGAACGACCGTGCTCGGACGCTTGCGTCACAAATTGGAGCCACACTTGCTTTCATGACACCAGAACTGTTAGCTGTACCTGAAACAACAATAGAAGCATATCTAAATGAAAATGCAGACCTTGCGATGTACCGTCATGCATTTGATGAGTTGAACCAAGAACGCGAGCATGTGTTGACGGAAGCGGAAGAAGCGATTCTTGCGAAGGCGGGAGAAGTTCTCGGTCAATCCGGTACGACATTCGGTATGCTGAATAATGCAGATTTGACATTCCCAAAAATCAAGGGAGAAGACGGGGAAGAGACAGAATTGACACATGGTCGTTTCATCACATTCCTTGAATCATCTGATCGTTCTGTTCGGGAAGCCGCATTTAAAGCGATGTACGGAACGTATGCGAAATACACGAATACACTCGCTTCAACTCTTGCTGGGTCAGTTAAGAAAGACAACTTCTATGCAGATGTTCGGAAGTTTCCTTCTGCACGCGCGGCAGCCTTACATGGTAATGCAATCCCTGAATCCGTTTATGATGGGTTGGTTGAAGCGGTGCATGAGCACTTACCATTGCTTCATCGCTATGTTGCCTTACGTAAACGGGTCCTCGGTCTTGATGAGTTACACATGTACGATATGTATACCCCCCTCGTTTCTGAGGTCGAGATGAAGGTATCTTATGAAGAAGCGAAACAATTGATGGTCGAAGGGCTCGCGCCGCTTGGAGCAGAATATAAACATATTCTCGAAGAAGGGTTGTCTGAGCGCTGGGTTGATGTCCGGGAAACACGTGGTAAACGGAGTGGGGCATACTCTTCTGGTGCTTACGATACACAACCATTCATTTTGATGAACTGGCAAGATAACATCAATAATCTCTTTACGCTCGCACATGAATTCGGACATTCGGTTCATAGCTACTACACGCGGAAATCTCAACCATATCCATATGGCGATTATTCGATCTTCGTCGCAGAAGTCGCTTCAACAACGAATGAAGCGCTATTGAATGATTATTTATTGAAAAAAGTGACGGATCGTAAAGAAAAACTCTATCTGTTGAACAATCAACTTGAAACATTCCGTGGAACATTGTTCCGACAAACGATGTTCGCTGAGTTTGAACATGCAATTCATGATGCGGCGCGTCTTGGACAATCGTTGACACCAGAATTCTTGACGTCAACGTATTATGCCTTGAATCAAAAATACTTCGGAGAAGAGATTGTATTAGATGAAGAGATTGGTTTGGAGTGGGCTCGGATTCCACACTTCTATTACAATTACTATGTCTATCAGTATGCAACAGGCATTTCGGCGGCGGCTGCCTTGACGGATCAGATCCTAGAAGAAGGACAACCGGCTGTAGAACGTTACATCAATAATTTCTTAAAAGCGGGATCAAGCGATTATCCAATCGAAGTACTAAAAGCTGCTGGTGTTGATATGACAACAAAAGCACCAGTTGAAGCCGCACTTCGTCAATTTGAACGTGTCTTAGATGAATTCGAAGCGTTATTAGCAGAGTGACATCTTTGTGACAAAATGAACAAAGTGTGGAAAAGAAAAAAGACTCACGGTATACTTATATTGTGAAGAGGGTCACATTCCCCAGTCGATTCTCTTTTTCCCCCATCCAATGGTCAAAAGAAGAAGTCCTTCTCGTCATGAAGGACTTCTTCTTTTTCTATGAGTGAACACCAAAAAAAGGACAGTTCAGCTTC